>LBYG01000007.1 GCA_000996085.1 Parcubacteria group bacterium GW2011_GWB1_40_14 | reverse complement strand
AAAGAAAAATTCGGTTTTTATCATTTTGAAACCAGTCGTATTATTGAGGCGGCGCTGAATAGTAATGAGGCGGAAGAAATTACTATAAACGGAGAAACTGTTTATTATGCCGAAGAGAGGCGAAAATTTTCTTCGGGAGAATTAAATACGCCGGCGGTCGTTTCCTTTTGGGTAAAGAAAAAAATAAAGGAATTGGTTGAACAAAATAAATCGCTTGTTTTTTCCGGCTCTCCACGAACTTTGTTTGAAGCGGATCAATTATTTCCGGCTATTTTGGAATTTTTTGCTAAGGAGAATATTTACGTTTTTGAATTAATGGTAGCTCCCCAGGTTTCAATAGACAGAAATACCCATCGCCGCATATGTTCCTCGTGTCGTTTGCCTCATCAGCAAAATTATCATAAAGACATATGCAAGAAATGCGGCAATTCTCTTGTAACAAGAGGTTCTTTGGATACTGAGTCTGTTATTAAAAAAAGACTTGAAGAATTTACGGCAAGAACAAAGCCTGCGGTATTTCGCGCTAAAGAATACGGGTTAGGTTTATATAGTGTTGATGGCGCAAGGGATGAGTTGTCGGTATTTAGCGATATATGCCAGAAAATGTAGTTTATGCCCAGAAATACAACTTCCAGTTGAAACTGAGCAAAACTAGGTGATAACTAATGAATATTTTATAAAATATATGAAATTTATTAATTATTTAAATATAAACTTCGACCCCGCCTTCGGCGGGGTCGCTGGAAGTTGATATACTGGGTATGAGCGCAAAAATCGAAATAAAGAGTAAAAAAGATATCGACGGAATGCGAGAATCCGGGCACATCTGCGCAAAAATACTAAGAAAGTTAATTAAAATGGCTCAACCCGGCGCGACGCCTTTTGATATTAATAAGGAAGCTGAAAATCTGATTGAGTTAGCCGGTGTCGAGACTGCTTTTCGAGGTTACCAAAAATTTCCCGCTGTTATATGCGCTTCGTTAAATAGTATTGCTGTTCATGGCGTGCCCTCTAAAATACCTCTTAAAGAAGGAGATATTATTGGTTTAGACTTCGGAGTTATTTCAAACGGATGGTATTCGGATTCGGCATTTACTGTAGGTGTCGGAAATATAAGCTATCCTGCTTCACGTCTGATACATGTTACGCGGGAGGCTTTAGCGCGAGGCATCGGAAAGGCAAAAGTAGGTAATCGTATCGGTGATATTTCTAGCGCAATACAGTTTTATATAGAAAAAGAAGGCTTTTCAGCTATTCGCGAACTGGTCGGACACGGCATCGGGAAAAATTTACATGAACCGCCTCATGTCCCAAATTATGGCGTGACTGGCTCCGGCGAAAAAATAGTTGACGGCATGGTGATTGCTATTGAGCCGATAATCTCGGCAGGTTCACCAAATATCCGAGAATCAAAAGACGGTTTTGGTTTTGAAACAACCGATGGCAGTCTTGTTGCTCATTTTGAACATACTATTGCAATAACAACGGCAGGAACAGAAATACTAACTAAGATATAAAATTGTGAAAATTTTGGCTATTGATTATGGCGAAAAAAGAATAGGATTAGCTGTGGGGGATAGCGGATCAAAGATCGCTTTTTCACGCGGCATTATTCAGAATTCGGCGCATGTTTATGAAGAACTCAAAAAATTTTGTGTTAAGGAATCAATAGAAAAAATTATTGTTGGCCTGCCGTTGAGTTTAAGCGGAGAGGACAGCGAACAGACAAAAGGAACAAGGGTGTTCGCAGAACGTTTGCATCAGGAGATCGGCGCGCCAGTTGAATTTATTGATGAACGTTTAACTAGCGTTCAAGCACAAAAATTACATCCGGAAAAAGAGCATATTGATGATCTGGCGGCAGCATTGTTGCTTGAACAGTATTTTCGCAGTTAATTCAAGAAAGTTTAATTTTCGGATAAATATAAAATTAGAGCCGGGCGTGATATAATGATAACAGGTTGGCGCCTGTTATTTATTTTATATTTATGAACCAAGGAATCCCTTTTATTTCAATAGTTATTCCGGCATATAACGAGGAACGAAGGATAGGCAAGACGTTGCAGGCAATAGATGCTTACTTAGCTAAAAAATCCTGGACTAGCGAGATTTTGGTTGTTAGTGACGGTTCTTCCGACGGGACGGTTAATATAGTCGAAGGCTATCAAAAGCTCACAAAGCGATTACGTTTAATAGCGAATAAAGAAAACCACGGTAAGGGATATGTGGTGCGACAAGGGATGACCGAAGCGTATGGAAGCTTACGTCTTTTTACGGATGCCGATAACGCTACGCCCATAGAGGAATTAGAAAAGCTTTTGCCGTGGATAAATTTAACTCAAGAAAATAAATCAAATGTATCCGATAATCAAGGAGGATACGATGTTGTTATCGGCTCTATTGGTCTAAAGCAAAGCGCTGTTGAAAAAAAAGAGCCGATTTTTCGCGTATTGGCAGGTAAGGGAGCCAATGTTCTTATACAGTTTTTAATATTGCCCGGCATTCACGACACCCAACGCGGATTCAAACTTTTTACGGCTCCAGCCGCCGAAAAGATCTTTCCGTTAAGCCGTATAGATAAATGGGGTTTTGATATGGAAGCTTTGGCTTTGGCGCTTAAGTTTAAATTTAAAGTGAAAGAAGTGGGGATTCGTTGGATACATGACGCCGAAAGTAAAGTAAAGGCATCGGCTTATTTTAAGACGCTGATTGAACTATTTAAAATCCGTTTATGGTTGTGGATGGGTATTTATAATAAATAATTATAGTTCTAATATAATATTTACGGGAAGCGATATATGAAAAAGGAAACATCAAAAAAAATATCTGAATTACGCAGAGATCCCGTTACCCGCGATTGGATAGTTATTGCCACTGGGCGGGGCAAGAGACCAAATGATTTTGCGGGCTTAAAAAAAGCAGAAATCGCATATGTTTCTAAAAAAGAATGCCCTTTTGAGGATCCGAAAGCTCATGGCAACAGTGAGCCCATTTTAATTTTGGATAGAAGCGGCAAAGAAATAAAGAAAGATTCTCCTGATTGGTTCGTTCAAGTTGTACCAAATAAATATCCGGCTTTTTCCGGCACGGCCAAGCAACGTCATGCGCGATATGTCGGGCCATATACTGTTTTAGACGGTACCGGTTTTCATGAAGTTGTTATAATGCGCGATCACGACAGAAGTTTCGATGCTATTTCACAAGCCGAAGCACAATCCGTAATTTCAGCTTATGCGATAAGGTTTAATAATCTTTCGCTTCGCTCGACTATTCACTACGTCTCCATATTTCACAATTTCGGCAAAGAAGCCGGAGCATCTTTGTACCATCCGCATTCGCAAATAATGGCCATACCGGTAGTTCCTCCCGATGTTTCAAAATCTTTAGCCGGATCAAAACGTTATTTTGAAGACCACGGTAAATGTGTTCATTGCGAAATGATCGCATGGGAAAAAAAAGACGGGAAAAGAATAGTTTTTGAGAATGCATATTTTATAGCTTTCTGCCCATTTGTTTCAAGGTCGGCTTTTGAGATCAGGATTTTCCCAAAAGCGCACGAGCCGACATTTAAAAATATAAGCATGGAAGAAATAGGGGAATGCGCAGAAGCTTTAAGAAATATTTTAACCAGAATTTCTTTGGCGTTAAATAAACCCGCGTATAATTTTTTCATTCATACTTCACCTATAGATCTAGAAAATGAGGAAAACCGGTTTTATCCTCATTATCATTGGCATATAGAAATTTTGCCCAAGACCGCTATTTGGGCGGGCTTTGAATTGGGAACCGGTATAGAAATTTCTACGATAGAGCCGGAAACCGCAGCTCAATTTTTGCGTAAATTTAAGACATAGTGGTTTTTATGAAATCCCGTTAGAGACACAATAACGGGAATGAAAAGATAAATCGTAAGTTAAGTATATATTAAATTTTAAAGCAGAGCGCGCGATATACGGAAGCGCTTTAATCTGTTTCCGTAAAAGCGCTTCCTGTCTCTAACGGGATGAAAAAATTAATAGTCGCAAATTGGAAATTATATGTTAATAGATCCGATCAGGCATTGAAACTTTTGAAGTCTACAGTCAGAGCTTCGAAAATGGGATCCGGCGTTAAAATTGTAATATGCGCGCCATTCCTTATGGTGCCGACAGTTAACGCAATAATAAAGAGGTCAAGTATATCAACCGGCGCGCAGAATCTTTCTGAAGGTACGCAAGGGGCATTTACGGGAGAAGTTAGCGCGCATTTATTAAAAGATTATGGTGTTGAGTATGTAATTATCGGTCACTCAGAAAGAAGATATATATTTGATGAAACAGATGAAGTTGTAGTTCAAAAACTTATTGCAGCAAGTAAAGAGGGCTTGAAACCAATATTGTGTGTGGGTGAGCAAAAAAGAGTAGGCAATTGGAAAAAGACACTTTTAAATCAAGTTTCAGCAAGCATAAAAGGCCTGGATAAAAAATATATCGCTAAACTAATAATTGCTTACGAGCCCGTGTGGGCTATTGGAACCGGGAACGCCGATACTCCGCAAGACGCCAAAGAGGCGATTATAG
This sequence comes from Parcubacteria group bacterium GW2011_GWB1_40_14, assembly GCA_000996085.1. Classification (GTDB taxonomy): domain Bacteria; phylum Patescibacteriota; class Minisyncoccia; order Terrybacterales; family GWB1-40-14; genus GWB1-40-14. Next base: position 36,819 of record LBYG01000007.1, on the reverse strand, counting down.
AAATAAGAAAAGTTTTGGCTAGAAGAATAGGAAGTAAGGCTGCAGCAAATATACGAATGCTGTATGGCGGTTCAGTAACTTCTAAAAATATTGCAAATTTTATTTCTTCTGCGGAAATAGGCGGAGCATTGATCGGAAGAGCATCAACCAACCCTAAGGATTTCGCTTTGATAATCAAAAAAACAGCCTTGTTAAAATAGGGTGTTCTTTTAGTGATATACCAAAACGCTCCTGTTTATAGGAGCGTTTTAATCATTTTTTATCATCAGGAGAACAGATTTTATCCAGAAGGGTACTGCCTTATGTGGCGGCAGAATGGATAGAAAATAACGCAGATCAATAAATATGCGGACCAACCAACCCCAAAAGCCACTCATGCTTATTGAGCCGAAACTGAAGATTGCATATTTGCCTCCCAGTGGTATGGCAAACGGATAAAATTTAGGGGCAGAGTAACTTATTTTATTGTTTTCACTTTTTGATATTTTTCCAATAATGTTTTTGGCGACCACCTTTCCTTCTTCGATTGCAATATAAGCCGTACCAGGCAGCGGTTTTCCTGTCCGCGTATCGGTAAAACATATCAAATCTCCGATTGCGTAAATATGTTGCGGGTTGGTGTTGCTGTCCGTGCTCTGAAGTTTAACTTCTAAAGATGATTCAACCAGACATCTGCCCTTTTTATCTTTTGGTGCAACTATCGCTTCCAATAAAGGACTTATTTTTGTGCCGCCTGCCCAGATCAGTAGATCGCAGAAGACCTTTTCTTCCTGTTGGTCGGGGTTTTTTATATATAAAAATTCTTTTTCTGCCTTAAGTATAGATGTTTTCTCTTTAATATTAACTCCCAATTTATTCAGGCGATATCGTACAGAGTTTATTGTGGCGGACGGCAAACCGTTCAATATTGTATCTCCGGCCTCAAAGATAGTTATTTTAATTTTACGGCAATTTTTATTCTCTTTGAATGAACATTTTTTATGAATAAATCTTGTCAGTTCTCCCGCCAACTCTACTCCGGTGGGGCCTCCGCCGCCTATTGCAATATGTGCTTCTTGTCCCGTATTTTGGCTTGAGATTATCGTATTTATGGCATTTCGTATTATTACCGCATGTTCCACGGTTTTCAGACTTGAACTGTTGCCTTCAAGGCCTTCAATATTGAAGAAATTTGTTTCGCAGCCCAACGCCAGAACAAGAATTTCATAATTCAGCGGTTGCCCGTCGCGCAAAACAATTTTTTTATTTTTTGTATCTATTTCAAGAACAACGTCCTGTTTGTAGTGTATGGGTAGGCCGGTAAATATCTCACTAAACTCTAACGCCACAGCTTTTTTTATGTTCCATGCCGAAGCGTCTTCTTTTAGAACGGTTGCCATTTCATAAAGGTTCGGAGTAAATACATGCGAATCGGATTTATCTATTATATGTAGTGTCCAGTTATGAGCTGTTGTATCGTTATTTTTTAAAAAACGCCCGACGTCTAAAGCTGTGCGGATACCGCCGTATCCGCCTCCCAATATAACTATATTTTTGGGCATTTTTTCTTCCATAAGGCAATTATAGCACACCCAGCACTTAAATTTATAAGGCTCGGTAAGCGGATTTTTGGAAGCACATAAAATAATATGGGTTTAAGATTGTATTTGAGTGCATGTAAATTTAAGTACTGGGCAAGTTTGTTTAAGCCTTCTTTTGATGTTACGATATTTTTATCTATGCCGGGTAGTGAAAATTCGACTGTTCGTTTAAACGAACAGTCAAGCAGCACCATTTGGTATTAGCAGAAGATGAGCAGTTTCAATTAAACATTTTTTGAGAAATCGATGAATTAATAGTCGAATTTCTACTACCCGGTATGGACCTGCCAAATATAAATCAGTTGGAATTGGACGGAAAACGCGTTTTACTTCGTGTTGATTTTAACGTTCCCTTTTTTAAGATCGACCGTATACCTACAGAGGCTGACATAAGCGATGATTTTAGAATACGTGCTGTTGTGCCGACTATTAAACTTATAATCGAAAAGGGAGGCATCCCGATAATATTGTCGCATTTGGGAAGACCAAAAGGGAAAAGAGACGTTGCTTTGAGTTTGCTTCCCATAGGCGGCAGGCTGAGCCATTTGTTGGGTAAAGACGTTATTTTTACAGAAGATTGTGTTGGAGAAAGAGTGGAAAGATTATGCAGCGATCTTAAAAAAGGAGATGTTGTTTTGCTTGAAAATTTACGTTTTCATCAAGGTGAAGAGAGTAATAACGCCGGATTTGCGAAAGAGTTGGCTGTTTTAGGTGAAGTATATATTAATGAGGCGTTTGGAGATGCTCATAGAGCACACGCTTCAATTGTGGGAATACCAAAATTACTTCCTCATGCAGCCGGACCTCTGATGACGCGGGAAATAGAAGCGGTAGGACGACTTAAAGATAATCCTGAGCGCCCATTGGTTGCGGTTATGGGCGGATCTAAGATTTCAACCAAAATAGATTTTTTGGAGAGGTTTTTGCCTTGGGTTGATCATTTGCTTTTAGGTGGAGCTTTAGCTTCAACATTAATTAAAGCTCAAGGTTATAATATCGGCAAATCATTCACGGAAGAATCAATGTTAGAACGTGTTTCAAAATTTGATTTTAAATCCCCAAAAGTACATATACCTGTTGATTTTATAGTTGCTAAAGAAGCTTCATCTGACGCAAAAACAGAAGTGCGTTCTTTGGACGGCATACAGGACGACGAAAGCATTTTTGACATAGGACCCGAAACCCGTAAGATGTTTGCTGAAATAATAGGTCAAAGTAAAACTGTTTTTTGGAACGGTCCCATGGGCATGCACGAGATAAGTATTTTTGCCAGAGGAACCGAAATGACGGCTGAGGCTGTTGCGCTATCGGAAGGGTTTAACGTTGTTGGCGGAGGCGACACAACAGTAATAATCGAAAGACTTTATCTTGATCACTATATAGATTTTATTTCAACCGGAGGAGGCGCTATGCTTGAATTCTTATGCGGAGAATCGTTACCCGGAATAGAAGCTTTGCGAAACTAAAATATTTATGCCAGGTAGTGAAAATTTGATCGTTCCGCAAAGCGGAACAAATTTATCTGGCGTGTGTTCAAGTTTAAAAAACAACTTTTTAGCAGAATATTCGATAGAGTTTAGTTATAAATCAAATTTCTACCACCTGGTATGGATAAGAATAAAAATTGGGTTTTAAAACCTACGGCACCGGATTCATTCAGGATACAATTTCGAGAGTATCCTGATTTGATTTTAAATTTGGCTTGGCAGCGCGGCCTAAATACTCAGGAATTGTTGGATGAATTTTTTCGTCCGGATTATAATATCGCTCTTCACAACCCATTTTTGTTCAAAGATATGGAGAAGGCGACACAACGCGTAAAGAGGGCACTTGATAATAAAGAAAAAATTATAGTATTTGGTGATTACGATGCAGACGGTACGTGCGGTACGGTTATTCTCACTACATTGCTAAAAGATCTTGGAGCCGATGTGATTTCTTATCTGCCTGATCGTTTTGAAGAAGGGCATGGTCTGACCGAAATAAGTATTGCCGAAATAAAGAGATTAAAAGCTAATTTGGTTATTACGGTTGATTGCGGGGTAACTGAAAATTGGGAAATAGCAGAATTAAATGAAGCGGGTATTGATACGATCGTTACGGATCATCATTTGGCTAAAGACAAATTACCTCCTGCCGTAGCCATAATAGATGCCAAAGTAATCGGCGAAACATATCCATTTCAATGGCTTTGCGGAACGGGCGTCGCATTTAAATTTGTCCAAGCGATGTTGCGTTTGTCTCATGCCGGGCAATTGGCGGTTAATTTGCCCTTGGGTTACGAGAAAAAATTCCTGGATATTGTAGCTATAGCAACGGTTGCGGATTCCGTACCTTTAATTGGCGAGAACAGAACATTATTAATCTTTGGATTGCCCATGATCTCAAGAACAGAAAGACTGGGACTTAGGGCAATGTTACTTAAAGCCGGAATTTCGGGAGAATCGGATCTTGATGCGGAAACGGTGGCTTTTTCAATTGCTCCCAGAATTAATGCCGCAAGCCGACTGGAACACGCCAATATAGCTTTTGCTTTACTTACGACAGAAGATCAGGAAGAAGCAGATCGGCTGGCTCAGGATCTTGAAGATAAGAATCAGGAAAGACAAAAAATGGTAACCCGGATAGTTAAGGAGGCCGAAGAAAAATTGGCGGAGTTGAACGATATTCCCTCAGCAATTGTTCTTCACGACGAAAAATGGTCTTTGGGGGTAATAGGTATAGTAGCCAATAAGTTACTTGAACAGTGGAAAAGACCCATTTTTTTGTTCAACGAAAAAAATAATTTACTTAGAGGTTCAGCCAGATGTCCTGAGGGTTTTGATGTTGTTGAAGCTATGCGCAATTGCGGAGAAGAATTATTTGTAGAGTCGGGAGGACACGCGCGGGCTGCCGGTGCGGCAATTAAAAAAGAAAATTTTGATATTTTTAAAGAAAGATTTGAAAAATATACGCAAGACAATTTTGTTCCGGTTGAGCCGACACAAAGTATAGATCTTTTATTGAGCGCAAAAGATATAAATTGGGAATTCTGGGATTGGTTGAAGAAAATGGCTCCCTATGGCGAAGAGAACCGTATGCCGTATTTTATGTTGGAAAATTTGGAAGTAGTTGAATTAAAAGAGGTTGGCAAGAAGACAGAACATCTGCAGATGAAACTTTTTGCACACGAAGGAGGAAAGTTATTGAAGGGCATACTTTTTAAAGCTGCTCGTTTGCCCGAAGTGCGTCTGGGTTCCAATTTGCACTGTATTATTGAGTTAATTGCCGATAGCTGGAATGGTCATCGGGATCTTAAACTTAAAATAATCGATTGGCGTGTTTTGGGAATCATGCCCGCAGACATAAAAGACGAATATTCAGAAAATATATATAATTATGAGTGATTTTATTATTTATACTGATGGCGGTTCCCGCGGCAATCCCGGACCTGCCGCAATAGGTTTTGTTATTCAAGACTCTAAAGAACGCCTTCTCAAAGAGCACGGTGAAGTTATCGGAGAAACCACAAATAATGTGGCGGAATATAAAGCTTTAGTTGCTGCACTCAAGAAACTAAAGGCGCTGATCGGCAGCGACAAAGCCGAAAATTCGATTGTTGAGGTTAGGGCAGATTCAGAACTTTTAATGAAGCAAGTAAGAGGAGAATATAAAATTAAAGAAGAAACGTTGATACCTCTTTTTATTGAAATTTGGAACAGCAAACAGGATTTTAAAGATATAGTTTTTGTCCACGTTCCCAGAGAGCAAAATAAAAAAGCGGATCATATGGTGAACGCAGCTTTAGACGAGGAAGACACACAGGGAAAATTCTTTTGATGGAGATAAAGGTTAAAAATTAGTATCTGCGAATATTCTTGCGATAAAAATGGTGCGAGGGTTGACCCCGTTAGAAAATTGCGAACATTTTTAGGAAAAATTGTTTATTTATAAGAAATACCCATTTTATAACAGTCAAAGAAGTCCGCGGACTTCTTTGACCGCCAAACAAAGAGGCAATCTTCTAACGGGGTTGACAATTAATACTTTTTAATATATAATTTAAAAACTTCGTACATTTTAGAAGGAGGATAGTGATGCGTGCTCGCATTGATGATGACGGTACTATCAGTATTATTCCCGAAACTCCAGCTGATCGTTTGGTTGTTTTGCAGCTCAAACGGCATAGGGGCAAACAGGGAAATGCACTAGTGCGGGTAGACAGACCCGTTTCCGTAAAGAGAGAACCCAATATCGTGATAGGTCTTTGGTTTGACGATAACGTACAGGAGCCGGACAAATCCAATCCGGAAGTAAAGGAGTAATCGAGGCATGACTTCCAATCAGCAGGCAATCGGTGGACCCAAGTGCGGTTGTTCAGCTTCTTGCTGTAAGGGCAGTTCTTACACCGAAAAGGTAAAGAAAGAAAAGCCCAAGAAGCAAGCAAGAACTTCCTCGCAGAACAATCGTTCTGTTGCAGGCTCAACGCAGGCCGCTTAACAAAAATAATTTTTAAAGCCTTGTGAAAACGAGGCTTTTTATTTTTGTTTGTGCGGGTTGACCCCCACACCAGTTTTTGCAGGATGAACAATTGGTTTTGGACTCCGACGTGACGTCGGAGTCCAAAACTGTTGTATTACGGATAAAAACTAAAGCTGGTTATGTATAGATATTTTTTCCGCAAAAATGGTGTGAGGGTTGACAAAAATTAAAAAATAGCATATTATTTAATAGAGTGCGTTGGGCTATTACGCAATAGCGAGGAAAGTCCGAACACCCCCGGCTCTAATTTTGCAGCTAATCACATTACCTGAAAAGATTAAAATAGTTATCGATAAATATTTCTGAAGTTTATAGTGGGTAGATGCAAAATTAGGGCTGGGAAGCAAGAAGTGGGTAACACCCACGACTATGTATAGAAATATGCATGGTACGGATAGTGTCACAGAAACAATACCGCCCAAATTTAATTTTCAAATTAGAATTGGGTAAGGGTGAAAAGAGTGAGGTAAGAGCTCACAGTTCTAACTAGCGATTGTTAGAAGAGAAAAACCCTTCTTGGTGCAAGGCCGTGCTACCGATGCTTCGCATCGGAAACTCGAAATTCGAATATCGAAATACGAAATATTTGTTTCGGATTTAGGATTTCGTGCTTCGGATTTCCGCTGCGGAGCAGCGGTGGAGTGCTGCAAAGATCGCATTCAGCAATGAATGTGACAAGATAGATGATAGCCTCTGTGTTTTTAAAAAGCACAAAGACAGAATTCGGCTTACAGACGCGCTCAAATATTTTTCAATATCCCGCTCAGTCAAGAGCGGGATTTTGATTTTTAAACTATTTTTCTCGCTGGGTAAGATCAAAAAATAATACATTTTCTTTCCGGACCGCGCCAGGTTTTGTTTAATAAGTTATACGTTTTGGAGTGTTACAGCATCAATATAAAGCAGATTATTAAGTTCTTTAAAATGTATGCGGCATAAAGACGGCGGGATTGACAAAATTAAAATATTAGTGATAAGGTAGGAACAATTATCGGCACATTGAAAAAGTAAGGGTGATTATGGGCACACATAACGTCGAAGATTATATTGCAAAACGCTTGAAAGAATCTGGAGACGAAGAATATTTTGATACGCGACAAGAACGTTCGCGGTTATTCAAAATAAAGCGATGGTGTTTACGTCATCGTATCGCGAGCGTAGCATTGTTTATTCTGACGGTTTTGTATTTTTTTGGAATTTTCGCCTCAGTTATTGCTCCATATGATCCACTCGCTCAGGATCTGACAAATGTAAATAAATTGCCTTCAGCCGAACATATTTTTGGCACCGATAGGCTTGGTCGCGATATGTTTTCACGGACTCTTTTTGCTCTACGGAACGATATTGGCATAACCATTGCCACGTTCTTTACCGGAGCCGGGATGCTTGCCGTTTTTTTGGGCATGTTGGCGGGTTATAAAGGCGGAAAGACCGATATGATTATTAACCGTATAGGAGAGATAACGGCAATGCTTCCGGGCTTGCTGTTTATGATTCTGATTTCAGCAACAATACGACCGCAATATGAATCTGCGATGGATGAGTTGATTAATTCTCCGTCGGTGGTTTGGGCATCAAGCGGAGGCCTTAGTATATTTTTGGCTATTTTCGCGGGCGCTCTTTGTTTGTTGTTTGTGGCTCGTCGACTCGAACGCGATAAATTAATGGTTCTTGCAGCTTTTGTGGCTGTGAGCATGTTAATTTTGTCCGTTCTGGCATGGCTGGTTACGGTGCAAGGTTTCGTTGATTTTCTGCTTATCTTCATCGTTTTGATCCCGTTTTCCTGGTATGGGACCGCGCGCATAATTCGCTCACAGACATTGTCTCTGAAGAATGCCGACTTTATAGAAGCGGCGCGCGCTGTGGGGGCAACAGACTTTCGTATAATTATCAGGCATATTTTTCCAAACATCCTTTATCTTGTTGTCGTTGGTATGTCTGCCGGATTGGGCGGTATCGTATTCTCAGAGATAGCGCTTACATATCTTGGGTTAGGCATTCAGCCGCCTACGCCGTCTTTTGGCGCCATGTTGTACGATGCGGGTTCTATCCGTTCTTTGCAGGTCACACCGCACTTAATGCTAATTCCCAGCATGGTGATCATGCTGTTCGTGTTCTGTTGGAATCTTATCGGCGATGCGCTTTCTTCCGATCTAACTTTAAAGAATAGATCGTAATGGTTAAAACAAAAAAGAATACACAGAAGAAAGGAGACACGACAATGAAAGGTCGAATGCGTTTACTTTGCTTTTTAACCGTAGTAACTATAGTAGGAGCCGCTTGCGGCTCAACTACTCCCAATAATGTCCCTCAGCAGGGGCACACTCCGGGAGTATTACGAACTCCAGGGCCAGATCCTTTAACTCTTGATCCGGCGTTGGTTACCGATGCCGGTTCGCATCTTTATGTTTCTAATATTTTCGACGGACTTCTGACCATGGTTCCATCCGATCAGGATGTTGAGTTCACTCTGCCTGACGGTACCAAGACCAAAGTCAAAGGATTGGCAATAGCTCCGGACATTGCGGTTGCTATTCCGGATCCTATCAGCAATCCGGATGGTACAATTACTTATATTTTTGAACTTAGGCAAGACATCTTTTTCCATCTGGGAAGACAAGTTAACGCTCAGGATGTGAAGTATTCTCTCGAAAGAGCTACAGCACCCGAAACCCTTTCCACTGCTGCTGAACTTTATCTTTCGGATATTGTCGGCGTAAGGGATAAGCTCCGCGGACGTACTCGTACGGTTGAGGGCGTTAAAGTCATCGACGATTTTACCATCAGCATTACCATTAATGGTCCGACAGTCGACTTCCTTTGGAAGTTAACTTATCCGACCGCGATGGTTGTGGATCGTGAACAGATCGAATCCAATCCGCGTACGTGGACAAGACTTCCCAACGGCACCGGTCCTTTCAAGCTGGAAATTTACCAGCAGGGCAGGCAGTTGGTTCTAGTCGGCAATCAGGATTACCATCTTGGTGCGCCTAAACTTACGCGTATCGAATTTAATCTTAGCGGTGGTTCAATCCTTACTGCTTATGAGAATGGGGAAACTGATGTTTCCGGTGTCGGCATTGCCGACGTTGATCGCGTTCGTGATCCCAACGATCCGTTAAGCCGCGAGGTTGTTGAAGCTCCGTCTCTTTCGACTTCCTACATCGGGTTCAATATGTCTAAGCCGCCCTTTGACGATATTCTTGTTCGTCAGGCCATGACTCAGGCTATTGATATTGATACGATTGCTCGAGTGGTTCTTAAAGATATGATTGCTCCTGCACATAGTATCGTACCTCCAGGCATGCTTGGATATACTCCGATTCAGTCTAAGTTGACCTATGATGCCCAAAAGGCGCGTGATCTTTTAGCTAAATCTAAATATGCGGGCAATATGCCGACGATCGTTTTGACTGTTTCTGGGCAGGGCGCAACAGCCGGTCCGGTAATTGAAGCCATGATTGAGATGTGGAGAAAAGAGCTTTCGCTTAACGTTAAGATCGAACAGGTCGAATCAACGGCTTTCTTCGATAATCTTAAGCGCGGGAAATACCAGATGTTCTCATTGGGTTGGGTTGCTGACTATCCTGACCCGGCAGACTTCCTTGATCTTAAGTTCCATTCCGCCAATTCAGTGGCGAATAATGAAACTCAGTACAGTAATGCGGAAGTTGATGCATTGCTTGATCGCGCGCGAGTTGAAAGCGATCCGCAAACGAGAGCCCAACTGTATCAGCAGGCCGAAACAATTATTTTGAACGAAGCGCCATGGCTGCCATTCTTGCACGGTAAGACACTTTTGGTTGTTAAACCCTACGTGAAGGGATACGTTCCTTCTCTGTTGGGCGAACCCTTCTATAGGTTCATTGAAGTAAACTAATTTTTATAAATAATCCGCCGTTTCTAAAAACGGCGGTTTTCTTTTTTATATAATTCAGTTGACTTTTTCATGTATTACATGTAAAAGAAAACTAATAAAAAGAGTCCCTTGAAAAGGAGATATTAAATATGAACATGAAGCGACTGGTAATTGTTGCTGTTGTTGTAACGATTGTTGTTGGCGGGCTCGTTACCGTTCTGAATTTTTCAGGCGGTGAACCCTCAGGTACATCAATTTGTCCAAAGGATCAGGTATTTCCGTCTGAAAATTCTTCTATTCGTATAGGAGAATCTGCCCCTGAATTTATCGTTTGCACCGCGGACGGCAAGCTAATAAAGCTGTCGGATTATCGGGGAAAGCCCGCATTCGTTAACTTCTGGGCATCTTGGTGTCCGGCATGCCGCGTGGAAATGCCCTCAATGGAAAAGATTCATCAGACTTATCGCGGACGCATGTATATGCTGGCAGTCAATGTACAGGATAACGAAGCTAGTGCTCGCGCATTCTTTAGTGAAGAACACAATTTTTCCTATACATTACTGATTGATGCATATAATAATGCTAATGATACGTATCGTGTCAGGGGTATTCCTCAGACTTTTCTAGTAAGTTCAGACGGTATTATACAAGGAATAATTATCGGAGCTCGTGATTGGATGAGTTCAGGATGCGTTTCGCTTATGGACGTATTTGCTTCCGGAAAAGAAGTTACGAGGGCAATGATCCGTGGATGCTGACATTTTTATTGGCGGAGCATTTGTCGCCGGCCTACTGTCATTTTTTTCACCGTGTCACTTGCCGCTTGTGCCCGTATACCTGATGTATTTAGGCAGTACAAGTGGCGCTGGACGTTTGCGTATTTTCCTGAATGCTTGCGCTTTTGTCGCAGGATTTGCCATCGTTTTTACATTTTTTGGTGTAGGCGTTGGCTTGTTGGGAAGCGCGCTTGCTCCGTATCTTGGAAATATCCGTTTTGTTTCTTTTATCATTCTTATTTTGCTCGGCCTGAGCATGCTTGAAATTTTTAATTTCTCGCCTCCTTGGGCAAGTAAGATGCTTCAAGTACCCTCACGCATAAAAGCTCCGTTGTTGGTTTCGTTTATCGTAGGCGTCATCTTTGCTTTCGCGTGGTCGCCATGTGCGGGACTTTTCTTAGGATATATTCTTACTCTTGCATTTACGTTTGATGACTGGCAAATGAGCACTCTTTTGCTGGGAGTCTATAGTGCGGGGTTGGGGATTCCGTTTCTTGTAGTCGCGTTGTTCTTTGATCGCGTTATGGCTCTTAAACGAGTGAGTCGTTATTTGCCTGTGGTGAAGAAAATCTCCGGTGTAATACTTATAGTTTTTGCTTTTCTTATACAGTTTGATTTGCTTACCCGTCTCATTAGTCTAGTCTTTTACAAATAAAAATAATCCCGCCAGGGAAGGAGAGAAAAAAATGGAAGACCAATCAGTAGGGGAATCTCCTAACGAAATTTCGCCTGAAGAACCGCCTGTTCCATCTATTATACGAAGCAGAAAATTATTGCGATTGCCTAAACCGAAAACTTTTTTTATGGGGTTCGCAATTTTGCTTTCTCTTTCGCTGGCAGTGAGCGCGAACTTGCAGGCATTTATGCATACGCATACATATACAGCTCAGGATATTCTGGCTGACGGTTATCTTGATCAGGATTTTTCTTTGTTGAATGCTACTGCAGATGACACTTATTTTAAGGTACACGAAAGCGTCCGTACCGTTGCTATCTTTTATGCTGCTGCAGCGGATCCCAAGACGATTTTGGGTTCTTTTTCTGTACCAGGCGTGGTCGTATCTGATAAGTACGTAATGGTAACGTCTGAGGTTTTGCCTCCTGCGGGTTATGTGCTAGTCGGCACGCTTATGGTTTCAAGTGAATACGATCGGGATATGAAGACCGAAACTCTTGTGGGCATTGAAGCGCCAAGCTCAAAGTATCAGATTGTTGCTTTCGAGCGTCCAGCAGAAGATACAAACGATACTCCTAAGCTGGATGTTCCGTCTCTTGCGCTTGTCCGTCCGGATGACCTTACTGGTGGAAACGCTCTTCTTGCAGTTCCTAGCGATATACTGATCCAAAATACTGTTTTGACCCCGGCACCACTCCGTGGTTCTGTGGTTTATGCCATCAAAGGCACTCTGGCGATTATCGCTGTGGATGTTGCGGTGGGACAGCCTATTTTTGCTCTGCGTGACGGCGTGCCGGAATTCGTCGGCATAGCTACCGCTGCTTCAGAGCAGGGCGTAATTGTTACTACTGCGGATGCGATCGGTCAGTATCTTGATTTTATTAAACTTGGCGATTAATTTTGTTGAGTTAACCTCTTGTTAAAAAACAAGAGGTTTTTATTTTTTCAGCAGGCAAGTTGACATATTTATTGTTATATTATATGCTCATTGCAAATCGTTGGTTTTTGACAAATAAGGAGATTGAATAGAATGTTGCACAAGGTTTCTCCTAAGTTTTTCGTTGCTGTTCTTGCGGTTGTTTTGGTTGGTGTCGTAGGTTTTTCTGCTTATAAAAATAGCGGCCTATCTTCGGATGGATCCGACAGTAGCGCACTTTGTCCGCAAGCCACTCCACCCGAAGTTGATTTTACGGTATTGAACGATGTATACACGGTGTTCCGTCAGCAATCCGTTTACCAGTCGAAAGTTGCTAAGCCGGATATTCTTTTGCGCGGCGCCCTCAAAACTATTTTTGGTTTCGTTGGTGTTAACGAAAAGAGTATTCCTGATTGGGCAACCGATATGGTTGACCAGCAGATAGCTGCGGGTCAGGTCGATTTTGGCGTTATCCAGAAAGTTTATGAGCGCATGGTTCAGGATCCTGCTTACAGTGTTTTGCAGAATCCTCAACGGCGTCAGGATCTTTTTGAAAGCGCTGTGAACGGCATTATTAAAGCTATCGGCGATCCTTTCGCCAGTTATTATAATGCAGATCTTTATAATTCTGGCGCATCTGATTCCAGCGGTAAGTACGAAGGTATCGGTGTTTCTACTCGCGACGAGAATAATGAAACTATTATCGCAACAGTTTTTGCCGGCTCTCCTGCAGAAAAAGCTGGTTTGAAGTCCGGTGATGTGCTTACTAAAGTGGACGGTAAATCCATTGAAGGGTGCAGCCGTTTCCAGCTTACGCAGAAGATCAGAGGAGAAGCCGGTACTACGGTTGTTATCACCGTTCGCCACATGAATGGCGCTGTGGAAAATATGCCCGTTGTGCGCGGTCAGATTCGGCAGAATGTGGTTTCATCTTGTCCGGGAAGTTCTCTTCCTGACGGACGCGGCAATAGTACGGTCGATCTACCATTTGATTGCCCTCTAATTGACCGGGACGGTAATTTCGTTCAAGGTGTACTTTACATCAAGATGAATGAATTCAGTGAACAGGTACCCCGTGATTTCGCGGCAATCCTGCAAGGTGTTCCGCGCCAAAACTATGCTCGCGGCATCATTATCGATTTGCGTGGTAACGGCGGCGGTTTGGTTCAGGCCACTCTAGAAGTGATCGATTACTTCCTTCCGGGCGGAGCAACCGTTCTTATCCAGGAAGACAAAAACGGCAATGAAACCCAGCTCACCTATCAGAATTACGATTTGGCAATAGACGTGCCTATTGTTGTGCTTGTCGGTCGCGACCCGCAGAATCGTCCGGGTTCAAACGACAACTCTTATAGCGCTTCGGAAGTTTTCGCCGGTTCGCTTCGTGATAACGGCCGAGCTGTTATTATCGGGGCTTTGGAAAACACCAAACGGTGATTTTATTGAACGTATTGATACCGATGGAGATGGATATAAGGAAACGGGCGGTTTAATGCCCGACATTCTGGTAACCTGGTCAGACGATGACTATGCAACATTTGCTCACAATACACAATGGGATCCCGTTCTTTTTAGGGCTCTGGACGAACTTCTTCCGTAATAAATAAAACCCGCACAATATGTGCGGGATTTTTTTATTGTTTGCAGTTTATACGGGTAATTATAGAATTGGGAGTTTCCGTATATTCACGACCGAAAACTTGGCGCATGAAATTATATTGTAGCGGGTAGCATGCTTTTAGGATATCAGGCGAGACCACAAAAAGAGCGAAAGCTTCAGCGGCAGATTCGGCTAACTGATTTGCCTTATGACTTAAAGGATAAATAGTAGACGGTTCTTCCAGCCATGATATTTCTCCCTCAGCATTCTTTGTTGAAACTATTTTTTCAAAAGTTTGGAAATCATGAGTGTCTTTTTCTGAACGGAAGAAATAGATATGACCTAGTTCATGTAGCGCCACATAGAATTTTTCATTATGCGAGAATCCGTTTAATATCGGTGGTTCCGAGTCAAGAGGATAGTTCTTTGACGAAGGCTGTTCATTAAAATAAATACCCGTTGTTAAGTCTGGGTAAGCCCGACCGGACCATTTTTCATTGGATTCTACGGTAAGCGTGACATTCAAGCCATTTTCGGATTTGATGCCTGTAACAATATGTGACGGTAGCGTATCAAGCGCTTCATCTAATGCTTTTATCCAATCTTTGGATTCGGTTCTGTTGGTTTCTTTTTGTATGGTAACGTGCACCCAAGGATATTTACTGTTGATGCTGGCATTGATAGAGTCTGTGTTTATGAACGTGGTAAGCAGAACGATTACGATAGTTAGAGCGGCGAATCTGTACAATTTGCGCTTCATGCTTATTCCTTTGTATAGGTGCTAAGCACTCTTTATCATGCGCGATGGACATTTGTAAAATAAAAACCCGCCTTTTTACAAGGCGGGTGATTTTTTATTCATTATATATAGGTAGTCCTTCAAAATCGGACAGCTGCCACAGGGTTTTAAATGCAAGTCGGGTGATATTTCTGGCTTTTAGCGCATTTATCTTATTTGCAGTATCAGACGGTTGATGATAATCAGGATGTTCATCGGAATTCAGGAAAATGACAGGAATTCTGTTATTTTCGGGGCTTTGAACGAAGAATGAAGCCTGGTCGCTTCTCCAGAAAATCTGTTCTTCGCGCAGTTCTTCTGGCGGGATTAGAAGTTTCATTCCGATATCTGCGTTCGCGGTCTTTAGCATTTCATAAAGTGTGGGACTGCGACTCGCAAAATCGGTAAGGTCCGGAGAGCCGATAAGCAAGACTTCGTCCTGTGCATTCCGGCTTATCATATCAAGATTGAACATACTAACTATTTTTTCAAACGGAATGGGCGGATTTTCAGCAAAATATTGTGAACCCCACAAACCCCACTCTTCAGCGTCAAAGAATACCGTTATGATGCTCCGCTCAGGCCGGATACCTTGTTTTGCAAGCTCTCCTAAAGCCTCAGCTATTTCCAGCACTCCGGCTGTGCCCGACGCATTATCATCTGCGCCCGGGAACAGCTTGCCATTTTGTACACCGAGGTGGTCGTAGTGGGCACCTATTACAATATATTCATTTTTCTTCGTGGTTCCTTCAAGATATCCGACGACATTTCGTGCTCTTGAATCGATGGTATATTCATTTTTCAAAGCCCATGCCAGCAGTCTTTCTACCGAAAAATCGGGGTTTTGCACATCACGTAAATCGAATTCCTGAAAATAATTTTTGTTAAAAGATTTGAAACCATATGAAATAAGAGTATCTGCAATGTAATTCGAAGCTTCAAAGCTTCCAGGAGTCGCGTTGCGTCGCCCTTCTCTTTGGGGAGCTGCTAGAAAATCTATAGTTTCCTGGAGTTCTTCTGTGGTTATCGAATTAATTCCGGTTTCAATCGCAGAGAAATCATAAGAATACGGTTTATTATATGAGAACGCGCTTATTCCGGCGACCAAACCTATAATTACGATAAGCGTAATAGTTGATGCGGCAATTTTGCGTGAGAATTTCACGTCTCTCTCCCATTGTAATGTTCTTCAATTTAATATTCTAATAGACTATTTTTAAGGTTATGTCAATTTATTGATCCCGTTAGAAATTTACGGCTAGTTCAATCTTTTTTAAAAAATAATGTTTTGAAGCAAGACAGAATATAATTTTAATTTCGTAAATTTCTAAACGGGATTGACAAAATCAACATAAAATTATAAAGTAAATCTAATTTAAAGTTCTTTTATACCAAGGAGTTCTGTATGGGAACCTATATTATCAGGCGTTTATTGTGGATGGTGCCTATATTTTTTATCGTTTCTTTCGGAACGTTCATGCTTACGCGTTATGCTCCGGGTGATCCTATTTTGGTACGAGCGGGGCCGCGAGCCGATCCCGAAGTTATTGAGCGGATAAGGCATCAACTTAAACTTGATGAACCTATTCCGATACAGTACATCAGCTATATGACCGGATTTTTTACCGGGGATCTTGGCGAAAGTATCTCTAAGTATCCCGGCACTCCCGTAGCTGAACTTGTTTTTCCGCGTATTGCTGTTTCCGCACAACTTGGATTTGTGGCTTTGCTTATGATATTTCTTTTAGGAGGATTAATCGGTATCATTGCGGCGCTAAATCATGGAAAATGGAAGGACCCCTTCCTTATCAGCATCTGTCTTTTCTTCCATTCGATACCTTCTATTGTGGGTATTCCTATCCTGCTTTACATTTTTGTCCTTCAGTTGCATCTGGTTCCGGCATCGGGCTGGGACGGTATATTTTCACTGAAAATAATCATTCCTTTGCTCGTGTTCACTCTGCCGGCTTTGGCGGGTCCAGCGCGTTTAATGCGGAATACTTTATTAGCAGTCCTTGATCAGGATTATATTAGAACAGCTCGTTCGAAAGGCTTGACCGAAACGAGCGTAATTGGAAAGCACGCCTTGCGTAATGCATTACTGCCAATGACTACTGTCGTTGGACTATCTCTTGTTTCAGTATTCGAAGGTTCGTTCTTTATCGAGATGCTCTATGGGATTCCTGGTATCGGCGTTCTTTCGCTAGAGGCAGTATATGCTCGTGACTACGATATCATTATGGCTCTGGCGCAGTTCAGTCTTATACTTTTCTTGGTTTTTCAGATTCTGACCGATATCATTTATACTATGATTGATCCGCGGATCAGGCTTGAATCTTCCGAAGAATAAATAATAATGTGCGCGTTTAAAAAACGCGCATTTTTTGTTCATGCGTTCGTGGAAAAGTAGAGCTTTTTCATTTTTTGCTTGTCCGCCAAAGGCGGATTCGTCTCCCCGGCCTCGCTGAGCGAAGCGGGGCGGGCTGGCGGAAAAAATATCTAATTTATCTTTGCAAAATAAGGGTTTAAGCCTTATTATTGAAATATATATGTTTAAACGTTTGCCTCTGTGGTTTGTGGTAATTCTGGTGCCTTTGGATTTTATTGCCGCCTCATTAGCCGGGGTGGTTGCCTGGCTTTTAAGGTTTCATCCGATGATCCAGTCTTTAAAGCCGGTAATTTTTAAATTAAGTTTTACGGAATATTTTTATTTAGTATTGTTGGCAGCGGCTTTCAATACGGTGGTTATAGCTTCTTTGGGTTTATATAATGTCAGGCAAGAAGTTAAATTATTGGGGACGGTAACTAAGCTTATCTTTGCCGCCTCTGTAACTTTTGCCGCAATAACCTCTGCCATATTTATTAGGCAGGAGCTTTTTGATTCAAGGTTTTTGGTGATTGCATGGTGGTTTTTCGCGATTTCATTTCTTTTACTTGAGAGGTCCGCGGTCAACTTTTTTATAGATAGATTGGGTTCAAAAATAGGATTTCCGGTAATAAAAATATTATTAATTGGACAAGATCACGTCAGCGAAAGATTGGCAAAAATATTAAATGAAGATAGATCATTGGGCATGCGCGTTGTTAAACATCTTTTTGCTCCGGATAAGAATGAAATATCAGCTCTTGTTGCAGATAATCTCATAGATGAGATTTTGTTGGCCGATACAAATTATCCAAAAGAGAAGATACTTGAGCTTATAGAATTTGCAAATGAGAGACATCTGCTGTTCTCTTTTGTTCCCAATTTATTCCAAACGCTGACAGTTAATTCAAAAACTGCTGTCATTGGAGACGTGCCTTTTGTTGAGTTAAGACGAACCCCGCTTGAAGGTTGGGGAAAGATCGTCAAAAGAGCAGCTGATATGATGGGTTCGACTTTGGGAATTATATTTTTTGCTCCTTTGATGTTGGCTATCGCGTTGGCAATTAAACATGATTCTCCGGGCCCTATTTTATATAAAAGCAAGCGAGTGGGACCAAGGGGGCATTTTACAATGTTCAAGTTCAGAACGATGAAGGTGGAATATTGCACGGGAGAAGGATATCCAAACGCGGCAGAGGCTGAGAAAGCAGAAAATGATCTTATACAAAAGTACAATACCAGATCAGGCCCCGTTCCCAAGGTTTTAAACGATCCGCGAAGAACAAAATTAGGAAGATTTCTTGAAAATAGTAGTTTAGATGAACTGCCGCAATTTTTAAATTCATTAAAAGGAGATATAAGTTTGGTTGGTCCACGTCCGCATTTACCCAAAGAAGTGGAAAAATATGAGAAAATATATCATAGAGTTTTTGCTTTAAAACCGGGGATTACCGGAATGGGACAGATTTCAGGCCGTTCAGATTTAAATTTTGAAGATGAATTCAGATTAGATCTCCATTATATTGAGAATTGGTCGTTGTGGTTGGATTTGATAATTCTTTTGAAGACACCGTTTTCTATTTTATTTAAAAGACATAGAAGTTAGAAACAAGTCAATATAAAATGTAAATATAAAAAAGCAAATTAGTGAACCTCGACGTACGTCGGGGAACCAAAATTTTAATATTTTATTTTTAATTTTTGATTTTAAATATGAGGGTTGCTCTTGTACACGACTATTTAACTCAATATGGCGGTGCCGAAAGGGTATTGGAAGCATTGTGCGATATATTTCCACAAGCTCCCATTTTTACCTTGATTTATGATGAGCGGGGGACCAAGGGCGTTTTTAAAGAACGGCGCATAGTAACTTCTTTTTTGCAAAATTTTGAATTTGTCAAAAAACATCACCGTTTATTTCCTCCACTAATGCCGATTGCCGTTGAACAATTTGATCTGTCGGCGTATCAGGTTGTTATTTCTGATTCGGCTAGTTTTGCAAAAGGTATAATTACCCGACCGGAATCAAAGCATATTTGCTATTGTCATACTCCTACCCGGTTTGCTTGGGACGACAGTCATCGCTATGTTGAAGAATTTGGCGGATATCCTTTGATAATGAGAAAATTAGCCCCTATATTTTTGAATTGGTTAAGGATTTGGGACCACTCTGCGTCATTGCGTCCGGATACTTTTATTGCAAATTCATATCATGTTCAAAACCGGATACGTAAATATTATGGACGTGATGCAGAAGTTATTTTTCCTCCGGTAAAAGTAGATTATTTTTCAAAAGGCAAACGAGACGAACAAGATTTTTTTCTTATGGCGGGTCGCCTGATCGCATATAAACGTTTTGATCTGGGCATTGAAGCGGCGCGTAGAGCAGGCTTTAATCTACATATTGTCGGGGATGGTCCCGCAAAAAAACAATTGAAACAGTTGGCTCAAGGCGCGCCAAATATAAGGTTTTTGGGGGCTGTAAGTGATGAGGTATTAAGGGAAGAATATTCAAGGTGTCAGGCAATGATTTTCCCTCAAGAAGAGGATTTTGGTTTGGTTGCCGTAGAAGCTATGGCTGCAGGAAGTCCTGTTATCGCATGGCGCGGAGGAGGAGCCCTTGAAACAGTACAGGACGGGAAGACCGGTATGTTTTTTGAAGAGCAAACGGTTGAATCTTTGGAAAAAGCCCTGCAAAAATTCAATAATAACGATTTTTCAACAGAATACATAAAAGAACATGCAAGAAATTTTGACACCACGATATTTAACCAAAAAATAAAGAATTTTATTGATAAACAGCTTATTTAAAAATAATATAATTTTTATATATGATTGAATTTAAAACCGCGATTAACCTTATGTTAAAGAATAAATTTTTTGTAGTTTTTTGTGTATCTTTGGGTTTGTTTTTGGGATGGATTAGTTTTTCCATTAATAAGCCTTCCGCGTATGCCGTAGTTTCTTTGGTTCATGACGGAATAAATGAAGAAAATATAGTTCCTTCATATCAATATGACGGTTATTATTTAATAGAGACGACAAGAATTTTTGGCGAAAGATTAGGACAAATATTACTTAATCCTGTTTTAAATAACGATCCGGAAACCACCTTAAATAATTCTTTAAAAATAAAGCGCATTCAGCGTTTAACGCCGGCAGATTATAAAATAATCATAAACGGAGACATATCAGTTTTAAATGAGTATGGTCAGTGGCTTGAGGAAAAAATCAGCGAAGATATAACTTTGTTTGCCCAAGAGACGGGAGAATATGCTAATTTTACTGCTAAGGTTTCTGATTTTAATCCCGTCAGCCAAGTGCCTGTGGTTAATAGGGCGATAGCCGGATCCTTAGTAGGTTTTTTGATTTCAATTATGTTCATTTTGTTCCGTTATTATTTTAAAGAAGAAAAACTGTGATAGTTGGCATAGATATACGTCATTTATCTGCAAGACAGAGCGGAGGTATCGCAGGATACACCGTTCATCTTATAGATTATTTAAGCAAAACGTTTCCGGATACGACATTTAAACTTTTTTCGACAGGAAAATCTTCGCCCGTTGCAGAAAAAATATTGAAGGACAGGAAAAATTTTGTTTTAAAACACATAAATTTACCAAATCGTTTTTTGGATCCTTCGTTTAGATTTTTAAAAGTTCCCTTAATAGACCGCCTTATGGGCGGTATCGATGTTTTTTTAAGTCCTCATTTTTTGTCGACTGCTTTATCTGCTTCATGTCCCCGCATTCTGATAATTCATGATTTATCTTTTGTACGCTTTCCGGAACTATTTTCATGGCAGGATAAATTATGGCACGGTTTGATGGATCCAAAAGCACAAACTCAAAAAGCGGACCGGATAATTACGGTTTCAATGGCCACCAAAAAAGATTTGATGAATATTTGGAAGACGCCTGAAAATAAAATTAAAGTTGTTCATTCCGGCATCGATCAGTTTTTTATGGATAGAGCGGCACACGAAGGAGAAAGGGAGGAAATAAAAACAAAATATAAATTACCTGGTCGTTTTATTCTTGCGTTAAGCGCGATAGAACCCAGGAAAAATTATGTAAATTTGATCAAAGCTTTCGAAATCCTTAAAAATTCTGACCCCAAATCATCAAGCAATCTTTCTTTGGTTATAGCCGGCCCTTTGACTCATAGGGCTTCCGATACTGTCGCTACAGCAAAAAGATCACCCCACAAAAGCGAAATAATTTTTACTGATTTTATAGATGAGAACGACAAGCCTCTGGTTTATGATTTGGCAGAAATCTTTGTCTATCCAAGTCTTTTTGAGGGTTTTGGTTTTCCGCCGCTTGAAGCAATGGCTAGGGGCATTCCAACAATAGTATCAAACCGTTCTTCTTTGCCGGAAATAGTAGGCGAGGCCGCGTTAAGTGTAGATCCATATAATATTTCGGCTTTAGCCGATACTATGGGACGATTGCTTAAAGATGAAAATGCGCGCAATTTCTTGAAGCAAAAAGGTATAAGTAAAGCGAAAGAATACGATTGGAATATTGCTGTCGGACAGATACATTCTATTCTTGAACAAGAAGTTGGTCTAAAAAGAAATAAAATATTTGCTTCTTAGTTATTGTCGATAATTTTTGCATGAAAAAAAATATTACTATAGGCATCGACGCTAGAATGTGGGGAGATAAGCAAACCGGAATCGGCCGGTATGTTTCTTCGCTCAGCGAAGAATTTTTTAAGCAGGCGCCGGAAAACAACTTTGTTTTGTTTATGCGTGATATAAAATATCTCGATAAATACGCGCATTATAAAAATATCAGGTCCGTTAAGGTTAATGAACGATGGTATAGTTTTGGTGAGCAAATAACCCTGCCGGCACATTTTTTAAATAAGAATTTAGATGTTCTTTTTGTTCCTCATTTTAATGTCCCGCTGATATGGCGCGGTAAATTTGTCACTACGATCCATGACGTGACTCCGTTATTTTTTCCGGGGCATCTGCAGAAAGCTTCTTCAATAAGGTCTCGTGCATTTCGGACCGTATTCTCCTCTGCCTTAAAGCGCGCTCAACATATTATTGCCGTATCTTCATATACTAGAGATCAGGTAATTAAAAATTTTGGAAGAAGTTCTTCAGATAAGATCAGTGTAATTTACGAAGGAATTTCAGATTTAGGCGATAAAAATATTACAGAGAATATTTTATTAGCTCATCGCATCAAAAGCGGTATTACTAAGCCGTTTATTTTTTTTGTCGGGGTTTGGCGGCCGCATAAAAATATTACTGGTCTGCTTGAAGCCTTTGCGCTTATAAAAAAGAGGTTCGGAGGTAAATATTTATTGGTTTTAGGAGGCGAAGAAGATCCTCGATATCCTGAAATTAGATCTACTTGGGAAAGATTGGGACTGGAAAATGATATTGTAAGGCCAGGCTTTATACCGGATAATGAATTGCCTCTTTGGTATAAGACTTCCGCAGCAGTTGTTATACCTTCTTTTGTTGAGGGTTTCGGTTTGGTGGGTTTGGAGGCGATAAAATATGGTTCTTTTGTTGCTGCAAGCAGTGGCGGCGCAACTCCGGAAGTATTGAAAGGAGCCGCAGCTTATTTTGATCCACAGGACCCCGCAAATATGGCCCAAGTCATTGCGGGGGTGCTTCAAAGTGAAGAAGAGCAGGTTAGGCAGAAGGAAGAAGCCGGTAAGGTTATAAGTCTTTATTCGTGGGAAAAGTCTGCAGCGCAGACGCTGAATATTTTGCGTAAAGCCGCAAGCGGCCAATAATTAAAATTTTATGGATCCCGTTAGAAATCTTCAGCATAAAAATTTAGGTATAAATTTTTATGCAAAGGACGGCGGGATAATTAAAAAAAGTCTGTACAAGCTTTGATTATCGAACGATTATCAGTTAATACAGACTTCTAACGGGATGGACGGGATTTTTTGGGCTCCACAAATTAAAAAACATTTACAAGAGGAAGAATTCTTTCCGGCAAAGGAAGAATTATTACGCATACTTGAAGAATATAAATTAAGGGAGGACGAGATTAACGGAAGCCACCAAATTTCTAAAACTCCGTTAAATTTGATGCCTCATACGGAAAGCAATTATCCTTTATTTCACTTTTCCTTTTACCAGAAGAAGAATATTTCTTTGAAATGGACTTTAGTTTTTATTATTCCGTTGTTCTTTTTTATTTTTAGTGCGTCAAGCTTCTTTTTTGTTGAGAGAACGCTTGTAATTAGAGAACAGATGATAAAACAAGGAACCGATGCCGCGTTCGATCTTGAAAGGGGGGCCAAGGCCCTCGCCGAAGGTAATTATATGGAGGCGGAAAAAGATTTTGATAACGCGTATCTTAAATTGACCGAAGCACAGCATGAATTTAATGTTTTTGGTGCCGGAATTATGTCTTTGGTATCCCAAATACCTTTTTCGAATCCGATTCGATCAGGAGATAATATGCTTGAAGCAGCTTTGCATCTCTCTTTGTCGGGACGCGCAATGGTCCAATTGCAGAAAGAATTTTCTTCTTTTTCAATAAATAATCTCTTATCCGATAACGTCAATTCAGACAGAATAATAAATTTATCTGCTACAGCCGACACGATCCTTGATGCTGCTAGCCAGATGACTCAGGCGAATGATGCCTTAAAAAAGGTAAGCGCAGTTGATATTCCGGCTTCATTCCTGCCAAAATTTAATTTTTTGAAAGATACGATGGATAGAACATCCGTATATTTAAATGCATTACTGTCCAATCAGAAAACGGTTCTTGCCATGTTGGGTGAGGCGGGTCCCAGGCGCTACCTGCTTCTTTTTCAGAATTCTAGTGAAATTCGCGCAACCGGAGGGTTTATCGGAAATGTGGCTTTATTGAAAATAGCCGACGGCAGTATAGAAAAATTCAAATTTTATGACGTTTATGATCTGGACGGACAATTGGCTGAACATATTGTTCCGCCGCGTCCAATTCAAGATATATCTAGTGCGTGGTCGTTGCATGACGCCAATTGGTTTTTTGATTTTCCCTCGAGCGCCCGTAAAATAAATTCTTTTTATGAAAAAGAAGGAGGAGCGACCTTAGACGGAGTTATCGCATTGAATTCTAGCGTTGCTGTGTCTGTTTTGGGACCCGTTCAATTAACTAAAGATGCCGATATTATAAATGCGGAAAATTTAGTTGATAAACTGAATGAATTCGGTGAAAAAGCTGTAAGTAATGATGATTTTAATCAGCGCATGGCGCTTGAGGAAATATTTAATACACTGCTCGGTCGTTTAGGTAAAATGAATAGCGAACAAGCCTTGGCTTTAGCTCGTACCCTGAACAATTCTATTTTAAGAAAAGATATTCAGGTATTTTTAAATAATAATGATGAACAAAATTTTGTATCACTGTTGGGTGTGGGCGGGGCGCGTAATAACGGAACGGGGGACGCATTAGCTGTAATTCACAGCAATATTAATGGTTTTAAAACTGATCGTGTAATAGAAGAGAAAATAGATCTTGAGAAGAAAGTTAATTCAGACGGCTCAACTGAAAACATTTTAACTATAAAAAGGAAACATAACGGAAAAGGTCAAAAATATGATTTTTACCGAAAGGTTAGTAAAGATTATATACGCATTTATGTTCCTCAGGGATCAAGTTTATCTTATGCTTCTGGTTTGACTGCGGACGAATATAATCGCCCTATTGATTACGATCGCCTGAAATTTGTTAACGATGCGGATATTGAAAATATTGTCGCAACGAGTCGTTATGATGAAAGCAATAAAGTTGATATTTTTGAAGAATATGGAAGTACTGTTTTTGGAGGATGGGCTTTTGTAAGTCCTGGAGAAGAGTTGACTTTGATCTTTAAATATATAACTCCCGCCAAAAGAGAATTGATCTCTTCAAAAAAATGGAATTTTATGTTTGAAAAACAATCCGGATTGATACAGGACATTAACCTATCTATAGCCTTCCCAAAAGAGTGGATAATTAAGTGGAATGCTCCGGATAATATCGCAGGAATTAACAACACCTTCATTTATAACGGTAAGCTCATCAGTAATAAGAATTTTGAGGCACAGATAAATTTTTAGTTTACCTGTTCATAATACAGCGAAATGATCTCTTTTCTAAGAAGATTTACAACAAAAATTATAGGTTCTGAAACGCATACCATTACATTGGCTGCTATTATTTTGGCTGCTTCAGCGTTGTTGGCAGATGTTTTGGGAATGTTGCGCGACAGACTTTTAGCTGCGCAATTTGGTGCCGGACGCGAACTCGATATAT
This sequence comes from Parcubacteria group bacterium GW2011_GWB1_40_14, assembly GCA_000996085.1. Taxonomy (GTDB): domain Bacteria; phylum Patescibacteriota; class Minisyncoccia; order Terrybacterales; family GWB1-40-14; genus GWB1-40-14. The sequence continues at coordinate 11,478 of LBYG01000007.1, read as the reverse complement.
ATAATGCCGCTTTCCGCATTCCTGATTTTATTTTTATTATATTGTTTGGATCAATATCTGCAGCATTTCTTCCGGTTTTTTCAGAATTCCGTTCGAAAAACGAAAAAGATGCCTGGCGCTTAACGAATAATTTATTGTCTTTGGGCATGGTAATTAGTGCATGTCTTTCGGTTTTGTTGTTTTTTGTAATGCCTTTTTTGATGCCTTTGATCTCACCCGGCTTTTCATCTGACGAACAGGATATGGCAATAAAATTGTCAAGACTTCTTTTATTTAGCCCGATCTTTTTTGGTATATCCAGCTTTTTTTCGGGGATCTTACATTATTTTAAAAAATTCCTTCTTTTTTCTTTTGCTCCGGTCATATATAATTTATCCATTATAGGCGGCGTGATATTTTTAGCCCCCACCTTAGGAGTTTGGGGCGTTGTTTTGGGTGTTATTTTTGGAGCATTTATGCATATGCTTATCCAATTACCCGGAGTTTTAAAGGTGGGGTTTTTGCCTCGTTTTCTTTTTTTGCCTCTTCACCCCGGCGTTCGGGAAACATTTTTTCTTTTGTTGCCCAGAGTACCAAGTTTAATGATCGCTAATTTAAATGTTATTGCAATGACCGCTATAGCAACCACATTAAGTGTCGGATCTTTGGCCATTTTTACGTTTGCTGATAATTTGCGCGCGGTTCCGGTGGGTATAATCGGCGTGTCTTTTGCTACAGCAGTTTTTCCCAATTTATCGCAAGCCTGGGCCAAAAATGAAATTAATACTTTTTTTAATATCTTATCTTCGGTTATACGGGAAGTGCTGTTTCTTATTTTGCCGTTGGCGGTGTTATTTATTGTTTTGCGCGCGCAAATAGTTCGTGTGATTTTAGGGAGCGGTAGATTTGATTGGGAGGATACTCAGTTAACAGCAGCCGCTTTGGGTCTTTTTGCTTTGGGTATCTTTGCGCAAGCTTTAATACCGGTTTTTTTAAGAGCGTTTTTTGCCATAAAAGATACGGTGACCCCGTTTGTTGTCAGTATTTTTTGCGTAAGTATTAATATTGCATTGGCCTTAAATATGGCGGAAACATTGAAAGATCAGCAGTCCGGTTTGTTTGTTTTATTCAGTGGGTCTCTTAGTCTTGAAAGTTTTTCTCAAATTTCTGTTCTTGCGCTTCCTGCAGCTTTTTCTATTTCTGCAATTATCCAAATTATTCTTTTGCCTGTAGCGTTTAGAATTCGTTACGGTTCTTTTTTCCGTGGAGAGGACGCTGCGGGTATTTTGAAAATATTTTTGGCAGCTTTGGCGTGTGGCGCCGTTGCTTTTATGGCTTTGAGACCATTGGCTATTATTTTAGATTTAAACCACTTTTACGGTATTTTTGCGCAGGGCTTAATTGCCGGCCTATCCGGAGGATTAACATATATATTAGTATCATGGCTGCTTAAAATATCAGAACTGAATGTTTTTGTGGCGTCTTTTAGAAAACAGTTCATGCCCAAAACAATACCTTTTTCACAAGAAAATATAACAACGTCTTCGCATATAAAATAACAAAATGGATCAGAAAAACATAAGAAATTTCTTAATTATTGCGCATATTGATCACGGCAAGTCTACGCTTGCCGATCGTTTGCTTGAGGTAACAAAAACAGTCGATCCGCGTAAAATGCGGGAACAATTTTTAGATCAGATGGACCTTGAACGAGAACGAGGAATTACCATAAAAATGCAGCCGGTTCGGATGGAATATAAAGGTTCTTCCGGTGAATATATTTTTAATCTTATTGATACTCCCGGTCATGTGGATTTTGGATATGAAGTTTCTCGTTCGCTTGCAGCTGTTGAAGGGGCCATATTATTGGTTGATGCCACCAAGGGTATTCAGGCGCAGACTGTTTCAAATGCAGAATTAGCCATATTACAGGGATTAAAAATAATTCCGGTCATAAATAAAATAGATTTGCCGCAAGCTCGCACTAAAGAGATTTCACAAGAACTAGCCGCGTTTTTGGAAATAGATGAGAAAGAAGTATCATCGGTTTCTGCAAAGACGGGGGAAGGCGTGGCAGAATTATTGAACCGTATTCCGACAGAAATTGAGGCGCCCGCAGGCAAAGAAACCGACAATTTCCGCGCTTTAATATTTGACTCAAGATACGATTCTTTTCGAGGAGTTATTATCTATATTCGTGTGGTTGATGGCGCAATTAAAAAAGGAGATAAAATAAGTTTTGTTGCAAGCAAAGCACGGGGTGAGGCTTTGGAACTTGGTACTTTTCATCCCGAACTTGTGCCGTGCAATGATTTGGGAGCAGGAGAAATAGGTTATATTGTAACCGGATTAAAAGATCCTATGCTTTGCCGGGTTGGGGATACTATAAAATTAAATATTAACACAGTAAAAGTTGAGCCTTTGCCGGGGTATTTGGAACCGCAGCCGGTTGTATTTGCTTCATTTTTTCCAAATAATGCCGACGATTTTCCTTCTCTGGCCGATGCGTTAAACAAATTTAAATTAAATGATGCCGCATTAACGTTTGATGTGACAAGCTCTGATGCTTTGGGCCGGGGTTTTCGTTGCGGTTTTCTTGGAACTCTGCACATGGAAATAACATTGGAACGCTTGCATCGTGAATACGGTTTAACGCTTGTTGCCACCTTGCCCACAGTTAAGATAACAGCGAAATTAAAAAACGGTAAAACTTTTACAGTCATAACTCCAAAAGAATTGCCTTCTCCCGAAACAGTAGAGGGGCTATATGAGCCTTGGGCTAAAATAGAAATTTTATCTTTACCCGAAGATTTACCTTCGGTTATGCGTCTGGTCCAGGAAACGCGCGCTCAGGTAGATGAAATAAAAACGATCGCTTCAACGCGGGTTGTGTTGAAGGCGCAAGTTCCTCTTATCGATATCATTGTAGATTTTGCGGATCGCTTAAAATCTGTATCAAGAGGATACGCTTCAATAACCTGGGAACCGTTTGGGGAAAAACTCGGAGATTTGGTGCGTATGGATATTTTAGTTGCGGGTTCTGAAGTAGAAGCATTTAGTCGTATACTTCCAAAAGACAGGGCAGAGCGCGAAGGACGCGTGATGGTCGGCCGCCTAAAAGAATATTTGCCCCGTCAGCTTTTTTCAGTACCCATACAAGCCGCTATCGGAGGAAATATAATTGCCCGCGAAACACTTTCAGCATTGCGCAAAGATGTTACTGGTTATCTTTATGGGGGAGATTATACCCGTAAACGTAAACTTCTTGAGAAGCAAAAAAAGGGAAAGAAAAAATTAAAAGCTATGGGTAAGGTAGATATTCCTCAAGAAACTTTTCTTGCATTACTTAAGCGAGGAGATTAAAAAACCCCGATTTAATATCGGGGTTATTTTTATGCTATTTCTAAGCGTTCTTTTGGAGAATTTGTGAGACTACGGTATCCATTTTCTGTAATTACCAGAGTATCTTCGATCCGAACGCCGCCTACCCGAGGATAGTAAAGTCCGGGTTCTACCGTAACTATATTATTTTTTTCCAATATATCCTGCGTGGAGCCATTTAAGCTTGGTTTTTCGTGTATCTCTACACCAACACCGTGTCCAAGCCCATGGATAAATCCCTGTGGACCACCCTGTAACATTTTATTTTGAAAACCGGCTTCTTCTAATTTAGCCACAGCGATAACGTTTGTTTCTTTTGCGGGCAAGCCAGGCTTAAGAATATCTATAGCAGCTTGCTGTGCATCAAGTACCGCACGGAACATTCTGGATAGTTTTTTGTTGGCCTTGCCTTTGCAGAAAGTTCTTGTGGTATCAGTAAAATATCCGTTTGTAAGCGAGCGGGGGAATACATCCATAACAATGGGCGTGTGGGCTTTGATTGGCCCATGTCCTTCGTTGTGCGGCTCATATGAGTCGATCCCGGAAGAGATGATGGTATGGGCACCAAGACAATTATATTTCCATAAATGAGCTGTAACGATTTGCTTGAGCAATTCTGAGGTCACTATTGTTTCATCAAGCGCAAGAAACCCTGCTGAATTTATTTTTGCTTGTTTCAATATTTCTACTGCTTGGCTTATCGCTTCATCGGTGTAGCGGCTAATTTCTTCTATGTAGGAAATTTCTTGAGGAGTTTTTATTGAACGTTCATAGAGAAAACTTGCAACAGGATTTATGGTGTAGCCTAATTTTTCAAGATCCTTGCCGTGAGAATAGGGGAAGTGTTCATATTGAACATTAAGCGTTTTTACGCCCAACTCTTCAAGTATTCCATGCAGCACAATAGTTATATATGTAACAGATTCTTCATTTTTAAGCAGATCATTTCCGCGTTTATAATAATTCCATTCAGACAAGACACGTGCGCCCAAAATCTCTTTTTTCGCTCTGGAGAATTCAAGTGGATTTACGAGTACAATTTTATCTTGTCCGGTTTGAACAAAAATTATCGGGTCGGGCGCCCAAAATCGCGTTGCCCAAAACAAGTCAGCGTTTGTTTCGGGGCTGGCAATAATAACTATTGCTTCTTGCGGTCCAAGCACTTCTGCACCGTAATAGGTTTTAAAATAGCTAGCGCAACTATATTATTTAAAAATACATCTGTCAATAAATGTCAATAAAATCGGAAACCAGTTTGTTTTTGACTTTTTAAACGATTTATTATATATTTTAGCCAACTGTTGTTTCTTTGAAATATGAAAGGAGTTTAGCTGTGGCGAATTCTCCTATGCCGCGTTTGGAATGGCATGACGGTAAGATTTATAAGTATCCATGTCCTGCCGATAGGAAAATGGGTTTGTTCTTTAAGGGATTCATGTACGGCATAAGTATATTTGAAGGCATAAGAGCTTATTGGAATCCCGAATTAGAAAACCTTTTTGTTTTTCGTATTCGCGATCATTTTGAGCGCATGATTAATAACGCTATAGGAATCATGAAATTTGATGTGCCATATACGGCTGATGAGCTGACAGAAGCAACATTGAAGTTATTGCGAAAAGAAAAATACAGAACAAATGTTTATATACGTCCTCTCATTTTCTTGAATGATATGGGAGTTGGCGTAGACGGCAATAGCGTTTCTGTAATTATCGTTGCGGTGCCTTTCGAAAAGTATAATCTTAAAAATAAAGACAGTCTGAGTGTTTGTCTTACGACTTGGCGCCGTGCTGATAACAGCATGTTGCCTCCTCGCGGCAAAATAGGCGGGCTTTATGCTCAGTCGCATCTGGCCAAAAAAGAAGCCAGATTAGCTGGTTACGATGACGCAATTTTTCTTAACGCAAACGGCACAATTTCCGAAGGAAGCGCTGCCAATATTATGTGGGTCAAGAACGGCAAATTATATACGCCAGATACTGATTCAAATATTTTGGAAGGCATAACCAGAAAAACAATTTTTGAACTTGCCACAAATGAACTAGGGTTAGAAACATTAGAGGGGGAATGGTCCTCGGGTTGGATTTACTCTGCAGATGAGCTTTTCTTCTGCGGGACCGGTGCCGAGATCGAACCTATTTCAAGCATTAACAAAACCCACGCGGTCGGGAATGGTTCAGTGGGTCCCATAACCCTTAAGATCCAAAAAGTGTATTTTGATATAGTGTATGGCCGAGATAGAAGCCACAGCGAGTGGTTAACTCCTGTTTACCCCGTTAGAAATTTACGATAATCAATAAAGCTGATCGATTTTTGTGATAATAGCTATAATGTAAATGGCCAGAAAAGGGAATTACCTTTTTTGGCCTTTAGTTTTAACCGTAAATTTCTAAGCGGGGTTTATTAAAAACAATAAACCCTTCTTTTTAAAGAAGGGTTTTATCATATAAAATTAGCTTGTAAACTAGGTTTAAATAGGCAAAAATGGATACAGGAGAGACTTAATATAGTAATCCCGGCATGAAAGACAGAATCGTAGTTAGGGCTACAAGTATAATAACCGCATACCAAAAGAATTTAGCTATTTTTTTCGCTGTTTTCTTTGCGTTAGGCCACTTTAGTTTCATATTTTAAATTGTATAGCTTTATATTATGCCAGGTAGTGAAAATTCGACTGTTCGCTAAAAGCGAACAAAAAGTATCTGGCACGAGTAATCTAATTATAAAAATTTTAACAATAACTAGAGATTCGTTTATTAATGTAACACATATATAGTCGAATTTCTACTATCTGGTATGCGACGCAAGTTAGTAAATAATCGTATAAAATTTGTTTTTATTCCTGTGGTCATTATTATTGCCGGCATTCTATTTAATGCCGCGCGTGTTCAGTATGAGGTTTGGAAAACACAGGAATATATTAAAAAACTTGAACAGAAGACAAGTAAATTAGAACAAGAAAACGCTTCCGTATTGAGTCTTATAGAATCAGCTTTGAATGATCCGGTTAAGATAGAGCGCGAAGCGAGGGCAAGATTAAACTTAAAAAAACCCGATGAAGAGGTTGTTATTTTAATTCCACAAAAAGACGGGCAAACCGAACAAATTAAAGAAAAGGATGGATTAAAAGAAGATTCAGGCGAATCTTTTCTGGCTCAATTATGGAATAAAATCTTCGGCAAAGAAAATAAAGAAGAATAGATCGCGGGATTCGTATAATGGCAGTACACGACCTTCCCAAGGTTGAGGCGCCAGTTCGATTCTGGTATTCCGCTCAGTTTAAGGGTTCTTCTCTTCGTTGTTAGCGACCCAGTTCTAATTTTTTGATGTTAAATAAATTGGGGCTGGGGAGCTCTACAACGACGTAATCCCGCTTTGCGGGAGATTCCCTTCACTCGCTTAATTTTTATTGCGTGAATTTATGAATATCGTATTGCTTAAAAACTTCGCAATATATCCTGAAGCAGAAATGAATAAAGAGCTTCTGGAAAGATTAGGAATTAGATGCATGCTTCAGAAAGGCAATCTTGCGGCTGGCGCAGAATTTACCGGTACTGTTGGTGACGCAAACCTTTTTGTTTCCTCGAGAGATTACACAAAAGCTAAAGAGATTTTAGATTTGGAATAATAAATGTTCCGTGAAGGATATGTAATAAGTTTTAATATTGTTGCGCGTTTTACATAGGGAAAAGTAATATCTTGACTTTAATCGGAGATGCTTTATAATTTTATCGGATCTTTTAAATAGGTTTTAGAGCCTTGGAGGGCATGTAAGTGCTTGATTCCTACAACACTAACAATGAGCCGTTTGTTGCTAATCTTTCTGAAGAACGTGTTTCCGAAGCCTTGATGTGGCAATGTAAAAAGTGCGGTTATTCCGAAAGCGTTCAGGGACGTATGCAAAACGGAACTATTCATATCGATGAAAATAACGATTTTTATATAGTCAATTGGCGAATTTTCCGTAACGAAGTTTTTGTTAAAGAAGGTCAAGAATTTTGAGGGTCGACTCGGGAACATTCCACAAAGTCAGCTGGGTTGTTGCGGAAAAATCGAGCTGTTTGCCTGGGGGCAATACGTTGACCCCGCAACTCTTCGGTATAAGATAAACGAAATACGAATTCATCAGGCGAGATAATTCAATTTTGAAGCTCCTTTTTTGAGGAGCTTCTTTTCTTGTTTTTTCTGTTATGATAAAAGAATAGTTATTGCCAGAGTGGCTCAGTGGTAGAGCAACTGTTTCGTAAACAGTAGGTCGTGGGTCCGATTCCCACCTCTGGCTCCATAAGTAAAGACAACTGTAATCATAATAAAGCGCAGGAATAATTATTCTGCGCTTTTAAATTATAAAACATTGACGCAAAACAGTTTAAATGCCAAATTAAGCTTAAAGCACATTGTCATAGTGCGGTGCGTAAAGTGGGTAAGGAAGTATCTGAAGAAATCATAGCAAAATTCAACAGTGAAATTATACCCTCGTTCAAAGATGAACTTTCTTCTATTTTAAGATTGGATCAGCGGGGCGTTCGGCAATTTCCTTCAGCGGCAAACTCTCTTTTGGGCAGGGCCATTGCCCAGCTGTTATTAATGTCAGATAAAACCTCGATTGAAGAAGTTAATGAAATAGATCCAGATCTTTCTTTATCTGTAATTCTTTTAACTATAACTTCTCTTAATGGGGTTCTTCCTCTGGATTATCCATTTATTATAGTTGCCGTGGAATGCTTAGAAGATAAACAATGGCGTTTTATTGTTTTGGTTCGAAACAAAATTCCCGGTATGCATGACAATTTAAACGCTTATCTTCTCCCTATCCTTTGCGTAAAAAAATTTAATATATGCTATATTATAAAATGTTGGCGGCAGACTGCGTTGATTACATTGTGTAACCAACGGCAACCGCAAACGTCGAGGCATAATCAAGGCCCAAGACAGCGCTTGCGGGAAGGTTTGTCGCCAACACCAACTTTGTACTTTTAAACATCCATTCGCAATTATCTGTGGGATGAGCTGCCATCAAGGTGCGCTTAACGAAGGATCCCTCCTCCCTCGTTTGAGCGGCTCTGAAGCTGTATGGGCACAGCATATGAGAGCTCATCCCACAAAATCTTTGCCGTCCAACCCTAATTTTTAATTAGAGCTGGACGGTTTTTTATTTATAAAATATCCTCAACTAAAGGTTTGTTTTTTATATTTTTTTGTGATACCTTTAAGGAGATGACCATAACGATTGAAGAGATTGGGCATAAACTTGAAGCACTTTCTTCGCGCGTAAAGAATACGCGCGAACGGCTTTGACTTGCCCAAACTCAAAAATAAGATAGAACAGCTTGAAGGCAAGACAATACAACCTGGTTTTTGGGACGATAGAAAAACGGCCGAAACTATAGTAGGAGAGTTGTCGGCTCTTAAGGAAACCGTTTCTTTTTGGGAAGAATTCCAGAAGAACATAGAGAAAGAAAGAGAAAAACTTCATTTTATATCCGAATGGGAAAAGGAAATAGGCAACGAAGAACCCGAAAAAGTTGGTCAAATGATCGAAGATATAAATAACCGTAGTCGCCAGTTTGAAAAAGAATTAAACGCCAAAGAAATAGAAACATTTCTTAACGGTCCTCATGATAGTTTTTCGGCAACTCTGCAGATATCCTCAGGAGCCGGCGGTACCGATGCTGCAGATTGGGCTTATATGCTTTTACGGATGTATATGCATTTTGCTCAAGGTAAAAACTGGAAAGTAAAATTGTTGCATGAGCATAAAGCGGAAGAGGCAGGTATAAAGAATGCGATCATCGAAATTTCCGGAAAATACGCTTATGGTTTCTTGAGGTTTGAGAGCGGCGTGCATCGATTGGTAAGAATTTCACCGTTTGATGCCGCTAAGCGCCGTCATACATCTTTTGCGATGGTAGAAGTTTTGCCGGTATTAACTGAGGATCTTTCAAAAAAAATAGTTATCAGAGAAGAAGATATTGAAGTCGATACTTTTCGTTCTTCCGGTCCGGGAGGACAGAATGTTAATCGCAGGGAAACTGCAGTTCGCATTACTCACAAGCCCAGCAAGATTGTAGTAGAGTGTCAGGCTGAACGTTTGCAGGGCGACAATAAAAGAAGGGCCTTAGAACTTTTAGCCGCTAAATTAGTTGCACGTGATGAAGAAGTAAAAAGAGAAGAAATGTTGCGTCTAAGAGGCGAAAAAGTTTCAACGTCATGGGGCAATCAGATACGGTCATATGTTTTACATCCGTATCAAATGGTTAAAGATCATCGCACGGGAGCAGAAGAACACAATATTAATGCGGTACTGAACGGAGATTTAGATATTTTTATAGAAGCAGAAATTAATCAATTTGGAGGAAAATAGTGTTTATATCAAAGATTAAATATCAAATATTAAAATTAAAGAAGCTCGCCTACGGCGAGCAACCAAAATTTTGATTTTTGCATTTTGATTTTTGAATTAATTTGTGATTCGTTTCGAAAATGTTACAAAACAATACGGTAAAGACATTCCCGCAGTGGAAGATATAAGTTTTAATGTAGCTAAGGGAGAATTTGTTTCGCTTGTCGGTCATTCCGGGGCAGGAAAATCTACCCTGCTTAAACTTTTAATTGTTGAAGACAGACCTAGCAGTGGCGAGGTTTTTTTAGATGATGTTAATGTAAATAAAGTTAGTCCTGCTCAGCTTCCAAAAATACGCAGGAAAGTGGGCGCTATTTTTCAGGATTTTCGTTTATTACCCGATCGCAATGCCTGGGAAAATATAGCTTTTGCTCTGGAGGTGTCCGGAGCCAGCAGTAAGGACATTAATTCTATAGTTTCTCAAGTTTTGAAATTGGTTGGATTGGAAGATAAAGCCAAAAAATTTCCCAAACAGCTTTCCGGAGGGGAAAAACAGCGGGTCGCGATAGCTCGTGCATTGGTCCACAATCCCGATGTTATAGTGGCAGACGAGCCAACCGGAAACCTTGACCCCGTAACCTCATGGGATATCATTCGTTTATTGGCTCGTATCAATGAACTTGGCGGAACATCGATAATTTTAGCCACACATGACCGTGAAATAGTTAATGCTTTGGAGAGAAGGGTTATTACTTTGGATCATGGTAGGCTTATAAGGGACGAAATTAAAGGTAGATACGTTTTATAATTAAGATATGTTGACCTTTTTTAGAATAATTCGTACAGGCATTTTGAGTTTCTGGCGCAATCGCTGGTTGTCTTTGGCTACAGTTCTTATTTTGGTTATTTCGCTTTCTATACTTACCGGTTTAGTTTTAGTTTCAAAGGCCACCGATAGTTTGGTTGCGGAGATCCGGGATAAAGTTGATGTTAGTGCGTATTTCCTTCCCGAAACAACAGAGGAAGATATACTTGCGGTTAAGGAAGACTTGAATAACTTTCCAGATATTGCACAAGTAACTTATATTTCCCGCGAAGAAGCATTGCTTAAATTCCGTGATGCGCATTCTGATAATGAGGTTATTTTACAATCGCTAGACGAGATAGGGGATAATCCTCTGGAAGCAAGTTTGAATATTAAAGCTACACAGGCCTCGGCATATAAGGCTATCGCTAATTTTTTGGAATCAAAATACAGTGATTATCTTGATAAAGTAAATTATCGGGAGACAGCCAATATTATAAATAGACTTTTCAATATTACAGATACCATCCGTAAAGTTGGTCTTTTGGCAAGCGCAATTCTTTTATTTATTGCTTTTTTGGTAACGTTCAACACCGTACGGCTGGCAATTTTCAGTATGCGCGAAGAAATATCAATTATGCGTTTAGTTGGCGCCTCTAATTTTTTCATTCGCGGACCGTTTCTTGTGGAAGGTATTTTGGGCGGGTTTTTGGCAAGTATTATTACTTTCGCCTCGTTTTACGCCATAACATATTTTTTGGCACCGCCGATTTCCGGATTTTTATCAGGCCTTAATCTGTTTAGTTATTATAGTTCGCACTTATTGTATATTTTTGGCTTACAGCTTGCGGTCGGCGTGGCAGTGGGTATAGTTTCTTCTACTATTGCAATAAGACGATATCTTGAGGCTTAAATAATAAAGCACGAGCAAATTTATTTGCCACCCGCCCAAAAGGTGGTATTTTAAATA
>LBYG01000006.1 GCA_000996085.1 Parcubacteria group bacterium GW2011_GWB1_40_14 | reverse complement strand
AGGTATTATGATTAGGTATTTACGCTCGTTTGATCTATTATTGATCGGTTCAGCAATGAGCCTTTTTATTTTTGGCTTGGCGACCATATTTTTTACAGCCCAAGATGATCAAATCATTCAATTGCAGCTTATTAAACAAATATCTTTCGGTATCTTGGGCATATTGATATTCTTTTTTTTGGCATCTTTTGATCTGAGGTTTTTGCGCACACGATCAGTTTGGGTGATGTTTATATATATAGTTGGAATTATAAGCCTTTTGGGAGTTTTATTGGTCGGTATTAAGGTCAGGGGAGCTTCAAGCTGGTTTCATGTTGGTCCTTTTACAATCGAGCCTGTTGAATTTGTGAAGATATCGATCATCCTTTTGCTCAGTAAATATTTTTCGTTTAGACACGCAGAATTGCAGCAATTCCGGCACGTACTCATATCCGGTATTTACGTTGGTATTCCGGTTGTGATAGCGCTTCTTCAACCTGACCTCGGCGCTGCCGTAGTATTATTTTCGATTTGGTTCGGCATTTTATTGTTGCTTGAACTGCCAAAAAAACAATTCATCTTTCTTTCTGTTTGTGGGTTGCTTATTTTTCTTTTAGGTTGGTTTGCGTTTTTAGCTCCATATCAAAAAGGCCGCCTAACATCTTTTGCCTCAGCTAACGATCCGCAGGGCGGGGGATATCACACACGTCAAGCGATGATAGCTATTGGTTCGGGCGGATTATTAGGCAAAAAAATATCTGAACCGACCCAAGCCAGTCAAAATTTCCTTCCTGAAAGCACTACCGACTTTATTTTTGCAGCATCAGTCGAAAGATTTGGTTTGGTCGGCGCGTCGGCACTATTGTTCGGATTTATGATCTTATTTTGGAGAATATTGCGCATTGCTTATTTTGCCAGCAATAATTTTATCAGGTCTGTTGCTGCCGGATGCGCTCTGTTATTTTTTGCGCATACAACCATACATATTGGAATGAATTTGGGACTTTTACCTGTCACGGGTTTGCCCCTGCCGTTTGTTTCATATGGAGGTTCGCATATTATAGCCGGATTTATTATTTTGGGCATTATGGAAAGCTTAAGACGCCATCAGGCACAATTGCAATTGGATCCTTCATACTCAGATTCGTTTGAAAGTTAAAAGAAACGCATAACGCAAAAAACGCGTTTTTGAAATTTGGAATTTGGTTCACCAGCCGGTGAATTGTCTGGTTCTTGTATCTTGTACCTTGTATCTTTTAAATAATTTTTTATGAACAACGCATATATACTTATAAATAAAGGTAAAATAGTCATTCCTGTAGGATCCAAGTATGACCCCGTATCTGGGCTTGACAAGGTTTTTGATGGGGGTATAATACCCCCCGCGTATCAAAAAGATATTTTTGTGCAATGCACGCCCGCCTCGTCCATGCTTTCTTGTGATATTGCACGCGCAATCGTTTCTACTATACGTTTTGCCTGTCCCGTTAGAAAATTGCAAGTAAATCAAAAAGCCAAAAAAGTAGTTATCTTTTTTGGCCATTCTTCTTGATTAACTGTGCATGTTATATAAGATAATCGAGATATTCTCGCAATTTTCTAACGGGACAAGCGCATATAAAATTAAGTAATGAGTCACCAGACTGCGTTACTTAGAAGCTTTAAAAAAATAAAGCGTTCATTATCATGCATAGCGCGTAAATTATTATTTATATAAATAACCTCAAGGCTAAAAAGTTAAAGGGCTTGGGGCATTTTTTGTTGTAAAATATAAAATTTCAAATTTAACATGCAAAATTTGACAGAACAAAAAGTTTTTACAAAATATAATCGCAAACAAAATCCGTTGCCAAATCTTATTTCTTTGCAACTGGAATCATATCAATGGTTCTGGGATGTGGGTTTGCGCGAACTTTTTGATGAGGTTTCTCCGATCAGAGATTTTTCAGGAAAAGATTTGGAGTTGTATTTTTTGGATTATACTTTGGAAGAGCCCAGATGGAATGAAAATGAAGCTCGTCTTCACAATGCAAGTTTTGAATCAACGTTGCGTGTTAAATTACGTTTAGTAAATAAAAAAACCGGAGAAGTAAAGGAACAGTCCGCGTATCTGGGAGAATTTCCGTTGATGACACCGCGCGGAACTTTTATTGTCAATGGAGTAGAGCGTGTAGTTATTTCGCAGTTAATACGTTCTCCGGGTGTATTTTTCACTTTACAGCAGACAAGAGGATGGCGCCTTTTTGGTTCCAAAATAATTCCAAATCGCGGAGCTTGGCTTGAATTTGATACCGATCTTAACGGAGTTATTGGTGTAAAAATTGATCGAAAGAGACGAGCCCCGGTAAGTGTTTTATTGCGGGCTTTTGGACTTGAAACCAATGAAGAGATAAAAGCTAAATTTAAGAATGTGGATATTGGTCCGATAAAGTATATTGATGAAACCTTAAAACGCGATCTCTCCAAGAACAAAGGAGAAGCTTTACTTGAAATATATAAGCGTATTCGTCCCGGGGACCTGGCTACTATAGATAATGCAAGACAACTGATCGAAGCTATGTTTTTCAATTTTGACCGTTATGATTTGTCTTCAGTAGGCCGATGGAAGATGGAAGAACGCTTGACCGGTGAAGGACCCAAAGTCATTTCCAAAGCCATAAGGGTATTGTCTGTAGACGATATTGTCCGCATTGTGAGTGAAATAATTAAAATGAATAATGACCCTCAAGCCAAACCCGATGAAATAGATCATTTGGGCAACCGACGTATACGCGCTTTCGGTGAACTTTTGCAAAACCGTTTGCGAATTGGTCTGGTCAGAATGGAAAGAATAATTAAAGACCGCATGTCTACTTTGGATATTTATACTTTAACTCCGGTTCAACTGCTTAATTCCCGTCCTTTGATGGCTATCGTTCGCGAATTTTTTACTTCTTCTCAGCTTTCACAGTTCATGGATAATGAAAATCCTTTGGCTGAATTGGAACATAAGCGACGCTTATCTGCTATGGGTCCGGGAGGTTTGACCCGCGAACGCGCCGGTCTTGATGTGCGCGATGTGCAACCCAGCCATTACGGAAGAATTTGTCCCATTGAAAGTCCTGAAGGTCCAAACATCGGCTTAGTAGGACATTTGGCAAGTTTTGCAAGATTAAATCCATATGGATTTATCGAAACTCCGTACGTTAAAGTGCTTAAGAATAAAGTTACCGATGAAATTATATGGCTTGATGCCAGTCAGGAACAAAAATATGTAATTGCACATGGCGGTGTTGAAATAGATAATAACGGCAAAATTAAAGATGAGCGAGTTGAAGCAAGGGTGCATGGCGAGCCCTCTCAGGTACATAGAGGAGAAGTTCAGTTAATTGATGTTGCTCCGCAACAGGCAGTTAGTATCGCAACAGCGCTTATTCCTTTCTTGGAACACGATGACGCGACACGCGCAATGATGGGTTCAAATATGCAACGTCAAGCTGTGCCGTGTATTGTGCCCGACCCGCCATTGGTAGGTACGGGTTTTGAATCTCGGACAGCAGTAGATTCCGGACAGGTAATAATTGCCGAAGAAGACGGAATTGTTAATTCGGTTGATGCTTCACATATTACTATTCAACAAAAAGGGAAGGCGGGTAAGGCCGGACAGAAAGCGTATGATCTTAAGGTTTTCATGCGTTCAAACCAATATACGGCTATCACACAAAAGCCGCGAGTAGATGTAGGACAGCGTATTAAGAAAGGCGACGTGTTAAGTGACGGCCCTGCGATAAGTAACGGCGAATTGGCTTTGGGACAGAATCTTTTAGTTGCTTTTCTGCCATGGCGCGGTTCAAATTATGAGGACGCGATTGTTATATCAGAAAGGGTTGTGCAACAGGACAGATTCACTTCCGCACACATAGAAGATTTTATTTGTGATGTTCGTGATACAAAATTAGGTCCTGAAATTACTACACCGGATATTCCAAATGTTGGTGAAGATAGACTGCGTAATTTAGATGAAGAGGGAATAGTTCATATCGGAGCTGAAGTTGGTCCCGGCGATATTCTTGTAGGCAAAATTTCTCCAAAAGGTGAAGCGGATCTAACTGCAGAAGAGCGTTTGCTTCGCGCCATATTCGGTGAGAAAGCTCGAGATGTAAAAGATACATCTTTGCGCCTGCCTCACGGTAAAAGAGGAAGAATTGTCGGAATAAGAGTTTTCTCGCGCGAACAAGGAGATAAACTTCCTCCTGGAGTTATCCGTTCAGTACAAGTTGAAGTTGCGCAGTTACGTAAAGCATCGATCGGAGATAAATTAGCAGGACGTCACGGTAATAAAGGTGTTATTTCTAAAATTCTGCCGGTTGAAGATATGCCTTTTTTGGAAGATGGAACACCGGTTGATATTGTTTTGAATCCTTTGGGCGTGCTTTCGCGTATGAATATAGGACAGATACTGGAAACGCACTTGGGTATGGCTGCTCATAAATTAGGATTTTACGCAAAAACTCCGGCACTTGCTGGAGCAACCGAAGACGATATAAGACGCGAACTTAAGAAAGCCGGTTTACCAGAAAGTGGTAAGCTTAAACTTTTTGATGGTTATACAGGACAAGCGTTCCCCAAGCCGGTAACAGTTGGCTACATATATATGATGAAACTTATTCATATGGTTGAAGACAAGATTCACATGCGTTCTATTGGTCCTTATTCTTTAATTACTCAGCAGCCTTTGGGTGGCAAAGCTCAGTTTGGCGGCCAGCGTTTTGGTGAAATGGAAGTGTGGGCACTTGAAGGGTATGGCTCATCGCACACATTGCAAGAAATGTTAACCATTAAGTCAGATGACGTATTGGGTCGTTCTGCCGCGTATGAATCTATAATTAGAAATCAGTCCATCAAGAGTCCGAACATTCCGGCTTCCTTTAATGTTCTTGTTGCCGAATTAAAAGCTTTGGGTCTTGGCGTAGAACTTCTTGGTGTGCAATTGGCACCTCCGGAGGAGCAGGAAGGGAAGTAAAATAACATAACATTCCAGTATATAGATAAAAATAGACAGTTGTTAAATTATACTTAGTAAATTCGAAATCCTAAGCACGAAATCCGAAACAAATTTAAAGTCATAAATTTCAAAACATGTTTATAATTTTGATTTTTTAATTTAAATATTGTTTCGAGTTTCGAAATTCGAGTTTAGGATTTTAGAAAACAATGGATGTCTCCACAAAAGTCGCAGATTTTTCCGGATTAGCTTTACGCATAGCTTCTCCCGATGACATAAATACATGGTCGCATGGTGAGGTATTGAAGCCGGAAACAATTAATTATCGTACTCAACGTCCTGAAAAAGACGGTCTTTTCTGCGAACGTATTTTTGGTCCGGAGAAAGACTGGGAATGTTATTGCGGAAAATATAAACGCATACGTTACAAGGGTATTATTTGCGACAAATGCGGTGTTGAGGTTACACGTTCATCCGTAAGACGCGAACGTTTTGGTCATATTTCTCTTGCTGTTCCCGTAGCTCATATTTGGTTTTTGCGCGGCGTGCCTTCACGTATAGGTATGGCTTTGGATTTATCAGTCCAGCAACTTGAGCGAGTTATTTATTTTAACGGTTATATTATAACTAAAATTTATCCCGAGGCCCGCGAGGCAGTTTTGAATTCGATAGAAAACGAAATGAAACAAAGGACTCGTGATGCCAAAACAAAGCAAAGTAAATCTGCGGTGAAATCCGCGTATGACAAGGCAAAAGCCGAAGTTGGTCGCCTGGTAAAGTTTCAGGTTTTGAGCGAAATAGAATACTTTGATCTTTCTTTGCGTTATGCCGAAGTTTTTGAAGCCGGTTCAGGCGCTGAAGTTATCCGTAAACTTATGGTTGAACTTGATCTCTCGGAAGTATCCAAAGAAATAAACAAGAAAGTAGAAAATTCACTTGGTTTAGTAAGAAGAAAATATCTTCGCCAACTCAGATTTTATAGGGGTTTGATGAAAGCAAGGATGCGTCCTGAATGGATGATATTGACCGATTTGCCTGTTTTGCCTCCTGACTTGCGCCCAATGGTCCAATTGGACGGCGGAAGATATGCCACAAGCGACCTTAACGATCTTTATCGTCGTGTTATTAACCGCAATAACCGTCTTAAGCATTTACAGGAAATCAATGCTCCCGAAGTTATTCAACGAAATGAAAAAAGAATGTTACAGGAGGCTGTAGATGCTTTAATAGATAACTCGATAAGAAAGGGTCATGGAGCTCAAGCTGCGGCTTTACGTCGTCCGCTTAAATCTTTAGCAGATATGCTTAAGGGTAAGCAAGGAAGATTCCGTCAGAATTTGTTGGGTAAGCGTGTTGATTATTCCGGTCGTTCGGTTATAGTTGTGGGTCCGCAACTTGCCCTTGATGAATGCGGTATTCCCAAGAAAATGGCTCTTGAGTTATTTAAACCTTTTGTTATAGCAGTGCTTTTGCGTGATGAGGTCGTATTTAATATTCGTGGCGCTTCTCGCCTGATCGAAGAAACTCCCGATGTTGTGTGGGCAGCTTTGGAAGAAGTAATTCAAGGCAAATATGTGTTATTGAATCGTGCTCCTACTTTGCATAGACTCGGTATTCAAGCATTCAAACCCATACTTATTGAAGGTGAAGCTATTCAAATACATCCTTTGGTTTGTCCTGCGTTTAACGCGGATTTTGACGGTGATCAGATGGCTGTACACGTTCCTCTTGGACAAGAAGCCCAATGGGAAGCTCATGAACTTATGCGTGCATCACGCAATCTTTTAAAACCTGCCAACGGCGCACCGATCGCTGTTCCTCGACACGATATAGTTTTGGGTTCATATTGGGCTACGCGCATGGTTGAAGGAAGCAAGGGCGAGGGAAAATATTTTTCAGACATCGATGAGGCGAAATTGGCAATTGAGTTTGGCTATATCGAGATGAACAGTAAAATATTTTTACCCATATCAAAGCCTGTAATTGAGGATGTAGTTTCGGGTTTTAATGAGTTATCTTCGGGAACCAAGCCAACCCGTAAGACCGGGCAGGAAGAAGTAAAATATATTGAAACTACTATAGGGCGTGCCATATTTAATGAACAATTACCTGAAGCATTTCCTTATGTAAATACTATTTTAAACGCAAGAGCGCTTGAGAAGATCACCGCTGAAATATTTCTGCGTTATGATATTAAAACTTCAGCTGAAATTTTAGACGCAATAAAAGATTTCGGATTTGAATATTCAACTAAATCCGGCATTACATTTGGTATGGACGATCTTAAAGTTCCGGAAGAAAAGCCCGAGATTTTGGAAAAAGCCCACAAAGAAGTAGAGGTCATAGAAGATCAGTATCAGCAAGGTCTCTTAATCGATCAGGAACGACGCATACGTATTATTGAAATTTGGACAAGAGTTAAGAATGATTTGGCAAAAATGATCCCAAAAACTTTGGATCCAACCGGTTCTTTATTTGCAATTGTGGATTCCGGCTCTCGTGGTTCTTGGTCTCAGCCTACACAGATGGCAGGGATGAAAGGTTTGGTCATTAACCCGGCAGGCCAGATCATGGAATTGCCAATAACCTCTTCATTTAAGGAAGGATTTAACGTTCTTGAATATTTTATTTCTACTCACGGTGCCCGGAAAGGAGCTTCAGATACAGCTTTGCGTACCGCAACGGCGGGTTATCTGACCCGCAGACTTATTGACGTTGCGCAGGAAATTATTGTTTCTGAATATGACTGTAAGTCCGCCAAGGGCATCTCGCTTTACCGTAAAGATTCTGAAGAGACGGGACAAAATTTTGCATCTCGTTTGCTTGGACGCACATTGATTGCCGATGTAGAGATAGGTAATAAAATTTTAATAAAGAAAAATGAGATCATGAACAATTTGGTTGCGCAGCAGATCGCCTTATATGATATCGACGAGATTGTTGTAAGGAGCGCGACAACCTGTAAAACAGTACGCGGAATTTGTCAGTTATGTTATGGTTGGGATCTTGGACGAAATGAATTAGTTGCCTTAGGAGATGCCGTAGGTATTATTGCGGCTCAAGCTATAGGTGAGCCGGGTACACAGCTTACAATGCGTACTTTCCATACCGGTGGTGTTGCCGGTGGCGGAGATATCACTCAAGGTTTACCGCGCGTTGAAGAAATTTTTGAGGCTAGGCCGCCAAAAGGCGAGGCAATTTTAGCTGAAGCTGAAGGATTAGTTAAAGAGATCGTTGAAGATCAAGGAGAGCGCGTAATTGTTATTGAGCACGCGGTTAATAAAAGTAAGAGTTCCGGCAAAACAAGTTCCAGTAAGACAAGTAAAACCAAAAAAGAAAAGAAATCCTATCGGATTTCACGAGGCCGCCCCATAATAGTTTCTCCCGGACAAAAAGTTGATGCGGGCGCCCCACTTACCGAAGGCAGCATTAACCTTAAGGAATTATTCCGCTTTGCCGGCACACAAGAAACACAACGAAGAATTATTAAAGAAGTTCAACGCATTTATGTCACTGAAGGTGTTAATATTAATGATAAGCACATCGAAATTATTGTCCGCCAAATGTTTGCTCGGGTGCGCATAAAAGAAGAAGAGGATACCGAATTTACTCCCGGAGAAATCGTTGAGAAATCGAGATTTGAACAGGAAAATAAGCGGTTTCGCGATATGGGCAAAAAGCCGGCTATAGCTCATCAGATGTTGCTTGGTATCACAAAATCATCTCTAACCACCGAAAGCTTCCTTGCGGCCGCGTCATTCCAAGAGACCTCACGCGTTCTTATCAGGGCAGCTGTTGACGGCTTAGTCGATAATTTAAGAGGTCTAAAAGAAAATGTTATTATCGGTAAATTGATTCCCGCAGGAACCGGTTACCGGAAAGATTTTGTGTCCCGCGAAGCTGAAGAAGGAATAATAAAAGTAGAGGAAGCGGTTCAGTAATAAGATTAAAATATAAAAAGCCGTTTGATCGGAATATTTTATACGGCAGTCTCTTTTGTGACTGCCGTATATGATTGTATAATATAGATAGTGATCCCGCCTCCTTTTTATGTAAGTGTGCGAGGATGATTATATGCTCAAACACCAAAGAGATTATTAATATTTATATACGTTCTTAAAGGAGCGGGACTATTACCTGGTATGTCCAATAAACGTGGAAAAAATAGAATAAACGAAGATCGTTTGGATAAAAGGATCAGACGGACAAAAAAGGTTAAATTAGATCTCCATCCTGTCACAAAGAAATGGATAGCGGGCGTGTTGTTTGTGGGTTTAGCCATCATAATGTTTTTGGGTTTTTTGAATTCGGCAGGACCGATAGGAAGATTTATTACCACCAACTCTTCAAAACTTTTTGGATGGACAGCCCCGATTTTTCCTGTAATTTTTTTATTAATAGGTATTGTGCTTTTTCGCACGCGAGAACGAACCGTTTGGGCCTCTAATCTTTTGGGCAGCACCTTTTTTCTTCTTGGTCTTTCGGCAATATTAAATATTGTAGGACAAGATGGAACTCAACGCGGTGGTAGCATCGGTTACTGGGTTTCTTTTTTGCCTATACGTGGATTTGGGACCATAGCATCTGTTATATTTTTTGCCTCAATAGTTATTGTCGGCCTTTTGATGTTATTTAACTATCCGGCTTCTTTGGGTGAACACGCGGAAGAAGATGAGGAAACAGAGGAAGGCACAAATAAATTTAAATTTATGTTAGGTCTTATAATCTCTCCGTTTTTGCGTTTGAAGAAAAATGTAGCTTCTTTACCACGGCCAGCGTTGCCTCAGGATTTTGGCGGCGCATCCACTCCAAGTTTTAAAGTTCATAAACTGGAAGATGAGCCTTTGGGCGGTTTGAATGAAAAAAAAGAAGGATCAGCCGTCTTTGGCGGAGAAAAAGAATTAGTTTTACGTCCGATAAAGTTATCGGTTCCTTATCAAATGCCGCCGCTTAGTCTTTTAGACGAGGATAAAGGCAAACCTACAAGCGGCGATATTAAAGCAACGATGCATATAATTAAGCGAACTCTTTCAAATTTTGGTATTGAAGTAGAAATGGGAGAGGTTTCAGTCGGGCCAACTGTTACTCAATATACACTTAAGCCGGCCGAAGGAATAAAACTTTCACGTATTACAGCTCTTTATAATGATTTATCTCTTGCTTTGGCTGCGCATCCCATAAGAATTGAGGCGCCGATTCCCGGAAGATCTTTAGTGGGAATTGAAGTTCCAAATCACGCGATTACGTTGGTGCGTTTGAGAAATCTTTTGGAGAGTGAACAATTTCAAGGCAGTCAATACCGCCTTAATTTTGCTATTGGCCGCGATGTTGCAGGAAATCCGGTATTTGCGGCAATTGAGAAAATGCCTCATCTTTTGATCGCGGGCGCTACAGGTACGGGTAAAACAATAGCTTTAAACTCTTTGTTAATGAGCTTATTGTATCGTAATCCTCCCTCTATGATGAAATTGCTTTTGGTTGACCCCAAACGCGTGGAATTTCCTGTTTATAACGGCATACCGCATCTTTTAGCTCCGGTGATAGTGGATGCGCAAAAAACCATAAATGCTTTGCGATGGGCGGTTCGCGAAATGGAAAGACGTTTTGATATTTTAGCTGCCGATAAATCAAGGGATATAGGTTTGTATAACAGGGAATTGAAGCGCGGCCAGGATCCTTTGCCTTACATTGTTATTGTTATTGATGAGCTTGCGGACTTAATGGCTGCGCGAGGTAAAGAAGTTGAGGCTGTTATTGTTCGTTTGGCTCAGATGGCTCGCGCCGTAGGAATACATCTTGTGGTCGCGACCCAAAGGCCTTCCGTTGAAGTTATCACCGGTTTAATTAAAGCAAATATTACTAGCCGTTTGGCATTTCAAGTAGCTTCACAGATAGATTCCCGTACGATCATAGATAACCAGGGAGCAGAAAAACTATTGGGCAACGGAGATATGTTATTTATGTCCGCGGAGTCAACCAAGCCAAAGCGTATACAGGGCTCTTATATTTCAGAGAAAGAAGTAAAAAGAGTAGTCGATTTTCTTAAGAAAAATTCAGAGCCGGAATATAATAATTCAGTAATAGAACCCGTGCAGGATTCAGGGAACGAATTTAGAGATTCCGGAGAAGACTCATTTGGCGATGAGGATCCGTTGTACGAAGAAGCGAAACATTTAGTTATTCAGGCTAAAAAAGCATCAGCTTCTTATCTACAGCGAAGACTTCGGATAGGTTACGCACGAGCAGCGCGTTTGCTGGATATTTTAGAAGAGCGGGGAGTTATCGGACCCGGAGACGGCGCCAAACCCAGAGAAATTCTTATTGGTGGCTTACCCGTACAAGTTGATGAAAATGAAGTAGACGAAGACGGATATATAGGTAGAATGAGTATTTAAATTAATTATTAAATTAAAAATTAAAATAGTTCAAAAAGGAACAAACATCAAGAAACAAGTTACAGACAAGATCCAATATTCAAAAACCAATAGCCAAACACGTTTTTTAAATTTGGAATTTGGAAATTGTCTGGTTATTGTATCTTGTACCTTGTATCTTTAAACCTATTTTTAAATTAAGTTATATGGCTAAACCCAAATCAGACATTAAAAACGAAGAACTTTCTATACGAGATCAAAAAATTAAAACACTTGAGGGAACGGTTTCGGATATAAGAGAAAGATTCGGTGAAGGCTCGATAATGAAACTTGGTGATGTCCGAAGAGTGGATGTAGATGTTATTCCTACAGGCTCGATTGCTTTGGATTTAGCTTTGGGCGTTAACGGTGTTCCCCGCGGTCGTGTTATAGAGCTTTTTGGCCCGGAGTCTTCAGGTAAAACAACTTTGGCTTTGCATATAGTAGCTGAAGCTCAAAAAGGCGGAGGTTTAGCCGCATATATTGATGCTGAACACGCCCTTGACCCCGAGTATGCGAAAAAAATAGGCGTTAAGATAGATGATCTTTTGATATCCCAGCCTGATAATGGCGAACAAGCTTTAGATATAGTTGAAAGCCTTGTTCATTCGGGGTCTGTAGATGTTATTGTGATTGATTCTGTAGCAGCTTTGACTCCGCGTTCTGAAATAGAAGGCGAAATGGGGGATCAGAGTATTGGTGTTCAAGCCAGACTTATGTCGCGCGCTTTGCGAAAACTCGCCGGTGCAATTTCACGTACAAAAACAGTGGTAATATTTGTTAACCAAATACGTATGCAGATAGGCATGATGTATGGGAACCCAGAAACGACTCCCGGCGGTAAAGCTCTTAAATTTTATTCTTCTGTACGCATAGATGTAAGGCGTATTGCTCAAGTTAAAAAAGGCGAAGAAATTATCGGCAGCCGTGTACGCGCAAAAATAGTAAAGAATAAAGTTGCTGCTCCGTTTAAAATAGCCGAGTTTGACATTATGTATAATGAGGGTATTTCACGTTTCGGAGATCTTATAAATACTTCCATTAAATATGGAGTTGTTTCAAAAAACGGAGCCTCCTATTCTTATGACGGCCAAAAACTTGGTGTTGGTATTGATACGGCCAAGGAAACTCTAAGGAAAGATTCTAAATTAGCTAAAGAGATTGAAAAGAAACTTAGAGTTGCAATGGCGATACCCGTACAATAGGAAAAAAATAAAAACCCCGACTCCGTCTTCGCCGGTTGGCGAATGACGGAACATCGGGGTTGTTTTTAGTCTTTTTTGAGGATAATAAATTTACTTAAATAATAAGCGCAAGCTACAACAATTATATCAACAAGCCAGGCTGACATGATCGATTGAGTAAAATAAATTATAGCAGCAGAGGCAATCCAAATTGACAGGATAGTTAAAAATTCAACAAATGATATCTTTTCGTTCATGTTTTCCTCTAGCTGTGTATTTTGATGTTAAGAAACTATATTAATTTATATCTTATTTTTGTTTATTTTGCAAGCGGATATTAATTTGTATAAATCCGGCATAGTTTTTGGTAAGTTAGTTCAAAGGTATTGCATATCATCTCCCGTATATTTTTATCGTTTGAAAGTCCGCTTATTCTTTCGGCGATTGAAGAATAACAGTTATTTTTGTGTGTTGCGTTTATAATTTTCTTACAAAGTTCAGATGCTTGTCCTTTAAGATTTGGTCCCCAGAAATCAATTATTACATTCACAGCGCCTTTGTAACATTGATCAATATAGTCATTTTCCGACGGCATTGCCGAACATATTTTTATAATTGAATCGGGGTTTCTTAATGTCTGTCCTCCCGCATCACGACCTAAACTCTTGAAACATACTTGTTTGTAGCCTTCCGGGGCTTTAAGACAATACTGGGCTACTTTATCAAAATCATAATTGGTTATTTTTAACATCCAGCTTGTCTGCATTTGATAACATTGGAATTGTACTTCATATTCTTGGCTCATGGCATTACAGGGGAAGTAGGGATCGGTATTGTTTAACCACGTAGTTGAGTGACTTTCTTTGTTGGCTCCGTAACCCAAACCAGTTAAGATATTTTCCATGAACATTCCTCCGTAACAAGAGGTGTGGCTGAAATTGTCCTTTAATTTAGCGCATTCTTCTATTGTTGCGGGCATATCGTAATCAAGATATGCCAAAACGCCATGTCCCACGCCGTGGAGGCATTCGAATGTGCCAAAACTGGTCTCAAAGGTTTCACATATTTGATTAATATTTTCTGCAAGATTTTCTGTTCCTTTTTGGTTTAGAAATCCTTCCATTGCCCCGTGATAGCAACCCGAATGGCATGCGGCATCGCACTGCTCAAATGTTAGGGAGCCGGATAATTTATAGCCGACCCTTCCAATTTCATGCGCCTGTTGGTGGCAATCTACGCTTGATCCATAGTTACTTAATTTAATAATACTGGCCATGGCTTCGGCAACGCCATATTGTTTAACGTAGGCTTTCAATAAAATATTGTCTGTGAGTATTTTATCTGAATTTTTTTCAACCAAAGGAAGGTTTTCAAAATCTTCTTCATCTTTTTTGGTTTGTTTATCCTGAACGACTTGTCCCGAGCGCGGTCGAGGGAAGTCGAAGGGTGTATTATTTCCTTTCTCGTCTTTGGAGACAGTTATTGTTCCTGCGAGCTGAGGATAATAATGATCGTGGAATTTCCAAATTCCTGAACGTTTAAAGACAAAAGACCATTCCTCACCCGGTTTAAGGGGTTTTTTAGGGTCGAATTCGGGATATATTTCATGAGATGGATGGATATTTGAGGCGGGCCAGTGTTCGCGTGTGTCTGTATTTTTGAATATTACTTTTGAATTAACCCCGATCTCTATTTTGTTTGGCGAGAAACCATTCTCATCTATATATATAACTTCGGTTGATGTTCCCGAAAATAAGCTTTTGTTGAATAAATAAGAATAGCGCACGACAATAAACCCTGCGCATATAAAGATTGTAAATGCCGCTGATAAAAGAATGATTTTTCTAGGGCTCATAATATATGCGGGCTATTCGCGTTGGAACGACAGTTATTGGTTATATTGTATTTAATCCTTGTTGATATCGATTAATCAACATATCTTTCTTTTCACGTCTCCATTTTTTAATTTGGATTTCACGCCTTCTTGCTTCTATTAATCTGGAGTATTTTTCGAGAAAAACAATTCGATATGTTGGAGTATATTTAGTAAAATTTGCTCCTCGTTCAGAATTGTGCTCTTGGATTCTTTGTTTAGGATTTTTACTTATTCCAATATATAGTTTACCAGTTGAATTTTTAATTATGTAAACAAAATACATACTTTCACTGTAGTCCTTCGACTTCCCTCGACCGCGCTCGGGACAAGTCGCTCAGGGCACTCGATTCGCCTTAGGTGGCTTGCCACGAGTGAGCCCGAGTTATCGAGGGCGAATCGAGTGGACCTGGGGGGAATCGAACCCCCGCACCCCGGATGCAAACCGGGTACACTACCACTATGCTACAGGCCCAAAGTAAACAAAAATCCGAAGCACGAAATCCTAAATCCGAAACAAACTCGAATGTCCAAAATCATACACATATGTTTTGAACTTTGAAAATTAAAATTTGAGATTTGTTTAGAATTTTGATATTCGAATTTCGGATTTAGCAATGGTACAATTATACCGGTTATTTTTTATTGCTAATTTATTGCTTCAATTTATAAATAACGGTTTTTATCTTGTGGTGATCGGTATAATTGCCATGAAGCGACCGCGTTTTATGGCTCTGGCCAGCATATGCTGGTGTCTGCGACAAGTACCGCTTCGTTGAGGCGGCAATACTTTAGCGTGTCCTGAAATGAATTTACGTAACAACTCCGCATCTTTGTAGTCGATGCTTTCTATATTTTGTGAGCAAAAATAACAAGTTTTACTGGTCATATCAAATATTAAAAATTAAATATCAAAATTAAGGTAACATATTCCGCAGTTGCGGAATATAATTTAAATGTTGCCGCAGGTAACTCACTAAAATTTTGACTTTTGCATTTTGATTTTTGCATTATTAGAATGGAATGTCTTCCGGTTTTATTTCATCATTTTTTTCTTCGTCAAAGGAAACAGGAGTATCTTCTTCGATCACGGGTATTTCTTCGTTTTGTGTAGCTGGAGCAGCATTATTACCCTTGGCGGCGTAATTATTTGTCTGCTGTCCGGCTCCGGATGTGCGCGGCCCCATCTGGAAGTTTTGAGCGATTATTTCAGTTCGATATTTTTTTTGACCATCCGGACTTTGCCAAGATCTTGTTTGAATGCGGCCTTCAACGAATACAAGTTGTCCTTTTGTTAAATATTGTCGTGCAATTTCTGCTAGGCGACCCCACGCAACAATGCTATGGAATTCAGCAGCTTCTTGTTTATTTCCGGCTTGGTCTTTCCAAACTCTGTTTGTAGCCACTCTAAAAGAGGCGACAGTTTGACCGGAGGGGGTCATTCGCGCTTCTGGTGGAGCAACTACGTTACCAAGAATAAATACTCGATTTAGGTTCATTGTTGTTAGCGTTGAGCGTCAAGCGTTGAGCGTTTAGTAACTAACCGCTATACGCTAAACGCTATACGCTTTAGGAAGACGATTTTAATATTTCTTCTATTCTTTTATCAATTTCTGCAAGATCATCTTTCTTTTGTTTTTCAGGTATTGCTTGCGTTTCAGAAGCAGAAATAGCCGTTTCAGGTTTAGCTTTTTTGACTTTAATAGGACGTTTTCTTTCTTTTGGTATATTGATAGTAAGATAACGTAAAATATCTTTTTCGTGTCTTATTTCATTCATTATAGTATCCGGAACTGAAGTATCAGAAACATATTTTATTACCGCAAGATATGCCCGAAGACGCTTAGCTATAGGATAAGCTAATTTTTGTTCTCTTATTTGCGGCTCGCCGAGTAATTCTCCATCAAGTTTTTTGACAGCATCACTTAAACGATTAAGCCAAGATTTATATTGCTCTTCGCTAAGATCAGGGCTTAACAAACAAGCCAATTCATATGTTTTTCGAATATCACTAGAGGTTGATGACATACCAGGTAGTAGAAATTCGACTTTTTATTTCGTCGAATTATAATTTAGTGTATATTATGCAAAAAGTTTGATATTACCAGATAGTAGTATTTTTTTGTTCGCTTCGCGAACAGTCGAATTTTCACTACCTGGCAGACTGAAATATCCTAGCAAAAGCGGGGTTTTGCGTCAACCCAGCCCTAATTTGCTTTGAATTAGGGCTGGGTCAATCCCGTAGAAAGCAGGATTTTAAAGCCAATCTATTATTATAACTATTAAATTTGTATAATATATATGATGCAACGAGAAGAAATAGCCAGAAAATTAATTGTACAAGCTTCGGCTGAATTAAGAGATATATATAATAAAGGGGATATTGTACGGGAAAATAAAGACATAGACGGAAGTATCGTAACCTATGCCGATAAAGAAATAGAAAATTTTTTGGTTGAAGGGATAAAAAAGTATTTCCCGAACGATATTATAATTGCTGAAGAGGGTAGCGGTGGTGCAAATGATATATTTTCAGCTAAAGATAAATTTATTTGGTTTATCGATCCGATAGATGGAACGCGAAATTTTGTTTCCGGAATACCTTTTTTCGCGATATCAATAGGTTTAATGGAAGATGAATCGTTAAAATTTGGAATAATCAGCGAACCTCTGCAGGAAAATGTTTTTTACGCGGAAAGGGGAAAGGGCGCATTCAAAAATGATGTTCCAATGCGCGTAATGCCAGGCGACGATATGGATGAGAACCTGATAATTCTGGGTTTTATCGGCAAAAGAAACAGAATAGCAACAGCAAATCTGCTTAACAAGTTAGTTAGGACAAGGGTTTTGGGTAGCGCTGCGTTAAATTTATGTTTGGTGGCTCAAGGCAAAGCTTTAGGCAATATCGGTTTGGGTTTCCATACGTGGGATATTGCGGCAGGGATTATTATTGTTGAAGAGGCCGGCGGAAAAATAAGTGATGAATCAGGAAAGTCTATAAATATATTTCAGAGAGACCCCCTCAATATAATTGCTACAAACGGGTCAGTTCATGATAAAATACTTAAAGAAGTGAATATTGCAGAGAAACAACCAATATTAGGTTGTTAGTGATTATTTAAATTTATGATAAGTCCATATATTTTTAGAGAATATGATATCCGGGGGAGAATAAACGTTGAAGACGAACTTTCTGATGAGAATATCTATGGTTTAGCCAGGGCTGAGGCCACGTTTTTTAAGAATCATGATATTAGTACCGTTATAGTCGGTCATGATTCCCGAGCTTATTCTCAAAAAGTAAAAGATATTGTAATTCTTGGTCTTCTGGATTCGGGAATAGACGTTTTGGATATAGGGCAAGTGCTTGTTCCTATTTTTTACTTTGCTCAATATCACCTGAAGCAAAAAGGAGGAATTATGATTACCGCCTCACACAATCCTAACGGTTGGAGTGGAATGAAAGTTGCTAATGATTATTCAACAACTTTACTTGGGGAAGATATAAAGGAATTAGAAAAAATATTTAACAAAAAAGATTTTATATCGGGTAAAGGCAGAGTTAAGAAGATGGAGGGAATAATTGGCGACTATTCAAGCGATATATTAAATCGCATAAAAATCAGCCGTCCCTTACGTGTCTTGGTTGATGCCGGAAATGGCACTGCCGGGCCTATTGTCCCGGGCATTCTTAGAAAGGCCGGATATGAAGTTATTGAACGGCATTGCGATCTTGATACAACATTTCCTAACCATGAACCCAACCCCAGCACTTTGGCTACGGCGCAAGATATTGCCTTGGGAGTGGTTGAGAGCGGTGCCGATGTGGGTTTTGGTTTTGATGATGACGGAGATCGCGTAGGGTTTGCTGATAATAAAGGGAATATAATTTGGCCGGATAAAGCATTGATTTTTCTTGCGCGCGGAATATTAAAAAAATATCCCGGCTCGTCTATTGTTTGCGATATTAAAAGCAGCCGTGCATTGATAGAGGACATTGAAGCCCACGGCGGTAAAGCTGTTATGTGGAAAACGGGTCATTCATACATTAAACAAAAATCGAAAGAAGTTGATGCGGCTTTGGCCGGCGAACGAAGCGGACACATTTTTTTTCGTAAGGATTATTATGGTTATGATGATGCTCCTTTTGCTGCGTTAAAATTTTTGGAGTACTTAACAAGTCAGGATAAATCTTTTTCTGAGTTGTTAAAAACCATCCCACAATATGTAAGTTCGCCCGTGTGGGAACCGCATTGTCCGGATGATAAAAAGTATCAGGTGGTAGAAAAAATAACTAAGGAGTTAAAAGCTGAATACGGTGATAAAAATGTAATCGATATAAACGGAGCGAGAGTGAATTTTGCTGACGGGTGGGGTTTGGTGCGCGCTTCTTCTAATTTGCCCGCGCTTTCGATGGTTTTTGAGGCAAAGACAGAGGAAGGCTTAAAGACGTTAGAGAATCTTTTTCGGGATAAATTGTCCAAATATCCTGAAGTTAGTAAAGAATGGAAGAGTGGGTAAGTCAGCACAAATTCTTTCGCTCTCTTCGCCCGCCCAGCGAGCGGGCTTAGGGCTTCCGCCTCGCTCTCCTTCGCTACGCTCGGAACCTTGCCCGCTCGGCTTCAGAATCCGCTCAAGGATTAGTGCTGACTATAGGAATAAGTAATGAAAAACCCTTCTTTGTGGAAGGGTTTTAATTTAGGGGAGATCAATGCGAGGGTGTTTTGGCTTCTTTTTGATTATAATAATTTCGGTTTGGAATCTATCCAATCTGCCCGGGTGTTTTTGTTTTGCTAAGAAATTTTCTATAGCGGTTTTGTGGTCGTGGTCGGGAACTTTTATAATAATAACAAGTCTATAATTATATGTTTTTCCATGATTGGGCTGTTTTTTTAGGTTTATATGTACCGAAGAAGCTCCAAGGCGCATTAATTCATCTTTATATTTTTCTTTGGTTTCAGATGCCTCGTTGAATCTCTGCATTGTAAGCACCTCCGATAGAAGAATTTAAAGAACGATTTATAAGCTTATCATAATTTTTTTAAGCCGACAACCCTGTTTACTTTTTCCATTGTTTCTTGAGCTTCTTTTTGTGCATTATTCATCCCTGATCTTAAAATTTCCACGACTTCTTCATCGGTAATTTGCGCGCGTTTGCTGCGCGCATCAGCAAAATAATCAAATATTTTACTAGCAAGATCCTCTTTTAGTACGTTAAATTTGTTTTCATATTTTTTAGCAATAGTTTCGATCAAATCTGCTTCATCCGTTGGATCAGAGACCATCGTATATATTTCTATTAAATTTTTTAAGCCTTCAGGATCTGTTACGGCACGCGCCAATTTCTTTTTTATAGCGTCTTTATCTTCAAAGATGCCTATATAACTGTCTGAGCCAAGGGATTTAGACATTTTTTTGGAAGGATCAGTTAGGGACATTACTCTGCCGCCTATTATTGATATATACGGTTCGGGTATTTTAAATTCAAAACCACCCTTACCAAATTTATAATTGAATCGTCTTGCTATTTCTCGTGTTAACTCCAAATGTTGAAATTGATCATCGCCGACAGGGACTTGTTCGGCTTGGTAAAGTAAAATATCCGCAGCCATAAGCAAGGGATACATAAAAAGTCCCGCGTTAACCCCGTCTTCTTTTGTGGCCCGTTGAGATTTTTCTTTAAATTGCGTCATTCTTTCCAAGTCGCCCATAGCTGCAGATGTAGTTAAAAGCCACATTAATTGTGTGTGCTGAGGAACTGAAGATTGCAAAAAAAGAGTACAATTTGGCCCGTTTAATCCTAAAGCAATATAGTCTTTAGCTATGCTCAAAACACGTTTTTCTAGTTCTTCCGGCGCTATCTGTTCAGTGAGAGCATGAAGGTCCGCAATAAAGAAAAAACATTCATTATTAGTATTTTTTAAATCAATCCACTGGCGAACGGCGCCAAAATAATTGCCGATATGTAATATGTCGCTTGAAGGTTGTACGCCTGATACGATTCTCATAAGAAAGTGCAAAAGTTTCCGCCACTTCATTATACAGTCGCAAGCGACTTATAAAAAGCCGGATCTGCTTAGGGCGGAAAAGTGAAAAGCGTAAAATAATTATAACGTAAAAAAGAATAGTTTTTAAGTCTAAATCGTTGTTTTTCGTCCTTCGGCTCACTCAGGACGACACTGAGCAAGGTCGAATGTGTCGCTTTACGCCAGCCTGACGNACCTAATTTTTCGCGTAAATTTTCCTTAACATAACTCCAGTTTACCGGAACATTCTGATTGTGATGGGCATCTATAATAGATTTTACACGTTTTTGGGCTTCTTTAACTATGGCTTCTGATTCGCGGCTATATACAAACCCTCGGGTTATTATATCCGGCTCGCCCCGAACCATGCGCGCTTTAGTATCGACTATCGTAATTACAATTACCATACCGTCTTTAGCCATAAGTTGTCTGTCGCGAATAACAACATCTTTAACGTCGCCAATGCCTAAGCCGTCAACAAATACATATTGTGCAGGAACTTCGTTTTTAGATATACCTATCTTATCTTTTGTTATTTCAATTATGTTGCCGTTTGATGGAATAACAATATTTTCAGGTTTAACGCCTGAAGCCTCGGCAAGGTTTGCGTGGGCTTTCAACATAGAGAATTGTCCGTGTATAGGAATAAAAAATTTGGGTTTCATTATGTTGAATAGAAGTTTTAAATCTTCCTGAAATGCGTGTCCTGACGCATGGACATCCATCATTTTATAGTGGTACACATTAGCTCCTTGGCGCATCAGGGAATCCTTAAGATACTGTACTTGTCTCTCATTTCCCGGAACTATCGAAGAAGAAAATATTACGGTATCGTTTTTCTTAACGGTTAAGAAACGATGTTCACGATTTGCAACACGCATAAGAACCGCACTTTCTTCGCCTTGTGCTCCGGTACACATTACCACTACTTTTTGGGGCGGTAACTTCTGCGCTTCTTGTGTTGAAATAAGCATTCCTTTTGGAACTTTTATGTAATTAAGATTTTGCGCTATTTCAACGTTGGTTTTCATACTGAAGCCATCCAGCGCTACCTTGCGTCCGTATTTTTCCGCTAAAATAATAATCTGCTGGATGCGGCCGATTAAAGAAGAGAATGTTGCGGCGATAATTCTTCCGTCTGACTTTTTAAATATTTCTTCTAAATTAGCCATAATAACCGATTCAGATAGCGAGTGCCCCGGATGTTCGGCGCCGGTAGAATCAGAAAGTAATGCTAAAACGCCACGTGACCCTATTTCTGCCATGCGGCCTATGTCCGCGGGCGTGTCACCAATAGGATTAAAATCAAATTTAAAATCGCAGGAATGTACCACTGTGCCTATGGGAGTGGCGATAGATAAACCAATTGAATCCGGAATGTTGTGGTTTACGTGAAAAGCTTCAATGGTAAAGGGTCCAAGGTGTATCGGTTTGCGTTCATCTTTCCTTATAGTATGGACTTCAAGTTTAGGAGTGTGAGGAAAATCATCCTGTCTGCGGAGTATCATTGCTTGTGTTAAGGGGGTGGTAAAAATAGGAGGATTCCCCAATTGGGCAATCAGATAGGGAACCGCTCCCATATGATCCATGTGGCCATGCGTTATGAAAATACCGAGGATATCTTTTTCTCTGCCGCGGAGCGCGGTTATATTGGGAATAATAAAATCTATGCCGGGGGTGTCTTCTTCAGGAAAGCGTAAACCTATGTCGATTATTATGATGTTTCTGTTCCATTCAAGATACATCATGTTGCGGCCAACTTCTTCAAAACCACTTAAAGGAACTATTTTCAGCACATCGCGAAAATCACGACTATAATTTTGGACTATACTACGCCCTTTTTGACGATGCAGGTTTTGCTGTCTGGCGCCGCTGTTTGGTGTTCGGGGCGCGCCAGGTCCGTGCGGCTGTACCATAGGCGCATTTTTTCCGGGCGGATTATTTCTATTTGGTCTTTGTGTGTGAGGGTTTCGACGCGGATAACTCGGAGGCGTCGGCGGCGAAAACGGAAAATTAGATGGATTCATATTTTATTAATTTAAAAAGTAAAATTGGTTTAAAGATACAAGGTACAAGATACAATAAGCAAAGCTTGTCTTTCAAGGAAAACGATTTATATCGCGTTCCGCTTTGCGATAACCAGACAAATCACAATATCCAATATTCAACAGCCAAACACGGTTTTGAAATTTGGAATTTGATTATTGGAGTTTGTCTGTTTCGCCAGCTGGCGAATTGTTTCTTGGTGTTTGTTTCTTTTTGAACTATTTTGATATTTGCTGTTTAATATTTGATTTTTTAATTTGTGCCCGCGAGAGGACTCGAACCTCTAAGGCCTTGCGGCCATTAGCTCCTGAAGCTAACGCGTCTTCCAATTCCGCCACGCGGGCAGTTTAAGCTAAAGTTGGTCTAGTCACCTTGTCTGATATCGTGTTTTGTTCTGATACAAGATTTAAGACGCGCAGCAAGATAACTATTTATTCAATTCTTTTTTGAACCTCTCTATTAAGTCTGTTGGCAAAGGGTTCACGCCATATTTTTGGGCCAAAAATATAGAGATCCATTGACTCAAGATTAAGCAATAAAAAGTTTTTTCAAATATAGAAGCTTGATCTAGTTTAACTTCAAGCAGTTTTACCCCGGATCTTTTAATAAATAGTTCAGTAACGCGAATTCTTCGGACTATCTCCGGGATATCTTTTTTATCTTTCAGCACGATAACGATAAGGTTTTTTATAAAGTGTTTTTGTTTTTTTGATAAAACAGCAAAGCTATTGAATTCGTTATGGTTAAGTTCCGGGAAAAAGTTAATGAATGCGGGAATTTTTGTATTTTCGTTGAAATTTATTTTAAACAGATAAGCTGATGCTTTATTCGCTTCAGAGGCATAAATAACAGGTATGCGGTCAGAGATCTTTTTTGAAGCAGATAATGAAAGTTTTTTTATAGCCGAATATTTAATTTCCCGCGCAGATTTTAAGATAGAATTTTTTTCTTTTGCAGAAATTAAATTTGCTTCAGCAAATAACCCAATTATTGCGCCGAGTTGATAGCCCAAAGCAAAACGCGGCGGTATTCCTGTCGGAACCAAAATAAAAGGTTTTTTATTCTTTTTTGCCAATTGCGCAAGTTTTCCGCCGGAAGTTATGGCAATTACAGAGTATTTATGTCTGATTGATTCTTGGTAAGCATTAATCGTTTCTTCGGTATTACCGGAATAAGATATACAGATAATAAGAGAGCGTCGTGTTCTTTTGATCGAGTCAGGTAGTCTGTAATTTTTATGTATTACAATATTTTTATTTAATTTCTTTAAATAAAACCGCCAACTTTTAAGAATATCTCCCGGAAGCGCCGAGCCTCCCATGCCGCATATAACCAGATCATTAAAGTTTCTATACGAAGCTGTATTTAACTTTACTCTCATCCCTGATTTAATACCGCTCTGTAGCTGGTCATAAAATCCGGTAATCAGTTTTTCTGTTTTTATATTCACCCCGTTAGAAAATTACATGTAAGCTAACGACCAAACAAGATATTGAACTTGTTTGGCGGCTACCAGATGAGTAATTTGTTTTATAGAAATAATAACTCATAAATATTAGTAATTTTCTAACGGGGTACATTATTTTAATTCAATTTTAGTCTTTAAATGCCAATTTTTTATCTCTGCAAAACGCCAGGATGGATTAGCTAAGAAATTAATTTCGATGCCTTTTAATTTTGGGGTATTTGGATATATAAATTCAGGAGCAACCAAAAAAAGAGCAGGCGCGTCATCAATTATTGTTTGTTGAAATTTTTTATATAGTTCGGCTCGTTCATCAGGATTTTGTTTTTGTCTGGCCTCTTCAAGGATCTTGTCCATTTCTTTATTGTTATATAGGGAAAGGTTCGGCCAAGGATCGAATCTTTGCGACGAATGCCAGAAAGAAAAAGGGTCGGGGTCTATAGATAGTTCGTATCCAAAAAGTAATGCTTCATAGGTCCTTGGGCGTATTGCATCATCGCGCAGCTGTGAGTTTGAAAGTACTTTTATTTCTGTGGATACTCCAACAGCGCCCCACATTGATTTGAGCATTTCGGCTGTTTTGGTAAGTTCGGGATTGTCTAAAGTAGTAATAGTTATTACAAGATTGTTACCGCCCTTACTTCTTATGTTGTCATTATCGGTATCGGTCCATCCGGTCGCCTCAAGAATATTACGGGCATGATCCGGAGCAAAGTCATATTTTGGCAGGTCTTCTGTATAGCCAAGCATGCCGTTAACAAGCGGAGAATCCAGAGTTTGTCCGTAACCATGCCAAATTTCATTAAGTATTTTATTTTTGTCTGTTGCGTAAGAAAGAGCTAATCGTACAGTTTTATCAGCTATAATTTTAGAGGCGGTTTGGTTAAAAAATATCGCGAAATATCTTGGTAATGATGCTGAAATCACGAGGTCATTCTGGCGCAATAGCGAAACATTACTTGCATTAATTCCACCCATAGCGTCAACGCTTTTTTGTCTGTAGGCATCAGCGGCTTCTTCCGGGGTTTGGAAAAATTTAAATTTTAAAGTTTGTATATAAGGCGCCCGATCCCAATATTTTTCGTTTGGCTTAAGTGTTATCGAAACAATTGAGCCCGAAGGTCTTTCTCTTTCGATTCTATCTATTGAATATGCCCCGGCGCCCATCGGTTTAGTGTTAAGTTCATGCCCCGAAAAATTTTCGTTTTGAACCTCAGCCCATAAATGTCTGGGTAATATGCCGACTGTAGTATTTTGCAAAAAAGGTGAATATGGAGCGGGTAACGTAAATTTTACAATTGATGCATCAGAGCCCTCTTCTGCTTTAACCGAAAGCCAATTGGGTAGTAGAGAATTTCTTACGGAATTATTTTGTATTTTTTGGATGGTAAATATTACGTCCTGAGCATTTAATGATTCTCCGTCAGGCCAAACCAAATCCGGTCTTAAATGGAATTCATATACTTTTCCGTCTTCTAAAATATCCCATCGTTCCGCAAGGTCAGGAACAATATTTCCTTTATTGTCATAGCGTGTTAATCCTGAAAAAATTAATGCAGACAGATCGCGATCTGCGGGGTTGGTAGGCGCCAATATCGGATTGATATGTTTGGGCTGCCCGACAATAGCTTCAGTATATGCTCCGCCGTAAGCAGCGGTTTGTTTTGTATGTTTATTTAAGAAATAGGCTCCCCAAATAACCAAAGCAATTATAAAAGTTCCAACAGAAATAGCCAAAATTAACTTTTCGCGCAAGGAAAGTACAGATAATAATTTACTCCACTGAAAGGTGCTTGGCCAAATAGAGCTGGGGTTTTCAAGCTTGGCTTGATTCCAGCGTTCTTTGGCGATCAGGCGCTGCCACAGATTCTTAAGAAACATAATAACAAAAACAATAAATTTCTATTGTTTCCAGTTATTTCAATAAGTTTCAGAAATTAATTGAAACTAATGAAATTAGTTGAAATTAATTGCTTATTTAATGAATACTAAAGCAAAGATAGCTGCAGCAAAAAGAAGTACAGTAAGTACTATTGAGAACAGGAATAATATCCTTTCGAATCCGCGCCTTGAAGCAAAAACGTTTCCTTCTCCGCCAAAAGTAGCGCCCAAGCCGGTACCTCGCTGTTGCAGTAATATCGCTACGATCAAAAGAATAGCAATTACAAATGTATGAATGAAAGTATAAATGAAGTTAAGACCAGAGGTATAAGTCCATTTATAGTTAGGTCAGACAGTAAGTAATCCGCTAACCATAGCAGACCTATATTTAACACAAAAGAGAATATTCCGCCAGTAAGAAATATAAGAGGAAAGGCAAGAATATGCAGTATCGGTTTTAGTATACCGTTTATTATTCCAATTACGGCACCAGCCAGTAATAAACTGGGAAAATCTCCGGTAAAAGTAATGCTGTTGGGTATATATTGCGGCAATATCCAAACAGTAAACAAAAGACCGAAGGCATTTAGCGGTATTGGAAGTAAGAAACGTAACACAGTAAGACCTATTAAAATACGCCCAGCCCAATTAAGAAAAAGTATGTTTAATCTTAAATTGCGGACAGAATAATCATTTTGCTATAGCTCCAGTAATTTTAAGTGAAATTGAGCTGGGCAAAGCCAATTATCAAGTAAATATATCTTAGCATGCTTTGGTCAAAATCACAAATTGACCATAAAGCGCACTAAAAAGAACAGGTATTGACAGTAAATTGAGATAGACTAAACTATACAATTAGCAGTCAACTATATAGAGTGCCAACTTATATTAAAAATTAAATACCAAACATCAAAGTTAAGGTCATTTGCCTTCGGCAAAATTAAAAAATCGCTTTTGGCGAGATACCAAAATTTTGATCTTTGTATTTTGATTTTTGAATTAATTTACTATGTCTGAATCAAAAAAAATAAAAATAAGGCCATTGGCAGACCGTGTAGTTTTAGAGCTTTTGGCCGAAGAACAAAAAACAAAATCGGGTATTGTTCTTCCCGATACCATAGATAAAGAAAAGCCCGAACAGGCAAAAGTTATAGCTGTGGGCCCCGGGAGGTTTGATGAAGGAAAATTAGTTCCGATGTCTGTGAGAAAAGGAGACACCGTTCTTTTTACAAAGTACGGACCAAACGAAGTAAAAGTCGACGGTAAGGAATATTTGATCGCAGAAGAAAAAGATATTTTAGCAGTTCTCGAATAGCGTTTAGGGTTGAGCATTTAGCGTTTAGTATTTTTCACTAACCGCTATACGCTAACCGCTATACGCTTAAAAAAATGAGCGCAAAAAGAATTTTATTTGATGCCAAAGCACGAGAAGCGATTAAACGGGGAGTAGATAAATCTGCAAATGCGGTGCGGGTTACTTTGGGTCCTCGCGGCCGCAATGTCCTGTTAGATAGAGGTTTTGGTTCACCAACAATAACCAAAGACGGCGCAACTGTTGCAAAAGAAGTTGAACTCGAGGATAAATTTGAGAATATCGGCGCAGAGTTCATGAAAGAGATCGCTACAAAAACAGAATCTGTAGCAGGGGATGGCACCACAACTGCGGTAGTTTTGGCTCAAGCTATGATAGCGGAAGGTTTTAGTGTTGTTGCCTCAGGAGCAAATCCTATAGCCTTAAAACGTGGAATGGAAAAAGCGGTTGAAGCTATAAGTGATGAATTAACCGGCGCAAGCCAAAAAGTAAGCGGTAAAAAAGTTCAAGAAGTCGCTTCTATTTCGGCAAATGATCCCGAGATCGGTAAGCTTATAGCTGAAGTTTTTGATACGGTGGGTGAGGACGGCGTTGTTACTGTTGAAGAATCACAAACATTCGGCTTATCTAAAGAATTGGTTGAGGGTATGCAATTTGATAAAGGTTATATATCTCCATATATGGTTACTGATGCTGAAAGAATGGAAGCCTCATATAATAACCCCTATATTTTAATTACAGACAAAAAAATATCGTCTTTAGCTGAATTCTTGCCTGTACTTGAGAAATTGGCGCAATCAGGCAAAAAAGAACTTGTTATTATTGCCGATGACGTTGAAGGAGAAGCTTTGGCAACCTTAATAGTTAATAAACTTCGGGGAACTTTCCATGGGTTAGCCGTTAAAGCTCCGGGTTTCGGTGACAGACGCAAAGAAATGCTTCAGGATATCGCGATAGTCACTGGCGGTAAGGTTATTTCTGAAGAAATTGGTGTTAAATTGGAGAATGCGGATTTAACCATGTTGGGTGAAGCCACAAAAGTTATCGTCACAAAAGAAAACACTACTATAGTAGGCGGTGGAGGCAATAAAGCAGAAATTGAGAAAAGGATAAAACAAATACGCGCGCAAATAGAGAATGTTGATTCTGAGTATGATAAAGAAAAATTACAGGAACGTTTGGCTAAACTTTCAGGAGGCGTTGCTATTATAAAAGTAGGTGGCGTTACCGAAACAGAAATGAAAGAAATAAAATATCGTGTTGAAGATGCAGTCGAAGCAACTCGTGCCGCTTTGGAAGAAGGAGTTGTCTCAGGCGGCGGTCTGGCTTTGCTTGAAGCTTCGTCTAAAGTTAAAAGCAGGGATATATACAAGAAAGCAATCGGGGATGAAGGTCGTGGTATGGATATAGTTTTCAGAGCCCTTGAAAAACCGTTGCGTGTTATTGCAGAAAACGCTGGAAAAGACAGCAATGAAGTTTTGCAGAAAGTTATGGAAACGGAAGAGGGAACCGGTTATAACGCAGCTGACGGCGAATATGTAAATATGATGGCCAAAGGAATAATAGATCCGCTTAAAGTTGTTAAAACTGCCCTTCAAAATGCCGCTTCTGTTACCGGTTTAATTATGACTACCGAGGCCGCAATTGCAGACGCGCCAAAGAAAGCCGAAAAAGGAGCGCCTGTTCCGGGAATGGGCGGAATGGAAGATTACGAATAGCACAATTTAAAAAACCTCTTTCACGGAGGTTTTTTGATGTAATATGATATAATATATAAAGTAAATATTAAAAAGCAAATATCAAAGTTACATATTAAATATCAAAAATAAGCCGCGAAGTGACTTACCAAAATTTTGATTTTTACATTTTGATTTTTGAATTAAATTCTATGGATATAATTTTTTTAGTTTTATTGGGCATAATTGTTGCTAGCGTTGTTGCGATCGTGATCCTTTATAATCGTTTGGTCAGTTTGCGTATGCACGCTAACGAAGCTTGGGCCGATATCGAGGTTCAGCTTAAGCGTAGATACGATCTTATTCCGAACTTGGTTGAAACCGTTAAAGGATACGCGAGCCATGAATCTAAAGTATTTGAAGAAGTTACAAAAGCCAGGACAGCTGCCATGACCTCAAATACCCCCGCGCAGCATGCTCAGACGGAAAATATGCTCGCTGGCGCATTAAAAACTTTGTTTGCGGTTGCGGAAAATTATCCTCAATTGCGCGCCGCAGAAAATTTTATGCAAATGCAGCGCGACCTTACCGATACGGAAGATAAAATTCAGGCCGCCAGACGATTTTATAACGGCAATGTCCGAGATTTGAATATAGTTATTGAAACCTTTCCGAGCAATTTTGTTGCGAAATTATTTTTATTCAAAAAAATGGAATTTTTTGACCTTGAAGCAGTACCGGAACAGAGAGAGAACGTTAAAGTTAATTTTACTTCGTAAAATTAACTTTAATAATCAAGATACAAGAAACAATAACCAGACA
This sequence comes from Parcubacteria group bacterium GW2011_GWB1_40_14, assembly GCA_000996085.1. Classification (GTDB taxonomy): domain Bacteria; phylum Patescibacteriota; class Minisyncoccia; order Terrybacterales; family GWB1-40-14; genus GWB1-40-14. The sequence continues at coordinate 3,064 of LBYG01000006.1, read as the reverse complement.
ATATTCAATAATCAATTTTCAAGAACCAAACACGTTTGGAATTTGACTTTTGTAATTTGGGATTCGTTTGTATCTTGTTTCTTGGAAATTGGAATTTGATTCCATGGCCACACTATACACCCACAAATCCGCAAACATTCGCAAAACCTGGATCCTGATGTCCGGGTTTATGCTTATTATTGGTTTGCTCGGATGGTTGCTTAGCCTTTATTTTGAGGAGATAGCAATTTTTTATATTTTTATGGTCGTAAGTATATTTATGACCATAATTTCGTATTGGTTTTCTGATCGTATTGTTACTTCTATTGCAGGAGCAAAAGAAATTGAAAGTCCGCCAACTGGCGGAAATCAGGAGCTTTATCGTATTGTTGAAAATCTTTCAATAGCCGCGGGGTTGCCGACACCCAAAATTTATATAATCAACGACCCCTCACCAAATGCTTTTGCGACCGGACGAGATCCGAAACATTCTATTGTTGCTGTTACAGAAGGATTGCTTCAAATGCTAGATAAACCCGAACTTGAAGGTGTTTTGGCACACGAATTATCACATATAGGCAATCGTGACATGCTTGTTGCCACGGTCGCGGCTGTTTTGGCGGGCGTTATAACGATGATAGTTGATCTGATGTTCCGCAGCAGGATTATGAATAGTTTGGGCGGAAGACGAAAAGGTGGAGGGATAATTTTATTACTTTTGCTGGTTGCCGCAATTTTAGCACCCATTGCCGCGGCGTTAATCCGTTTTGCGGTTTCCCGTAGCAGGGAAACTTTAGCAGATGCTTCAGGAGCATTGCTTACCCGTTATCCTGACGGTTTGGCTCGCGCGCTTGTAAAGATCTCTTCAAGCACTATACCTTTGAAACATGCCAATGATATGACCTCTCATCTCTACATAAGCGACCCGTTGAAAGAAGAACGTAAAACTTCTTTTATTGCTAAACTTTTTCTGACGCATCCGCCAATTGAAGAGAGGATAAAATTATTACGTGCAATGAGTATTTAATGTATAATATATAGTAGGGCACAAACATAGAAATAATTATTAATATTGTGTCTATTATCATGGACGCATTTTTTTTAAGAAGATTAAGAAAAATAAGGAAAAATAAATCGTCAGGTTTAACTCTTCTTGAGTTGCTTATATATATAACTATATCCTCCGGAGTTGTCATTGTTATTGTTGCTTTGGTGGCCGCTCTTCTTCGTTCCTCAAACACAAGCAATTCTACCGCAGAGCGCAGAGGTGCGTCAAAATGCTTCAGCTGTCAGTCAGAAAATAACTCAGCTTATTCAAACCGCTTCCAATATTTCAACTGACCCGACAACTAAATATCCTTGGATCAGTTATTATGATTTAACCGCTCAAGCTTTGGCTGTTGCACAATATGTCGGAACAGGCGGAACGGGTTGTACCGGCGGAAATACCGCGTGGACATGCACAAGGGTGGACGATACTGCAAATAACGTTGGCCGATATACCTCTATTGTTTTTGATACTTCAGGTAATCCGTGGGTCAGTTATTATGACTTATCGAATACCTCTCTTAAAGTCGCGAGTAAAGGAGGCGTAACTGGTGGAGCGGCGTGCACAGATACTGCTTGGAATTGCACAACAGTTGATAATACGGCAACTGCTACCGGCCAATATGCCTCTATTGCTTTTGACTCTTCGGGTAATCCTTGGGTCAGTTATTATGACAGCACAGCAGGAAATTTGGCTCTTAGGGTTGCCAGCAAAGGCGGAACAACAGGAGGCGCCGCATGCACAGATACTGCCTGGAACTGCACAACAGTTGATAATACTGGAACTGATACCGGACAATATACTTCAATTTCTTTTGATACTTCAGGTAATGCGTGGGTCAGTTATTATGACTTATCGAATACCTCTCTTAAAGTCGCTAATCGTGTAGGTTCTGGAGGAAACTGCACATCAACCACATGGAACTGTACGACTATTGATAATGATACGGATGATACGGGTAGCTATAATTCTGTTGTTTTCGATTTTGCCGGTACGCCATGGGTAAGTTATTACGATAACAGTGCTTCAGCTATTATGGTAGCAAAATATGTGGGTTCAGGAGGGTCGGGTTGCGGCACATCCGGCTCAACCGCATGGATATGTGTTGCAATTGAGGACACCGCGAATGATATAGGACAATATAGTTCTTTGGCTATTGATTTATCCGGTAAGCCGGAGGTTACTTATTTTGATAACTCTGCTAAGACGATGAAAATTGCTATATATGTCGGCACAGGCGGTAATTGCACCTCAACGGCATGGAATTGCACAACGGTTCACGATAATGCCAGCGATGATTTCGGTCAGTATACAGCAATTGAATTTGATAATCTTGGCGTGCCATGGGTGAGTTATTATTCCGGCGCGACAACTTCTTGCGATAACGCGCCTTCAAGTGAATGCAGTTTGAATGTCGCTTATTATGTTGGTTCAAACGGCACGGGTTGTGGCACCGGTTCAACCGCATGGACCTGCGTTATTGTTGACAACCCCACCGGCACAGGTGATTTTGGTTCATTTACTTCAATTGCATTTGAACCAACTTCAAAACAATCAGATACTTTGGATATGGCAATTAATGGAGTAAATAACCGTATTATGGTTACGTCTTTGGTTGGCTCTAATCCGTTAAATGGAGTTCGGCTAATTGATTCGCCATGCAGTGACCCGCCACAAAATCCAGATTGGAATTGCAGTATAATAGATGATCCCGCAAACAGTGTTGGTTTATATTCGTCACTCGCTATTGATTCAGCAGGCAATCCGTGGGTTAGTTATTACGACTCTACTGCAACCAGTTTAAAAGTCGCGAAGTATATAGGCTCAGGCGGTAATTGTACTTCAACAGCCTGGGATTGTACGACAGTTGATAATACAAGTACAAGCACTGGTCAGTTCACCTCAATTAAATTTGACGTTTCAGGCAATCCATGGGTGAGTTATTATGACAGCACAGCAGGAAATTTGGCGCTTAAAGTTGCAAGCAAAGGCGGAGTAACCGGTGGTGCAGCATGTACAGATACTGCTTGGAATTGT
>LBYG01000005.1 GCA_000996085.1 Parcubacteria group bacterium GW2011_GWB1_40_14 | reverse complement strand
GCATAAGGGTCTTTTTCGTAGTGATATTTATATTATATTAGTTTGGATATGAAAAGTCAATCAATATCCACATAGCCCTTATTAGATAATATATGATCAATAAAATTGCGAAATTCAAAGTCAAAAAAGAACATCTGGATGAATGCCTGGAAGCAATCCGTGAATTTGTGAACGCCGTAAAACACCACGAATCTGATACGTTATATTACGAATCCTTTCAGGAACCCGACGGCGTTTCGTTCGTACATATTATGAGTTTCAAAGACGAAGAAGCAGAAAAATATCACCGCAACACGGCGCATGTAAATAAATTTGTGAACATTCTCTATCCAAATTGCGAACAAAAACCGGTGTTTATAGACGTTATACAAGTAGATTGATCTTTAAAGCCGCCTCATAGGCGGTTTTTTGTTTGATTACGAACCGGATTTGAGCGTGGTATCATGAAAAATAGGTTTTAATGAATAGAAAATAAGTTATGAAAAAAGTTTCTCTTATTATCTTCTTCGTAATCGTTGTTCTTGGTACCGCGGTATTTTTTGTCACGCACAATCCGTTTGAAAAGAAGGAAGGAGAAGTTATCATAGGCGATCTTATAGAGCAGTCGCGCCGGAATGTTCCGGGGGCAACAGATAACGGTGGAACAGAAAATACTGCTTCTACTATCGCTCCGGCTACTTACGAAGGAACGCTTTTGGTCATGATTCCGGAGAACGATCAGCATCTGATTCGTGAAGGCGGGAAAGAACTTTCTTTTGAGACTTATACACCAACAAAAATTCCGCAGGGTTTTTCGCTCAGTCCGACAAGCATCAGTCATGGAGTACAAAATAATATCACGTCATTTCATTCTTATTTTTCGCATGCCAACGACGATAGTGTCATTATTGATGAATATAGACTGCAGGAGTATCTCACCGTGACCGAGCAAACTATAAGCGAGTTTATCGGCGGCAAAGAACCCGTGATAATGGGCGATAAAAAAATATATATCGGCGACATACAAACAAAGACCTCAGGGAGATTTCAGTATTATCAGGGAGTTACCATTATCATTGGACCCGTTATGATCAGGGTCGCATATGCCGGCGAGAAGAAGCTTTCTAATAATGATCTTGCGGTGCTTGGCGCATCATTTACACGATAATTCACCCAATTTTTCATGGCGAAAAAAGCACTGATAACCTTTTTTCTTATAGTTCTTGGTGGAATATATGTGTATCATTTCAATCTTACACGTTCTGAATGTGTTCCTATTCAAGGACTGTTTGTTCGGTGGGGCGATTACGAGCGAGAGGAGAATATAAAAACGGCGCTTCAAAATATCCGTGTGTACTCCCCGGAAGACTATAACCGTATCTGTACGCGCGCGTCTTCTATCCATATTACGTCATTTGAGAATCAGCTTGTGCCTTTTGTTTCACCGGATGCCAGGGGGACATATACCCCGGACAGAAGCAATCTTGCCGTAAAGGGAATTATAATAATTGATCGGGATGCTACAGACGGAAGCATGGTCGGATTGGAGCGGACTTTGGTCCATGAGGCATGTCACGCGTTATTGATCCAGGAAAGTGCGGATTTCAGCGAAGAGCCCTGTTACAGCCGGGACAGTGAATACTTTGATTTAAGACCAAAGGAGCTAACTGAACCTAAAAAAGCTGAACCCGAAAAGTCTCTTGAACAAAAAAGCGCAGAGCTTATCGAACAGACCGGGGAAAAGTCTCATACTTATTGTTCGCTGAAAGAACAGAACGCGCCTGTCGCGCAAGGAGACTGCGTTTTTATTAATTACATTACAGAAAGCAAGCAGATGTGCGCGAGCGTTTTTTTGAAACAGGGAGGGATTAAAGCGGTTGAGCAAGAAGTTTGCGGAGAGGTTGGAGCAGTTGATTATCGCAGTATTTCTTTTGAGCTAGAGTACCCGGAAAACGCGCAAGAAAGCGACAAGTATCAATTCGGGTTCTCACCGCGCGATCTTGAATAGAAAGAAAGGCGCGTTTATCCTTGCGGTCAATTGCGTCTGCAGCTTATTTGTATTTTAGTTATATTTAATAGTTTTTTGTTCTCAGTCTTATTCTTTCTTATTCAAATTGCGAACAAAAACCCGTATTTACGGACGTTATACAAGTAGATTAATAAAGGGAAACCCCGCGTAAGCGGGGTTTTGTGATGATCAAAATAATTTATCGTAATCTTAGTTTAATTAAGTTTAAATTTTATCGTAAAAGTAGTTCCTTTGTTCACTTCGCTTTCTGCTTCTATCGTACCGTTGAATTTTTCAATTATTCGCTTTGATATGGCTAAGCCAAGGCCCGCCCCCTTTATGTTTTTATGTATTTCGTCTTGTACGCGGTAAAATCTTTCAAATATATGCGGGAGATCTTTTGCCGCAATGCCTATGCCGGTATCTTTAATTTTTAATTCGGCCGTATCATCTATTTTAGTAAGAGATATGGATATTTCTTTATCGTTTTCATTGTTTATGTATTTCATCGCATTGCTCACTATGTTTGTAATAGACTCTTCTATCTGGCGTCTGTCACCGGCTATAGTAATGTCCGGTTTTATGTCGTAGTTCAATTTAATGTCATTGCTTTGGGCGACCACGTCAAAATATTCAAGAAGTCCGTTTAGGGCATCGCTAAGATTAAAAGGTTTGTAACTGTAATTTTCGATGCTTCCCTCAAGGGCAGCCAATTTAAGCAGATCATAGATCAGTTTGGATACCTCATCTATTGAATATTCAAATATTTCAATATCTTTGTTGTACGGCAATTCTTTTTTAAGGAAATTTAAATGTCCCATAATTATTGTTAACGGGCTTTGTAAGCCGTGTGCAATATCTATCATCATTTGCTTCTGATCCTGTTGCAGTATTTTTATTTGAGTTGTCCGTTCCTCAACTTTTTTCTCAAGGTCTTCAGAATGCGTTTTTATCTGCTCAAAAAATATCGCCTTTTGCAAGGCCACAGCTGCCTGATTGGCAAAGGTTTTGAGTAGGTTTAAATCTTCATTCGTGTATTGATCTCCCGATATCTTCTGCTCTAAGGTCATAAAAGCTAATTGCTTATTCTCTAGTAAAATGGGAATGCTCAGTTTTTCTGAGCCTTCATTTGATGCTAGTTTATCCCTGAGCGAAGAACTGGTTTCTTCAGATAACAATATTATTTCTACAGCGCGATTTTTAAATATTTCCTTTAATTTGTCCGATGTTTTCTGTGCTATTTCAGATACGGTAATATTTTTATTTAATATTTCACTTAAGTCCCGCATCGCTTCTGAGTAATCATAGGTATCTTTAAAAAATATCGGATTGGTGATCTTTTTGAGATATTTATCAATTATCGGAACGCTGAATATTCCCAAAATAATTGTTAATAACGCGCTTATCTCACGTATTCCGGTTATATCTCCAATCACAAGATTTAATCCAAAGATTAGGGTCAGATATACGAAAACAATAGCACCTAAAAGTATCGTATAAATAAGTCCTTTCTGGATAACAATTTTAATATCCAAAAGTTGGTGTTTTAATATGGCGTATGCGGAAAAGATCGCCAGGAATATTGAAAACTGAGGTCCTAAAGTATAGAAACGGAATTCTCCTTTAAGAGGTAAAATAGCATCAAAAATTACTCCTCCCAGTATGGCAATAATAAAGCCGGTATCTATATAAACTATTTGTTTTCTTTTTTGGCTTCCGGATCCTCTATAAGTTACGGCCACACGAAGAGCGCAATATAAAAGCGTAATAAGAAGGAACAAAGGGAAAATATTATATAAAGTTCCTGGCGCTATCTGAGCCGGCAGTCCTGGAGGGAAGAAGGTATCGGCAATAGAATATTTTGAAAATGCGAATACTGAAAAAAAGATAGACGGTAAGAGGTATATAAAAAATGATCTTTTGGCAGGTATTTTTTCGTGAATAAACGCATCTACAAAACAAAGGAACGTGCTGGCAAAAAAACTTGCGCCAATGAGCGCCATGCCGCTCCAAAAAATTAATGTTCCTGGCGTTGTGGATATATCAGCCATGGCATTTGAGCCTATCCATAATCCATCGGCCAGCATATTGATGCATAGTAACTTAGCAACGGGATCTTTAGGTTTTTTCTTAAAAATAAAAGCCGCAAAACCGATAAAAATTATCGTTAATATTGCGGCTGTATAAGTAAAGAGGAACATAGTATTTTATTTTTAGTATGACAGTTTATATACGTTTAAAATAGCATAATTTTTGCTTTGTGGATCTTGCATGAATTCCGGCAATAGAGCCGCCAGACCGAATTCTTTATTCACCGAAAGATGTGCGGCAATCACGCTGTCTGGTTTTTCCGGTTGGGGCAGTTTTATATCGGGTTGCGTGTCGCAAACGTCCCAAATCTTTCCATTAAGCATTTTAGTGCATTCTATCGCATACCACAAAGCCACTTCTTTTTCTAAATCGGTAGTGATTTCAATATCATATCCGGAGGCTATAAGCATATTAATGTAGGAGCTTAATCCTGATAAGCGCGTTGCTGCAACGAAATATTCTTTTTTAAGGTCTTGTGCATATTTAAGGATGGCTTCGTGTAGTTTTCTACCCGCGCCTTTTCGTGTAGAAGTTATGGTTACGCCAAACAATGCATTTCCTGCAGGGTTATGTGTTTTGGTCGTATATGCATGGTCTGCTATTGCGTCAAAAGATGTAAAATTTTCAATATCCTCAAAAACAAAATTAAATATTTGTGCGTAGGTATAACCCACCAGTATTCCGTCGCATTCTGCAACGAAAAATCCCTCAGGATTTACTTTTAACCAGGTTATAAAATAGCTTGAATCAAATACGGGCGTGCCCAGAGGTTTCCAAATTATGTGTTCAATGTTAATTAATTGCGGTATATCTTTTTTTTGTGCTCTTCTAACGCGTATCTCATCTTCTGTCATCGGTTGCCTCTTTTGTTTGTTTCGCTGTCAAAGTGCTTATCGGCGGGGTCTCTAAAATTAATAGGGAAACGTTTTCCTCGCACAACGGTATTTGTTTCCATTGTTTGGACTCCAAACGTTTCTTTTATGTGCTTAATAAGTATGTCGGGGTCAAAAGTTTTGCATGAATAAGCATCCATACTGATAAAACCTTTGTTTGAATAAGTGTGTATGCTGATGTGGGACTCAACAATGAATATGAAACCAGACAAACCGGCAATTTCCGCTTCCTTAAATTGGATGATATGCGGAAATCCAACATGCTGCATATTTATTAGTGCCGGCATTTCAAGAAGGGTTTTATAGATCAATGAAACATCTGCCAATTTTTCTTTATCGGCATCATAGCCGTCTATCATTAGGTGCAAACCATAGATTCTTGTCTTTTTTGCAGCCATCTTATTTCCTCACTATCGGCGCTACAATTGTTTTGCTTTTCCAGTAAAGGCAATCCGCTGGCGGGTTAACATCACATATTTGCATATTGATGTTTTTAAAACCTGATCGCTCTAGCGCTAACCTGTGTTCAGGAGAAAAATCATTTATTTCATCTGAATAATAGGTAAGAATTCCGCCGTTTTTCAGCAAACGATAGGCTTCAACAAAAAAATCAAAATGATTTTTATGCACTTCACTTTCCTGCAAAGGGTACGTATCAAATAAGATGCCGTCAAACGTTTCATCCGGCAGATCTTTGGTAACGTTCTGCCAAAATCCAAATATCGGTGTTACTTTTTCGGGAGCGCTTTTAGCAAATTCAATAAGTTTATCAAACACGTCGCTATTGGCCTCAATTATTACGTGTTCAACAATATCATGGGACTGTATATAGCCTGATGAAATACCCATTCCGAAGCCGATTTCAAGCACCTTGCCACCTTGTGAACAGGCGATAGAAGCAAGCACTTGCATATAATCACTTTCCCAGTCTTCCATGACCGGGTGGTTGTTTATTACAAGTTCATGTTCGGAATAGTTTGCTTTTGCGTCTTTCCATTTTTTTGGAGAAGAAGGGAAGCCTATTTTTTTTCTTGTTTCAAAGGTCTCTTGTCGCGCGTCCGCGAATTTTCTTTTTTTGGCCATCAGAAACTCCTGACCATTAAGCACCTATTTATTCTATTGTAAGGAGATAAAGATAGTCTCAAGAAGAGATAAAGATAGTCTCAAGACAAGATAAAGACAAAAACCGCCCCAGAAAGTTTGTGGAACGGTTTTAACTATAAGTTTTGTGATTTTTACGCGTTAATTTTATATCCTCGCCCTACTACTGTATGAATAAGTCTTCTTGTGCCCTCCGCATCTATTTTTTTACGCAAGTTAGACACATGGGATTCAATTGTATTTGTGAAGGGGTCTACTTCCATATCCCATACATGTTCAAGTATCATTCCGCGTGACAACACTACGCCACGGTTTCTAACCAAATATTCAAGTAAAGCAAATTCTTTTTGTGTGAGATGTATTTCTTTTTGTCCGCGTCTTGCGTTGTTTTTCTTGAAATCAACTACCAAGTCCTCTATAGTTAAAACTTCGTCATTGAGTTGTTTTGGCCGACGTAAAAGGGCCCTTACTCTTGCCACCAGTTCTTCAAAAGAAAAGGGTTTGCTTAAGTAGTCATCTGCTCCGCTATTTAAGAGTTCAATTTTGGTGTTTGTATCGGCCTTTACCGAAAGCATTAGTATGGGCGTGATTTTACCTTGGCGTCTCAATTCTTTGCAGATCTCAAGACCGTTTTTGCCCGGTAGCATATTATCTAAAATTATAAGGTCATAATCGTTAGAAGAAGCTAAAGAAAGACCTTTCTCCCCATTATCCGTGGCATCCACGATAAAAAGCTCGGCCTCGAGACCGGCTTTTATAAATCGGCGTATTTTTATGTCGTCTTCAACAAGCAGTATGCGCATAGGTTTTTTGGATATTTTCACTATATATTAGCTTAAATGTAAAGTAAACATATTTTATCTTTTCTTAAGACTTTCTTTATCTCTTCTTGAGACTATCTTTATCTCTTTTATATATAATGTATAAATGAAATCTATTGCTTTTGGGCGGGAAAATTAGGTTATGTTCGAAGAAAGCAAAAAAGCAAATATTTTTTGTTTATATAAAATTAATGAGATGTTAGTTTGAACTATAATAATTAATATTTAACTATTATGAAGGGTTTATTAAAACCAGAAACAAGAAGAATCTCTGACTTATTGCAGGGAGTTAACGATGCAGAATTCGTGTTACCAAGATTTCAACGAAGTTTTGTTTGGACAAAAAATCAAGTCGTTGAACTTTTAAACAGTATTTATGATCAAATTCCTATAGGCGTTTTTTTATTGTGGGATTCAGATCAATTAGGTGAAGCTTTTCGTTTTATTGGTGATATTGTTCCTCCTGAAGCAAAACCCAGAAGACATTCTAAATATGTTTTAGATGGGCAACAACGTTTAACCTCATTATTATTTGCATTAAGACCAGAAAATTTGCACCTTCCCGAAGCTATTTCAAGTAAATATGAAATTTATTTCTGTATTGATGACGAATGTTTTTATGGTAAACGTCCGGATAAGAAAAAAGTTTCTCCGCAAGTGAATTGGGTTCGCAAGATAAATTCACTCGCTTTTATGCAGAAGCCGCAAAGAATAACCTTATTAATAAGTTAATTTTAGAAAAGCTTGTGCTTTTTAGGGATTATGAAGTTCCGCTTCTTGTTTTTGATGAGAGAGTTGATTTAGATGTAGTAAGTAAAACCTTTCAATATCTTAATGCCAAGGGTACACCGCTTTCTTTAATGAATCTTATTTCAGCAAAAACTTATGCTCCAGGAATTTTTGATTTATATGATCGTGTTGAAGGCACGCAAAAAATTTTAGAAGACGGCAATTTTACAGCAGAAGATTTCACAGGAGAAAATCTTATCAGGTCAATTGCTATTTATAACGATATTAATAATAATCCTAAAGATATATTAGAAAAACTTAAAACCGAACATTTAATTAAAGATTATAAAAAAGCAGAAGAAGCTTATATTGACGCATTGGTTTTTATTAATGACGATATAGATATACCGTTAAAGCTGTTGCCCTATCCTCCGCTTCTTGTTCCTTTGACAGCTTATTTTATGAAAAAAAAACGGGAAGAAATATCTTCCGCACAAAATATTTATTTAAAACAATGGTTTTGGAGATCAAGCTTTAATAATAGATATGGTAGCGAGGCCGCTTCTATGGGGGTAGTAGATTTCAATAATTTTATTAACGCGAAGGATATGGCCTATATCCCAGGATTAAACCGAGCACAATTTCAAGTTGATAGTTTAATGGAAGCTCCGGTTGGATCAGCAACCGGAAAAGCCGTGTTAGGGCTTTTACAGGCGCGTAAACCCTTGGATTTACATTCAAATATCGATTTAAGAATCAAGGGTATAAAAAAACGTAAGCGATCTATTAAAAGTGTTGATAAACACCATATTTTTCCAAAAGATTATTTGAAAACCAAGCTAAAAGGTAATAATAAATTACTTGTTGATTCTGTATGTAATATTGCATGGGTTTCTCAGAATACTAATTTACTTATTGCTAATACTCCACCATCAAAATATTTTAGAAAATTACAATCCGTTAACGAGGGTTTTCGCGCTTCTGCAAATCAACAGTTCATTATGACCGGTGATGACTCTCCAATTTGGAGTAATAATTATAAGAAATTTTTAAAAGCTCGTGCCGAATTAATTTTTATAGAAGCCAAGAAATTGTGCGATTTTTAATTTTAATTAAACTCTAATACTGAAAAAATAAAATAAATTATAGAGAATTTATGAAACGTTCTATTAAGCAACATTTTTTGTTATCAAAATTAACTAAATAGGTATGGTAAAGTAAGTTAAGTATAAAAAAGATTTATAAATCTAATAAGAAAATAATTATGATTAACGAAGCATATATGAATTCTGTAGGTAGACTTCCACAAATGATGGAAGCTATTCAAAACGCGGGCGTTCCACCAAGATTTACTATAGAATTTTTAAAATCTATTGGTTTTAAAGGTACTAACGATAGAGCTTTTATTTCCGTTTTAAAAGGAATTGATTTTTTAGATAATACCGGAGTTCCTACTGAAAAATATCGAGCTTATAAAAATAAAACAGATGCTAAAAAAATATTAGGAAATTCTTTACGCGGTGTATACGAAGACGTCTTTCTTGCTGATGAAAAGGCGCAAAATGCAAGCGCCGAAAAGTTAGCAGGAATTTTTGGTACCAAAACTGGAAAGGGAGATGCGGTTGTAAGAAAAATGGCAACAACGTTTAAAGCTTTGGCTAATTTGGCAGATTTTCAGAATTCACAAAAATTTTCACCAGCTGAAGATAATATAGAAGATAGCAAACCAAGTCCTGCAAAAGATTTATCTCCGGAATTTCATTATAATATTCAAATCCACTTACCCGTAACAAAAGATATTTCAGTATATAATGCTATCTTTAAAAGCTTAAAAGAACATTTATTGTGATTGAAAAAACCAAAAATTTTATATTTAAAGCATTGCTTTTAAATAATGAGCTTGAAGCTCTAGAAGAAATAGGAGTTATATCTAAACAAATTCCGATAATCGGCAATGACGGGGATAGTAAAAAAGAAGGAATGATTTCTATCGAAGACTTTAGTTCTCAAATTAGGTTAAATGCGATAAAGATGTCCAGCATTTATACCGTCTTTTTTGCATTTGAAAATTCTGTCCGAGAACTTATAAAGGAAAGGTTAAGTGAAAGAAGAGGAATCGATTGGTGGAAAAAATTTGTTTCCAAGCCGACTCGAAAAAAAGTCCAAGAACGACAGGAAAAAGATGATAAAAACAAATGGCATTCTCCTCGTGCGAAAGACGATATCTCTTATGCGGATTTTGGAGATATGTCAGATATTATTACTAAAAACTGGATTTATTTTGATGATCTTTTCCCCTCGCAAGATTGGATTAAAACTAGATTAGATGATTTAGAACAATCGCGAAATGTAATTGCGCATAATAATGTTTTAAGCGAAAGGGATATTCAACGAATAATAATGTATCTGCAGGATTGGTTAAGTCAGGTTGGGTAGATTAGAACAATCGAATTAGTAAGCCCAAAGCATTCCAATAAAATTTGTGATAAAAATACCATCTGAAGCGGTATTTTTTCTTGTCAAAATTGCCTTAAAAATGTACTGTGGTAGAAAGTCTTAAATTTTGTGATTATTATTTTTTATTTTATTTTAGTGTTTTTTTCTCCTGTTGAATGGAGTTGGTTTTGGTTTGTAATTAGTGGCTTGTTTGAAATTTTTGCAGGTTTGGTTAGAGGAAGAGACGAGTCTGTATATGAAGAAGGTTATGAGGACGCTAGAGAGGAAGTTGAAGCGGAATCAGATTATGATAACTATGAAGAAATTGAAGATTGATAATGAAAATGACGTTTAAAGTCGAATTTTTATTATTATAATATTCCAACATTCTTGAGAATATAAGAATATTGTTCCGGATTTTTTGTTAAGAAAAAGGCGCATGCTTGTTGCATGCGCCTGTTTTGTGCATGCGCCTGTTTTGTCACGGAAGCGACATGTCGAATAAAGACGGTTATTTTTTACGAGAATATTTAAGAATCAAGCCACAGGAGAAAGATCTTGCCGAGAAATTTGCAGGCCAAAAGCAGGAGTATAACGAAGACTGGAAGCAACAGCTTAAACAGCAGGAGCCCGATTATAAGACACAAAAAGACAGAAAGAACAATTGACAGAACTATCACTATAAATGCGGCGCCGTAGAAAATTTCTGTAAGCAGTTGCTTCACTTTGAGCCTCTTTTTCAACGTACATATTTATCTATATGTTTTATATATAGCCAACTGCGCCGTGTCAAATAAAAAACGACAGAGCCGTTTTCTTTGCAAAAAGCTAATAAAAAGGTATCTTTAAAGCTATGGCAAAAGCAGAAAGCATTGTTTCTTTTGATCAGGTATCTTTTGAATATAGTCCGACCCGCCCCATTTTAGATGAGGTGGATTTTTCTATTCGTCAAGGAAGAAAAATAACACTTATGGGACAAAATGGCGCGGGTAAAAGCACTATATTTGCGCTTATTGCCGGCTTACTTAAATCGGATATGGGTAAAGTTAATATAGGATATGGGTTAACTATCGCCATGGCCAGGCAGGTTATTTTGCGCGAAGAGTTTGAGCTTACGGTAAGAGATTTTTTCCAGAGATGCTTTGCGCAAAAAGTATATAATATCGACCCCAAAATAGATGAGGTGCTTGAAGTGGTTAATTTGCACGCGCCGCATGACAAACTTATAAAAACTTTTTCCGGCGGCCAACAAGCGCGGCTATTGCTTGCTTCCGCGCTTATTCAAAATCCCGATCTGCTTTTGCTGGATGAGCCGACAAATAATCTGGATAAAGCAGGAATTGCGCATTTGAGACAATTTTTGGTTGATTATAAGAAAACCGTAATTGTTATTTCCCACGACGCTGAATTTTTAAATGCGTTCACCGACGGCGTACTTTATCTGGATGTTCATACGTGGAAAGTAGAACAATATACCGGCAATTATTTTGATGTTGCCGAGCAAATTTTGGCTCGTATAGAGCGGGAAAACCGGAAGAACGCGCAACTGGCCAAAAAAATACAGGAGAACAAAGAAAAAGCGAATTATTTTGCTGATAAGGGCGGACGCATGCGTCTTCTTGCCAAACGCATGCGGGATAAAGCAGAGGAAATGGAAGAAGAAAAAGTAGATGTTCGTAAAGAAGACAAAGCCATCCGTCCGTTTACTATTCCGCGTCAAGAAGGCCTCCAAGGCGAAATCGTAACCATTTCTTCTTTTACCGCAATGAACAAGAAGCATAAGCCGACTACCCGCGAAGCAAATATTTTATTGAGGAAAGGCGACCATTTATTGCTTAAAGGTCCAAACGGCATAGGTAAAAGCACGTTGTTGGAATCCATTGTCAGGCGAAGTTCAAAAGGAATAACCGTGGGCAAAGACGTTAAGATAGGTTATTACCGGCAGGATTTTTCAACTCTTAATTTTGACGATACGGTTTACCAATCTTTAATTTCAGTTACTCCCGATAAAGATGAAGAATATATGCGCAGTGTTGCCGCGGGTTTTCTTATTAATTCCGAAGTTATCCGTACTAAAATAGGGAATTTATCCGAAGGCCAAAAAGGACTGGTGGCATTTGCGCATCTTATATTTGAAAAGCCCGGACTTTTGATATTGGATGAGCCGACCAACCATATGAATTTTCGTCATATTCCGATCATTGCCGAAGCCCTTAACAAGTATGAAGGCGCAATGATATTGGTTTCGCACGTGCCTGAATTTGTTGAGAAGATACGCATTGATAGAGTCATTGATCTTGAGGAATAATGTTGTGATAAATTGTTAAAATAAAATGCCTCGCTTAGCGGGGCATTTTGCTTGCCAGGTAGTGAAAATTCGACCGTTCTGCAGTTGCGGAACAATAAAGAATATTTTTATTTAGTTATGAGTAGAAATACTTTATATAATAAATCTAGAAATTTATTAATCTAATAGTCGAATTTCTACTACCTGGTTGCAAAAATTTAGAAATATGGTATTAAATAAGGAAACCGTTATTTGAAAAAGGAGTTAGCTTTGGATATCCAGCGCAAGGTCCTTTCGAATGGACTTCGTACATTTGCTGTGACTCAGAAAGGCATTTTAAGTTCCCATGTAGTCCTTGGTTTGCGTGCTGGTGCTCGTCGTGAAAACGCAGAGACAAACGGCATAGCGCATTTCCTTGAGCATATGTTTTTCCGTGGCGGTATCCGTTATCCCACGCAAGAGATCATATCAAGAGCGATCGAAGGCGTTGGAGGGAATTTTAACGCTTTCACCGGTTACGATAAAGTATATTTTGTAATCGGCATACCGGTAAATAAATTTGAAGTTGCGATGGATGTTTTGAGTGATATGTTGTTTAATGCGCAATTGCGTACAGAAGACATTGATGCTGAACGCGGAGCTGTTTTACAGGAATTGGCAAGACGTGCCGATGATCCTTCAAGCATCGCTTGGGAAGAATTGCATAAATTAATGTATGGCGACACATCTCTTGGCCGCCCGATCGTAGGACCGCGTGAAAATCTGGAAAAGTTTTCCCGTCCGGATTTCGTGCGTTTTCGTCAAGAAATGTATAATGCGCGGGAAGCAGTTCTTGCCTTCAGCGGCGACCTAAATGTTAAGTCTGCATATTCGCTTGCGGAAAAATATTTTTCCGGTTTGCCGCGCACAAGTTCTTATTATGGTTTTCCTGATGAGCCGATTTCTTCATCAGCCAATCCGGAAATTGTTATTAAGCAGAAAGATTTTGCGCAAGCTATCATTACGCTTGGTGTTTCAGCTCCTGCCTTTCACTCAAATGACCGGGCTAGCGCAATTGTTCTTGACGGCATTTTGGGTAGCGGAATGAGCTCGCGTCTGTTTCAGAATGTCAGAACCCTCAAGGGTCTTGCTTACAGCGTTACTTCAGATTACGGAAACGGCCATGACTTTGGAGCTTTTGTATGTAGCGCAGGAGTTTCTCCGACAAAGACCGAAGAAGCTATACAGGCGATTGCTTTAGAGATCCGAAGACTCATGGATGAGCCGCCTTCTGCCAATGAACTGCAATGCGCAAAAAGTTTCCGTGCAGGAAATTTAGCGATGTCTTCAGACAACGTGTCTACAATTTTGGGCTGGTTAGTGGGTTCAGAGCTTTCCTACGGGAAAGCTGTAACACCGACTGATGCTATACACGATGCTGATAATGTATCGCGAAAAGATGTAACGCGCATTGCGCAGAAGTTGTTTCTTCCGGGCGGATGGAAGGTTTCAATTGTCGGCCCCTATGGCGGCAGTGTTGAGACGATACAAGATATTCTCCATACAACTCTTATTGCATAAAGTATTTAGCCGCATGAATTATCATGCGGTTTTTAATATTTTATAAAATATTAAAATAAAGACCGCTGAATTTTCCAGCGGTAATTTGTATACTTATCAGCGTATATAGCGGCTTTCTTCAAGGCGTATGGCGGTAATTTCTCCTTTTGCGCATAGCACCCCATCTGCAAATAGTTCGCAATGTATTATTGCTTTTTTCCTAAGTTTGTTTATAACGCGCGCGCATAAAACAATTTTTGCATCCAATGGGGTCGGACGCATAAGTCTTATTTCATTAAAGGTTCCGGTTACATATCCAGGCATAGGTTCAGTGCCGAAGGAACGGTTTTCATCTCGATAATCATAGGCAATCGCTGTCCAAATAGAATGGCAATCAATAAGTGTGGCAATGATGCCGCCTTGAAGTACATTTGGCATACCCGAGGAATGAGTTATTTTAGGTTTCCAGGAACAGATAACATTTAAGCCGTCTTCTGTCCAAAAACTTTTTATTTTAAGTCCGGAACGGTTGTTTGGACCGCACCCGAAACATGTCATGCGAGGAAAGTAGTCTTGGAAAGCCCTTGGCTTTGTCATCGCCGTTCCTTTCAAAAAGCTGTTACCTTGATTCTCGCTAATTGATATAATGTGTCAAGAGAACAGTTCGCAATGCTTAAGGGAATATTCTATATGAAAAATGGTTGGGAACTTAACAAAAACATAAGAAGCGCTAAAATATAAATATAGGAATATAGATTATTTTTAAATATGATCGAGATAATTATAGATAATAAGACAATTACGCCATATGGATGGACGTTTAAGGTAACTGTCCATGATGATATCGGCGAGACCAAGCATTCAGTTACTGTGGCGGAAGATTATTATAAGAAACTCACGCAGGGAAAAATAACTCCTGAAGAATTAATAAAAAATTCTTTTGAATATTTACTTTCGCGCGAACCCAAAGAATCTATTTTTGGTCAATTTGTCCTTCCGACCCTGCACCAATATTTTCCAGATTACGAAACTAGTATGCGGTTTAAAAGCGCCGATTAAAATATCTGCGGAAACCTATCCGGATTAGTATTGACGTTTAGGTTGTCGTGTGTTATTCTTCTCAAGTTGCGTACTAACGTATCGTAGCACCGTGTACCAAAAGTATACGGTAAGCAAAGAAGTTTGTTTTAAAAAGTGTGTCGAGTTTAAAAATACTTACATTTGCATTTTATTCAAGTTAAAAATAGTTTAAACCATGAATGGTACAATCAAAAAACTTACTGACAAAGGTTTCGGCTTCATCACTGTAGAAGGGCAGGAAAAAGATGTCTTTTTCCACAGCAATTCTTTGGTAGGAGTTCAATACAACGAACTTCGCGAAGGGGACGCTGTAACTTTTGAAATTGAGAATTCTCCAAAAGGTCCGAACGCTGTAAACGTACAGCGCTCCTAATCTTTTTTAGTCCAAAAGCCCCCCTATAAGGGGGGTTTTTGTTTTGGGCAAGAAATGTTCTTGTCTATTTGCGAAAATCTTAAATTGGGGAATAATATTATTGTGAAACAAATACTTACTTTATGCATAATTCATGACGGCGACCGCGTGCTTTTGGGGATGAAAAAGCGGGGTTTTGGTGCGGGACGATGGAATGGCTTTGGCGGAAAACTTGGACAAGGCGAAAGCGTTGAAAGCGCGGCTTTGCGTGAACTTCAGGAAGAGTGCGGTATATCAGCAAACGGGTTAGATAAACGCGGCACAATAACATTTCATTCGCAAGAAGAGCCGGATGTATTGCAGGAAGTGCATATTTTCAGTTCTGAAAAATTTGAAGGTGAACCCCTGGAAACAGAAGAGATGAGACCGCAATGGTTCGACAAAAATAATATTCCGTATGATACGATGTGGCCAGATGACCGCTATTGGATGCCTCTGCTTTTGGCCGGTAAGAATTTTGAAGGAGAGTTTAATTTTAAAGATAATAATACAATTCTTAATTATTCCATTAAAGAAATATAATTTTTATGTCTACAGCAATAGCATATATTTTAAGTCTTGTGTTGATAGGCGTTTCTTTTATCGCAAGTATCTATGTATATCCTATGCTGCCTTCGGAAATAGCCGTTCATTGGAACGGCGCCGGACAAGTTGACGGTTACGGAAATAAATTTATCGGGTTGTTTTTATTTCCGGCAATAGCCACGATAGTATTTTTGTTTTTGGTTATAGTGCCATATATTGACCCATTCCGTGAAAATTTTAAAAAATTCCGTAAAGAATACAACTTATCTATTGTCTTGATGGTGTTTACTTTTATGTTTTTTAACGCATTATCTTTAGCCTGGAATTTGGGTATACGTTTTAATTTTGCGCGCGCAGCCGCACCTATGCTCGGGATGATGTTCTTTATAATGGGCACAATATTGCCCCGCACAAAACGCAATTGGTTCTTTGGCATACGTACGCCTTGGACAATATCCTCAGACATGGTTTGGGAGAAAACCCATAAAATAGGCGGATTGATATTTAAGGTCTCCGGTATCATCGCAATGTTTGGAATATTGGTTCCCGCGGATTTTGCTTTTGTTGTCGCGATCGTTCCGTTAGCGGTATCTTTGGTATGGTTAATAATTTATTCATATATTCTTTTTCGGAAAGAAAGATTTTTGCAATAAGAAAACCCCGCACAAAAAGTGCGGGGATTTTTAATATTGCGCGCGATAATTTTTTCTATGGTTTCAAGGCAATGGTCATAAAACCTTTGACTGCAGCTTCTTCAAGTCCTTGGGTCATTGCATTGAAACGTTTGAAAATGCGTCCTATTTCATCTTTTGAATCTTCAGGTAAGCGTACGGAAAAGTCACCCCTTGCCACGTTATCCATAGCCTTCAAAAGTTTAAGGGTCGGTCTAAATGTCCACCAGATACTTACTAGGGTTCCGATCACAACAAAGAAAAAGAAAAACAGGATCGTGATAATGGCATAAGCGTGGATCATGAGTATCCCACGGATCACATTTGTAAGTTGTTGCGAATATTCAAGCGGTAAAGCTGCGATGCTTTTTTGCATGATCCTTTCGTAGCTAATGGTCAAAATTAATATCATTATTGTTACCGGCACAATGAACAGAAAGTAGCGTACCAGAAAGGTTTTGGTAAAAACTGATAATATTGGTTTAGGAATGCTCATATTTTATAAGAATAATAAACGGATATTCGTTTATATATAGATTAACACACAATGAATGCACGAAAAAACCGTCCAGCCCTAATTTTAGTAAATTATTATATAAAAATAAGCGTATTGTTTTATCAATACGCTTTTAAATCATCCAGAATTCTTAATAAAAATTAGAGCTGGACGGTTTCATTAAATCTATGTTCTATAGGAGAATTTTTCTTCAAGCCACTCAATAACTTCATTACAGCTTCGTTCACGCCAGGCAATATTGGAGCGAATTTTTTCAAGACACTGCTTAACAGCGCGGTCGGCTCCGGACACGTCGTGTGTTGCAAAAAAACGTTCAACATCTTCAAGTTGTTCCTGCGTAGAGAATCCCGCAGGCAAAGCTATCAGACCATTCATAAAGCCAAGGCCGCCGTGGCCATAAAGTTTCAGGAAAACATCCCAGTTATTTTTCACGAATTCCCACGTTAAGGTATGGGTCTTTTTATTCGAATACCAAACCATGCGCAGTTTATCCTGCGGACGAACTTTTTCACTAAGCGCTATATCAAGCGCCCGGGCATGAATTACGGTGTCATTGAATGAGCCCAAAGCTCTCAGAGTTCTGACGCTTTCTTCAGGCGAAGTTGCGTTCTCGTAAAGCTTGATGAACTTTTCGAATTCTTCATTGCCGCCATGCTTTGCAACCAGTAAGAAAACAGCATTTCGGATATCCGGGTCTAATTCTCCGCCGTTAACATAAGAGCTGAAATGTCGTCTGGCTTCATCGATTGTATCTTGGTCTCCCCAGTTGCCCATGTTAGTAATTGCAAGCGAACGCAAGAAAATATCCGTAAAGGATTCACCCGGGATCTTATCCCAACCAAGGCGTTCTGCTGTTGGTTTGAAAAAATCTCTCGCAAACGATTTAAATTGCAGGTAAGAGCATGTGTCAGCAGAGATAAGTTTGCCGGAGAGATTTAAGCCGTGTTCGATTTCACGCCAAACGTTATAGTTGTCTTCGCTTTTGTAAGCTTCAAGAAGCTCAAGAGCACTTCTTGTTTTTATAAAATCGGCTCGCGCGAGCGCGAAAGCATCATTGAGAAGACCGATGCGATCAATTGTCGGCAAAGCGCCTTCACTAACCGCTATTGCCAAGCGCGATATCATTTCCGGCGAATAAGCAACGCGATAGAAACCGCTTTGTCCCGGATTTATCTTAAGCCATGAACATGCACGGGAATTTAATTGCACAACAGCTTTTCGGTCCCGCATGTAATAGCTTAACGTGTTTTCATTTTCACCTGTTTGCATTAAAAGGGGAATGTGCCAAAGCGAGTGTTTGGTATCTTTACTGCCGTCAAAAATGAAACGTTTCTGTTCCAGCCGAAGTTCGTTTTTTTCATCATCAAGATAAGCTGTTACAACAGGATATCCTTTTTGGCGAGTATATCGCGCCATAAGTTCGCTGACAGGTTTACCCGAAGCTTCTTCAAGGGCTTGCCAGAGATCATCTGTTGTAGCGTTGCCGAATTTATATTTATCAAAATATAAACTCAAACCACGGCTGTAAGCCTCAATACCTAAATAGTATTCAAGCATGCGGTTAATTACTGAACCCTTGCTGTAAGTTATCGCGTCAAAGATCTCTCGGATCTCATCGGGATTTTTAACAGAAACTTCGATAGCGTGGGTATTGTTCAAACTGTCTGCGCCAAGTGCTGGGAAATAATCTTCTGTTATATATTGCGTCCACACATCCCAATTTGGAAATTGAGCATCAACAGCTTTTGGTCCCGCATATGAAGCAAAACCTTCATTAAGCCAAAGATGTGTCCACCAGCGCATAGTAACTAAGTTACCGAACCATTGGTGCGCAAGTTCGTGGTCTACGACCTCTGCGACTCGCTGGCGCATAGCAGCTGAAGAGTTTTTTGCATCTATAAGTAAAGCTGTTTCGCGATACGTTATGAGTCCCCAGTTTTCCATGGCGCCGGAAGCAAAATCAGGCAAGGCGACCATATCAAGTTTGGGTAGAGCATAAGGTACGCCGAACCATTTTTCAAAATATTTTATTGAATGAAGAGCAACTTCAAGCGCGAAGCGGCACATTTCTTTCTTGCCGGGCGTAGCCCATACGCGAACCGGTTTGTTGTCTCTGGTAAAACCTTCAATATATTCAAGCTCTGCTACAACGAATGCAACTAAGTATGTAGACATCGGTACGGTGTCTTCGAATACAACTGTTTTATTTATTTTATTTGGTGAAACAGGAATAGAGTATGCCGGCATGTTTGATAATACCGTCATATGCAAAGGCGCAATTATCTGGATAGTAAAGATAGCCTTCATATCCGGCTCGTCAAAGCAAGGGAAAGCGCGTCGCGCATCTGTTGCTTCAAACTGCGTAGCCGCACCCCAGCGCTTTTCACCGTTTACCATGTAGGATGTACGGTAGAAACCATGCATTTTGTCGTTAAGTTTACCTTTGAATCCAAGGGTCAGCCATCGGGTTCCCGGGCGTAACTGGTCAATGAATTCAAGAGAGACCGTCTGGTGTTTCTTGTTATACGTAATGTTTTTTGTTTTATTGCCTAAGTTAGCTTCAGCGTTTGTTATATCAAGCTCAGCAGCATGAAGAGTTATAATCGAAGTGGCCTCTTCAATATTTACCTTAATATAAGATAAGCCTCGGAAGGTGAAATCATCAAAATCAGGCGTGAGGCTGATAAAGTATCGGGACGGTATGACATTCCGGCTAAGACGCCAGGGGTTTTTACTTGCCAACGGTTCTCCTTTGTGAACGTATATTAAATTATCAAGGTTTATCTAGGCTTTACGATAGGTTATAGACAATAACCCGTCAATAAAATCTTATATCGGTGTTAGAAATTAAAAATAATAGTTTCATTGTGTATAATGGTTATTATGGGTAAGATTTTTGCCTCAATTAAATTAATTGTTCTGGTTGCGGTCCTTGGAAGCGTTTTTTATTTTTATAACGACAAGGTTATGATGGTTTTTCGTTCTCTAAATCAGCGATATCTGCCGTGTAAAGCGCCTATTGAGTATGCGTTGGAAGAATTTAGTCCCGAGTTTGGGTTGACCGAGCAGCAATTTCTTTCCGCGGTGAGTGAGGCTGAAAAGATTTGGGAAACTCCTGTAGCCAAAGAACTTTTTATGTATAAGGAAGACGGATATCTTAAAATAAATTTAATTTATGATTATCGTCAGGAAGCTACTGAACGCTTAAAAAAATTGGGCATTAACATAAGCACTGATAAGGTGACCTATGACAAGCTTTCCAGCCAATACGACAGCATGAAAAATTCTTATAACTTCCTTAAAACACAATACGAACAAGCTTTAAGCAGTTTTAATCAGCGCAAAAAAGCATATGAAGAGCTGGTTGAATATTGGAATAGCCGGGGTGGAGCGCCTAAAGGCGAATATGAAAAACTGAACCGGGAAAAAGAAGCTTTAGATGCCTTAGCTGAAAAATTAAATCAGACAGCCGAGCAATTAAATGAACTAGCCAAAGATATAAATGCTTTAGTTTCAATAATAAATCAGATGGCTTCAGCCCTTAATCTTGATGCTACGCGTTATAATAATATAAACGGAGAGCGTGGCGAGGTTTTCCAGCAGGGTTTATATAAAAGCGATATCGGCGGACAGGAAATTAATATTTATCAGTTTGAAGACCGCGCCCAACTTGTCCGGGTTTTAACGCATGAGATGGGGCATGCTTTGGGTCTTGAGCATTCCGAAGAACCCACGGATATAATGTATAAATTAAATGAAGGGTTAACCGAAAAACTTTCTGAAAGCGATATTTCTGCCATTCAAGAAAAGTGCGGTATTTAACTTTTATTTTAATGTAAACAATAAATTAAAAATCCCGTTTGAACGGGATTATTTATTTTGTTTTATTGTTACGGCCAATTGCGCCAAGCGCTTGCCTAGTGCGCGTGCCTGAGCGCGGTCCTGTGGAGTGACCTTACCGTGAGCGGTTGCGCCGTAATAAGAGCCGGATTCTTTCATGGCATCGGTCCAGGGAAGACCCACAATATAGCAGCCGTTAGCTAAAAGTAAGTGCATAATTTGCAGTAAGGTCGCTTCGGTTCCTGCAGAGCGGGACCAGCTTGTAGTGAATGCGCATGCTGGTTTTCCTGCAAATGCGCCGGTTTCCCAAAGATGTCCGGTGTTATCGAACCAACCTTTAAGTTCCGCGGTTATGCCGCTGAAGTTGGGACATCCTACTGCCAGGGCATCAGCTTCAAGGAGTGCTGAGGGTTCGGTTTTATTAAGAGAGCATATCTTAGGATGCGCGCCAGGAACCTGGAGAACACCGTTGGCTATGCAATTTGCAAGCACTTGTACCATTTTGCTTTTGCTGTCGTATAAGATCAAAACAGCCGTATTTTCATTTTCTTGAGCCATTGCTTAAGCTCCGGTACTTTTACCACAAGTTTAACACAGGTTTTTAACCGGTCAACAAAGAAACAGCATATTTTATTTGACTATTTAGTAAATATATTTTATAGTAAATAATAACAATTCCTTAAAAAATAGGACAAGAGATGAGCGACGAACAGCTTAGACAACGCGCCCTTAAAGCTTTGATGTTTGACTCTCTGGATACAGCCGAAAAAATAACCGGAAAATCATACGCAGATGATGCGGAAACAATCCAATTGGGTTTTACCTGTTTGCAACAGAACAAAATGCGCAAGCGCGCTATTTTAGCTGAGATCGGCGATACGCATGCCGGTATTTTCTGGAATGATTTTTTGAAAATCATATTTGACCTTGGTTTTAAGATCATTCAGAGCAAAAGAAGTATTGAAGAGCGGGAGGACGGTATCGTTGTTTCGCCAACAAACGTAATCGCTGCGCATCCTGAAAAGAAACTTCTTATTTGCGCAAACTCTTATGTTCCGACTGACCCGCAAAAAAATCAAATAATCGGAAGCGGTAAAATTTACGGTTCAATTGATGTTTCAGGTTTGCGCGAGGGTTTTGATTGGTATCAGTTTTTAGGGCAAATAAGCTTTTCTTTTTACGGCGATAAAATGCAGTTTTATTTCGGTGTAAATGAAGCTTTGGTAACGCGTTTGCAGTTGGTTGAAACCACGGCACCCTTGTGTAATTGGCCAAACGATGAAGAACCAACAATGCTTTATGGCTTATTGGAAGACAAGATCCCGGATCTGCCCGATTGGGTAAAAGAATTCATGGGCACGAGAAAAGAAAAATAAATCCCGATTCCGTTAGTTAACGGACGGGATTTTTTATTTGGTTTGCGTTCAAGTAGTTATTTTGATAGTTTGGATTTATGCCAGGTAGTGAAAATTCGACTGTTCCGCAAAGCGGAACGACGCGATAAAATTATTTGGTAACGGTTGATTAGAACCAAAGAAAAGTTTAGGTAAAAGTTAAAATCTAACTAGATTTATTTAGTCGAATTTCTACTACCTGGTATGACAAAAAACAGAAAACAACAAACAGCAGAAGAATATCTTAGCAATTCGGATCCGGTACTTGCCGGCATAATTTCCCGCGTTGAACTATCAAATTTTAAACCCGAAAAAGATTATTTTCGTGCTCTCGTAGAATCAATCATAAGCCAACAGTTATCGGGGAAAGCAGCCGATACGATAATAAAACGTTTCCGTAATCTTTTTCCTTCCAAAAATTTTCCCGGACCAAAACAGGTATTACGCGTGAGAGAAGCCAGAATGCGCGCTGTGGGCATGTCTTTTCAGAAAGCAACATATGTACGCAATTTGGCTGAAGCCGTTGAAAAGAAAAAACTTTATTTTAAGCAATTCAATAAAATGTCTGATGAAGAAATAATAAGCCAATTGGTGCAGGTTAGGGGCATAGGTCAATGGACCGCAGAAATGTTCCTTATGTTTGCCATGGGACGCGAAGATGTTTTTTCTTTTGGTGATCTGGGACTTAAAAATGCGATACAAAAAGCATATCGTTTAAAAAAGCATCCGGAACACAAAAAAGCACTTCAACTTTCAGAGCGGTGGCGTCCTTACCGTACATATGCGTGTCGATATCTTTGGGCCAGTCTGGACTCAAAAAAGAAGACTTTGTGATAAAATAAAGGCGTGTTGTTAATTCGAGGTTTATCTAAAATATCAATGACGGCAGCAGCTTTGGCTGTTGCTTTTGTCGTTAATTTCGGTTTGGTTTTTGATATATCCGAATCAAATTACGCAAATGCCCAGGAATCAGATTCTGCCGGGTATGATGAGGTTATAAATAATTTTGTTTCAACTATTGTTGTTCAGGAGGATGCTTCAATAAAGGTTACCGAGCAAATTGTATATGATTTTGGTGTAAACCAGAAACATGGAATATATCGTGATATTCCCATAACTTATAGTACAAACTTGAATGATTTTTCTGTGCGTCTTAAAGTTTTATCCGTAACAGATGAGAATGGCGCAGGTTATGATTATAAGGTTAGTAAAGAAAATAACGATATACAGATAAAAATAGGCGACGCAGAAGTTCTAATCAGCGGAGAACATACATATATAATTACTTATACCGTAAATCGGGCTATTCTTTTTAATCCAAACGACGAGGTAGAATTATATTGGAATGTAACAGGAGACAGATGGCTGGCTGAAATTAAGGGAGTTGAGGCGCGGGTAGTTCTTCCCGAAGAGGTAGCTGTAGAAAAACTTAAGGTCGCATGTTTTGTTGGTATATATGGAAGCGAAACAGAGGATTGCAGTTCTGTTTATGACCCCAAAACCGGTATTGTTTTCCGTACTGACAGCGGGGTCGTTTTACCGGGGGAAGGTTTTACAATCGTGGTTCAATGGCCGCGCGGAATTTTGGTTGAGCCGGGAATGACCCGGAATATTCTTTGGTTTATAGGCGATAACGCAATTTTGTTTTTGCCGATACTATACTTTTTGGTTTACGGTATTTTTTGGTGGAAACGCGGGCGGGATCCGAAAGGAAGAAATACTATAGTTCCGCAATATGAAGCGCCGGATAAACTTTCACCGCTTGAGGTTGGGGTTATATATGACCAAAGTTCGGACAACAGCGATCTGGGAGCCGGAGTCATTAATCTTGCAATGGAAGGTTTTCTTAAAATAAAACTTTTAGAAACAAAAGAGCAGGGATTGTTCGGGTTTAAACAAAAAAAAGACTGGGAATTTATACGTTCTGCTGAATTTCCGCGCACGCCCAATGACTGGGAAACAAAACTTTTAGACGCCCTGGGGATCTTAACTCCGGGATCGCCATCTAAAAAAGTTTCAGAGCTTAAAGACGGAGCATTTTATGAACATATAAGTGAAATAGATAGCGCCTTATATGAATCGTTAGTACTTAAGAGTTATTTTCCGCAAAACCCTCAAAAAGCACGCCTCAAAGCAATCGCTTCCGGAATAGCATTAGTTGTTCTTTTGGGTTTTTTCACGGTTTTTATCGGCAAAGATTTAAACGCGACAGGTGTTGGTGCCATGTTTTTGAGCGGATTAATTGCCGTAGTATTTGGTTGGTTTATGCCGTGTCGTTCGTTAAAAGGCCGTCTTGCTTATGAGCATATTGCCGGTTTTAAACAATATCTTTCTGTGGCTGAAAAAGACCGTATAAAATTTCATAATCCTCCGACACGCACTCCGGAATTATTCGAAAAGTTTTTGCCTTTTGCGATGGTTTTGGGAGTTGAGAAAGAATGGGCAAAACAGTTTGAAAGTTTAACTATTCCCGCACTATCCTGGTATCAAGGCGGAACCATATCTGGCTGGAATGCTATAGCATTTACGTCTCTTATGAATGATACGGTTTCTGATATGAATTCTACGTTTTCTGCTCCGCCGCCGTCCTCTTCAGGGGGAGGCGGAGGTTTTAGCGGGGGCGGATTTGGCGGAGGTGGAGGAGGCAGTTGGTAGGATTTTAATTTACCTCAAAGCCGTTCGCGTCTGCAGGGACCCCTCCATTTATATAGCCGTTCCGGCTAAATCGGTCTTCGCCCTAATGACGCTCACAGCTTCGCGGTAAATCATTTAATGTGTGATAGAATAATTTTATGTATCAGAGGGGATTTTATAGGACAATGGATAAAGACCAGATATTTGCCGAGATAAAAAAAGAAGGTTTTAGCCCCATGTATTTTTCGGTACCTGCCGGCTTTGAATATCCAACGCACAGCCATGAAACCAGGAAACTTTTGGTTTTTTTGGATGGCACTATGACCGTTAAGGTTGGGGATGAAACGTTCCATTGCGGTCCGCGTGACAGGATTTTAATTCCCGGCAACATCCACCATTCAGCAATAGTAGGCAATAACGGGTGCAACTTTTTTTGGTCTGAAAAAATATGACATTTGAAGAATATCAAAAAGAATCTCGTAAAACCGCTGAATATCCCGATAAGGATAATAATTATATTTATCCGGTGTTGGGTTTGACCGGTGAAGCAGGTGAAGTTGCCGAAAAAATAAAAAAAGTCATAAGGAACGATAAGGGCATAATGAGCGAAGATAAAAAGATAGAGATCGCAAAGGAATTAGGGGATGTTTTGTGGTATATAGCGCAGCTTGCAACGGAATTAGGATTAAAGCTTGAAGATATAGCCAAGATGAATCTAGAAAAGTTAAAATCCAGGCGTGAAAGGGGAGTTATTGCCAGCGAGGGGGATAACAGGTAAATTAATATATTATCTTTTCAATATTGAAGAGGATAGATTATAATTAACTATAAATATATGCCCAGAAATACAACTTTGACTGTTGTCGCTTGAGCGACAACCCGGAAGATGTTCATGTTTATTTACTGGGTTAAATCTGATCAATTCGAGAAATTAAATTACTATTTTAATAATTTATTTTTGTCGAAGTTGATATACTGGGTATGCCTAAAAATAAACTTTTAATGTTAGTGGGAATTGCGGCTACTGCTGTGCTTGTTGTTGTCGGTATAATTTGGGCTTCGTCAGTTAAACAACCCGATACTTTTTCGGATCAAAATCCGTCTTCGGTAAACCAAAATGAAGATACGCCCACAGACATGGACGATATGTCTGATTCTGATATGGAGATGATGGATGATTCCGTAACTCCTACGCCACCGCCCCCTCCAACAACTGTTACGCCTCCGCCTACTACAACAACGTCACCGCCAACTCCGCCAACGCCTCCGGCTACGGTAACTGTAAATGTTTCCATATCTAATTTTGCTTATGTGCCCGCAGAATTACATATTAGTCCGGGAACAACAGTTGTTTGGACAAATAATGATTCTGCCGGGCATACGGTTACCAGCGAATCCGGAATAGAATTAGATAGCGTTCTATTGGGTAACGGAGAATCATTTTCTCATACATTTAATACCTCCGGGGAATTCAATTATTTATGTAAACCACATCCGTGGATGAAAGGGAAAGTCATAGTTCAATAAATTAAAGCAAATGAAAAATCCGCGAATATACGCGGATTTTTTGTTTGTATGTTAATATATTACAAGATGAGAATATTTGTAAAAATAAAAACAGGAGCAAAAAAAGATCTTGTAAAGAAGATAAACGTAAATGAATTCATGGTTTCTGTTAAAGCGGCACCGGTTGGAGGCAAAGCCAATCATGCGCTAATTAGACTTATTGCGGAATATTTGGATATATCAGTAGGCAGGATAAAAATAATCGGAGGAACGCGTTCTCGCCGAAAAACTATTGAAATTATATGACTTGGTGATAGAATTTTAATATATTAAATTTTAATCTTTAAATATATGCCAGGTAGTGAAAATTCGACTGTTCGCGTAAGCGAACAAGCTACACTGGCTAGAAATATTAATTAAAATTAAACTATTTTTAACCAGAAATTCGATAATCTTCATCGTTGAAAAGTCGAATTTCTACTACCTGGTATGACTCAGATCCAAAAAATAAATACGTTAAACTTCATTATAGGCCTGGTTGTAATAGGTATAATTATGTCGTTGGGATTATATTTTGTTAATTCATTTTTAAAAGATAAAAATACAAATATGGAGCAACAACAATCAGGCGAACAACCAGAAGATATGAATATGGAGCATGTTAGCCCGGCAGCGAATGAAGAATTTAAGACAGAAGATTTGGTGGTAGGTACGGGAGCCGAAGCCAAAGCCGGAGATACGGTTTCTGTGAATTATGTAGGCACGCTCACGGATGGAACAAAATTTGATAGTTCCTATGACCGAAACCAGCCATTTTCATTTACTATTGGTACGGGTTCGGTAATTCAAGGTTGGGAACAAGGTATTCCAGGCATGAAAGAAGGCGGTAAAAGGAAATTAACCATACCGGCAGAATTAGGTTATGGCGACAGAGTAGCCGGCGGCGGTGCGATACCAGCCAACTCAACATTGATATTTGAGGTTGAATTATTGAATGTTGAATGACCCAGTCGACCAGTTCAGGTCTTCGACGGTGAGTTCAGCCGAACCGGTTATGGTGAGTCCTTCGGCATTGAGCCCCTCGGCGGTGAGCTCGGGACGGTCGAACCGCTCAGGGTGAAATGTTAAATTGAATCCATGATAGTCGTCCTTCATAATATTCGTAGTGTTCATAATGTGGGCTCTATTTTCCGTACCGCAGATGCTGCAGGGATAAAAAAGATATATCTTTGCGGTTATTCTCCGGCACCCATTGATAGATTTGGCGGGCCCAACCATGCTTTGGCTAAAGTTTCCTTGAATGCCGAAAAATATATTGCATGGGAAAAATTCTCTTCAACTGTTAAATTACTGGACCAACTGAAGAAAGCCAATAAAGGAATAAATATTTTCGCGGTGGAACAAGCAGGAAACTCCCTTCCTTATTACGATATAGATGCACGATACGTGGGTAAGTCAGAAATCGTACTTGTTGTCGGGAACGAAATAAAAGGATTATCCCGGGCAATTTTAAAAAGAGCCGATCGGATATTGGAAATACCTATGCACGGCAAAAAAGAATCTTTAAATGTAAGTGTTGCGTTTGGTATCGTAGCCTTTCATTTAGCGCAAATCAGTAAAGTAAAACAATGAACCAAGATTTTCAGACAAAAGTTTATAATGTTGTAGCTTGCATACCAAAAGGACAAGTTTGTACGTATAAACAAGTTGCGTATTTGGCCGGACGTCCTACTGCTTGGCGTGCGGTCGGCAATATTTTAAAGAAAAATTACGATTCGGATATTCCTTGCCACAGGGTAATAAGGTCAGACGGAAAACCCGGAGGATATAATCGTGATACCGCCAAAAAGCTCCGCCTTCTTTTGGCTGAAGGCGTAAAGTTTCCCGCCTAAGGCGGGTCCGCCTATGGCGGATAACTTTTTTAAAAATGAAACCCCGTTAGAAGTCTTCCGCACAAAATTTAATTTAAATTTTGTGCATGCAATATCGGGGAAATAATCAAAAGTTTGGAGAAGCGCTTTTATCAACGCATAAAAGCTATAATCCAGACTTTTAACGGGGTGAAACATAATAAAATAACATTATTTTTTTCAATAACAGCGGTTTTGCTTTTGTTGGCCGTAGTATTTTTTTATTATAAACAGGACGATCAATCGCAATCTTCAGTACTTCCTACTGCGAATGAAGAACAGGTGCCTTCGCCGGAAACTCAACCCGCTTCACCGCCGAAAGAAGTTAATATTACAATAAGTGAACCAAAAGCCAATGATGAGGTTGGTTTGCCTCTGATCGTTAAGGGCCAAGCGCGTGTTTTTGAAAGTACGGTTAATTATCGCCTGAAAGATGCAGACGGTTCTTTATTGGTAGAAAACTTCACAACAGCACTTAGTCCGGATATGGGACAGTTTGGCGCCTTTGAAATATCTACGATGTATCCGAAACCAAAGGGAATAAGCGGAACAGTTGAGGTATTTTGGTATTCTCCCAAAGACGGTGAAGAGTTAGATAAGGTTATCGTTCCGGTTGTTTTTGCTGAAGTTGAGACAACCAATGTCAAAGTTTTTTTCGGTAACAGAAAGATGGATCCCGGATCTCTTAATTGTGATAAGGTTTATCCGCAAGATCGTCGCATACCAAAAACCACAGGAGTTGCAAAAGCCGCCCTTAAACAACTGCTTGCGGGTCCGACTATAAATGAAGGAGATAACGGTTTTTTTACTTCTATTAACCAAGGAACAAAGCTTATAAGTTTAAAGATAGATAATGGCACGGCTTTTGCTGATTTTGATGAAATGTTGGGTGTAAATGTTGGTGGATCCTGCCGCGTTACAGTTATAAGAGCGGAGATAGAACAAACACTTAAACAGTTTTCTACTATTAAAAATGTAGTTATATCTATAAACGGCAGAAGTGAAGATATTTTGCAACCTTAATTTATGCCAGGTAGTGAAAATTTGACTGTTCGCTAGAGCGAACAAAGCGTTTCATCATCCGGTTAAAAGCTAATATATTTTTTAATAAAATTGGTAGGAATTGGGCAGTTAAATGTCGAATTTCTACTACTTGGTATGGCAAATAACGGGAACTCATCACAAAATAGTGCAGAGAATTCAGAAGTTGTTTTGGCGCCTGCCGGTAGCGCGAAGAAATTTTTATTTGTGTCGCTTGAAAGTTTAAGCGGCGATTTGGCATGGCAAGTCAAAAAAGACGGTCACGAAGTAAAAGCTTATATTAAAGCTAAAAGCGATGAAGATGTTTATACCGGTTTTGTTGAACGAGTTGATTCCTGGGAGGCCTATCAGGATTGGGCCGACGTTATTGTTTTTGATGATGTTGGTTTTGGCGGGGCTGCCGAAAAATTACGCGCAAAAGGCAAGTTTGTGGTGGGTGGCAGTGTTTATACCGATAAACTTGAGATAGATAGGGAATTTGGGCAGGCAGAACTTAAAAAATATAATATAAGTATTTTGCCCAGCTGGAATTTTACAGATTATAATCAGGCACTTGAATTTATCCGTAACAATCCCGATCGTTATGTATTTAAACCAAGCGGCAATACGCCATCAGCCGGGAAAGGATTGTTATTCCTTGGTGAGGAAGAAGATGGAAAAGATTTGTTGGAAGTTTTTGAGAAAAATAAAGTTGCGTGGCAGAAAAAGGCCCCGGTATTTCAACTGCAAAAATATATAAACGGAGTTGAGGTTGCTGTGGGCGCTTTTTTTAACGGTAACGACTTTATTTATCCGATAAACGTTAATTTTGAACATAAACGCGTTTTCCCCGGCGACATAGGACCTTTTTCAGGTGAAATGGGAACGCTTATGTTTTGGAGCGCAACAAATACTTTATTCCGTTCCACGCTTGAAAAAATGTTGCCCGCACTTCGTGAATCAAAATATATCGGTTATATAGACTTGAATTGTATAGTTAATGGAAGGGGCATATATCCGTTGGAATTTACTTCCCGTTTTGGATATCCAACTATTCAAATACAGGAAGAGGGAATCACTATGCCCGCAGGTGAATGGCTTTATCGCTTGGCGCACGGAGAGAGTTTTGAGCTGAAAACCAAAAAGGGTTTTCAGATAGGAGTTAGAATCTTGGTGCCATCTTATTTTTATAAAGAGGCGAGCGCGGAAACAGTTAAAAGTTATAAGGACGTTGCGGTTTTATTCAAAAAACAAAATATGGAGGGGGTTCATATTGAGGATATTAAAGTTTCTGACGATGGTGTTTGGCGCATTGCCGGGATTTCAGGATGCGTGCTCGTGGTTACCGGCTCAGGCACAACAGTTGAAGAAGCGCGCAAGCTCGTTTATTCAAGGATTCAAAATATAATGATACCCAACATGTTTTATCGGACTGATATTGGTGTGGGATGGGGGACTGAAAGTGATAAGTTACAAACGTGGGGATATCTATATTAAATCATCCGCCACTGATTCGAGAGTCGTTTGCGACTTTATTAAAAGCGGATCCGCCTCTGGCGGAAAAATAAAAGAGTAAAAATTAAAATTGTTATAAATTGCTTCAATTTATGCGAAGCAATTTTTATTCGTTTACCGCTATTGGCATATGAGGGACGGTTTGATATAAGGAAAGCAAGCTGTTTGACAAAGGTTACCGGTGCTTTCAACGATGAGAATCAGGCGACTGCTGACATTGCTCTTTGTTGTTATTTATTTTTCTACGTTAGCGTTTTTATTTGCGTATAATAAGTTAAACCTTGATACTGATAAATGCGCAGTTTTTGAACCGGATGTTTCCAGCCAATCTGTCGATAGACTAAAAGATGATTCAGATAGAGATGGGATTAAAGATGTTGTAGAAATAGCGCACGATGCGAAAATATTCGGTACAAATAGCTTAAACTGGCCCGATCCGTATCATGCCGATTTATACCTTGAACTTGATACCCAGGAGGGTTATTTGGTTCCCGCTGAAGTTAAGAAAGGCGCGGTTGATTTTTACGCCAATCTGGACTTTTGCAATCCCGACGGCACAAAAGGAATTCGTCTTCATATAGATGATGCATCTTTAGAATTCTATTTCGGGGGCGGACAGGTCTTTGAGGATGAATCTCAGGAAATGTATCCGCAGTTAACTATGATGGCCATGCATGAAGACGAGGAATTTTTCTCTCCGGATCGATGCGGTATTTTCAGGTACGGCTTAGTATTAAAAAATTTAGGCTGGCTTGCTTCTAAAAATGAGGCTGCGGGTTTAGGAGATGCTCCCGGCGATACGCTTTATTTGGCAGGAGAGTCACTTATTCGTAATCATGAATTCAGCATAGTAGTGATAACACATGAATTAGGCCATAATATTCTTGGACAGCTGGATGAAAAAAATTGGAATAATGAAGATACGGCGCACGACCCCTATGGCGACTTTATGTCTTATAGATCTTTTGGTTCGAATTTATGGGCGCATTCTAATGTGGTTGCCGAATTAACGAGAGACGGCCTTTTGGGACTTTCGGGAAAATGTCGATAATATATAATTAAAGT
Source organism: Parcubacteria group bacterium GW2011_GWB1_40_14 (assembly GCA_000996085.1). Taxonomy (GTDB): domain Bacteria; phylum Patescibacteriota; class Minisyncoccia; order Terrybacterales; family GWB1-40-14; genus GWB1-40-14. The sequence continues at coordinate 2,434 of LBYG01000005.1, read as the reverse complement.
AATTTTTAATTATGAACGGAATTATTTCCGTTCTTTTTATTTATAACTTCGTTTTAATAAGCAGGCGCAATATATAGAAGCGCATGAAATTTGACAAATAAATTATAATTTTGTATCGTATTATTCGGCGTTTCTTTAAAAATATACGGAGGTAGGCGTATAAAGGATATGCTAGATGAAATGATTTTACGCAGAAACCCTGGCGAGAGGAGAAGATAAAAATTGTCTAAGAATCCTAAAACCAATAGCGCAGCAGTTTTTTCTGCCACATCGGATTTGCCTGCAGAGGAAAGGCAGGTCATTATTTGGTGCAGCGTAGAAAACGAGATACCCGTTCTTTCGGCGCTTGAGGAATATGGATTTAAACAAGAGTTGCCGACACAACAGCCGGCAGAAGATAGCGCACGAGGAACAGTTATCGGTATTAGAGGAAAAATATTAGATATCTTTTTAATTAAACTTCAACAAAATGGAGGAGTTGCGGCGGTAGAAATACTTAAATAAAACAAGGAAAGACCCTTTAAGCAAAAGCTTAAAGGGTCTCTTTTTTACGCAACAGCGACGTGCCGTTCGCTATGGAGGAACCTTAGGAATAGAAACGTGTTCACTTCCTTAAGGGTCCAGTTGATGCGGTGTCCGCCCGGATCCAGCTGGATTCCTATAATGTGAGCTACGAGGTTGCTGCTCTCTTCTTTCGAGAAGCCTTTTTGGCGAAGCCTGTAGAACAGCTTCACCGTAGCCATTCCGCGAAGTTCTTCCAGCGTCTGGTCGTGTTCCTGGGCTTCAGGAACCAGCCAGAGCTTTTCAACAGCATCGCGCAACTTGGCGGTTTCCGTTCCTTGGTCGACAGAAGGATTTATCATTTTTTACTATTTCAACCTCACTTCAAGATTCAGTACATAATGTACAGTGCTTATATTATAAACCTATTAAATGTTATGTCAATTCCATGGCGCTATAATTTTATATGAAAGGAGCGTTTTTAGTGCCGCAGACAAAAATATGAAATAGGCAATTTAGAAAGCCGAGTATCGTGTTGTATCTTATAATATTTAGTGTACTATTATATAGAATCTAAGTAATAACTTTTTAATATATGCCGGGTAGTGAAAATTCGACTGTTCGCATAAGCGAACAAATCTATCCGACTAAGATATAAAGTTTCTAGTGTTTATTTTTAATCGGAAATTCGTTAATTACCAATAAATAGTCGAATTTCTACTACCTGGTATGAACATAGATAAAAATATTTCGCCGAAAGAGGCGTATGAAAAATCTAAACAACAAAAAGACAAAAATAATCCAAATAGCTTTACAGATCCGGCTAAATTAAAGATTTTGGGACAGAGGATATTTGGGGTAGTCTTTTTTGTAACCGTTGTTATAGGTGCGGGTTGGTTTTTTTATAATAAAATGGGGGTGGGTCATTTTGATCCCACGACAACCTGTATCACTGCCGAAACCTATCATGTTCACCCGCATCTGACCATTAAGATAAATGGGGAAGAACAAAGCATACCGACAAATATAGGTAGCATTCCTTGTCATTTGCCGTTGCATACTCATGATAATGACGGAGTCATACATATTGAAAACGCTTTTCAATTTGATGCTACGCTTAGTCAGTTTTTTGCTATCTGGAAGAAGACATTTAACAGTCAACAGATAATGGATTATATGGTTGATGATACTCATGAATTGATAATGACCGTGGACGGTCAGTTGTCTTCCGAGTATGAAAATCTTATCCTAAAGGATAAGCAGGATATAGTAATAGAATATCGAGAAAAAATAAAAGAGAATCTTCATTATTTTTGCTATTTTTTCAGCTATCTCTACCCTTCTGATGTTGATAAACAGTTATTTCTATAGCAAAAAAGAAAGCGGGTATTTAGAGGAGCAGTTTGAATTTATTGATTATCAAGGTCCGCCGCCGGGAAGTATTCCGGGCGAAGACTTTCAAGGGCCGACCGGATCACATCCATAAGTTGGAAATTCGAATATCGAATATCTAAATCCTAAACAAATTTAAAATTCGAATTTGCAAAACATCCAAAACGTCTGTTTTGAGCATTAATATTTGATATTTAGGTATTGTTTCGAATTTCGGATTTAGTATTTAGAATTTAGTTATATTGCGCGGGTGGCGGAACTGGTAGACGCGTCAGCTTGAGGGGCTGATGGGAGCAATCCCTTGGAGGTTCGAGTCCTCTCCCGCGCACGACTAGAAAATATTATCTCGCCTTTAGGCGAGATTTATGTTTTTAGGAGCTTGCCTACCGGCAGGCATATCTAACGCACAAATAAAAAATCCTGCGTTAAAAGCAGGATATTGTTTTTTGTAATTGTATATTTCAATTCTGATTGTCTTCAGCAAGATTTGCAATAGCTATATTAAGCACATCAAGTTTTCCAAGTAGCCTTATGTATGCAA
>LBYG01000004.1 GCA_000996085.1 Parcubacteria group bacterium GW2011_GWB1_40_14 | reverse complement strand
TTTCCTCTCCCTCCAAATGTCCTTTAGCAAAATCCCAATGACCTGATCCGTAATGAAGCAGTAAATATTCTCTTCTTTTTTTATAACGCCGGAATATGACTGCACCAGCGGATATTTCAGGACGCATACCAGATAGTAGAAATTATACTTTTAAATTATTAACGGTTTCGCCTATTAAATCTTAAAAATTAACTGCTAATAACCAGATATTGATATATTTTGTTCGCAAAGCGAACAATATAATTTTCACTACCTGGCATATAACCATTCTATACTCATTTGACAACTAAAACAATTTGTTTTATTGTATAAAAAACCTTGAAATCTGCGCTGAAGAGAGGTTGTAAGATGTTGGTAAACGTGATTTTAACTGTATTTTTAGTCATAGCGTCTACAGTGCTCCATGAAATTGGACATGCGTTTTTCCTTAACAAGCACGGGATTAAAATTAGCGAGCTTGGCATTGGTTTGAGCTTACGAAGCTTGATCGGAAAATCTCCCGGCAAACCGCTGACTTCAATTGCGCCTCGTCGCATTGATGCTTGGGGTGTACATATGGACATTCCCAGGATCGCGTTCCATGCAATTCCGTTGGGTGCCTACGTTGACCCGATAGATGAAGAGGATAAGTTTTCAACTCTATCTACTTCCTCAAAAATTGAAATATATGGCGCCGGAAGCTATGTGCATCTGGTGCTTACTGCCCTACTTTACTTCACAATATTTTCTCTTCTTGGCGTATATGCTGCCTTAAATGGCGTGTATCCTCCAAAAGAGATCCTTATACATGCCCTGCTTGGCGCCTCTGTGTTCGCCTTGCTTGTCGGCTTCCGAGATTTTGTATTTCGTCATGGGCCGATTTTTCTTGGCGCTTTGGGCATAGTGCTTGTACTGTTAATAATTCTAACACCCGAAGGCAGAGGTTCTGTCGGTGGCGTTATAAGCGTGGTGGCCATATCCACACAAACTACGAGCATATTTGAAGTCCTGATAATCGCGTTAAGTGTAAACCTTTCAATGGCAATAATAAATGCTGTGCCGCTCAAAATCACCGACGGCGCGCAAATTCTCAACGCGCTCCTTGGTAAAGCAAATGCTCCTCAACGATTCCAAACCTCGGTTGGTTGGGTGGGTGCTGTTGCTTTAGCCGCACTTCTGTTCCTGTCGTTCCATAACGACATAATAAATTATATTCTTTAAAAGAATAACTGTTCTTTTTATAAATAAACCTCGGCATTCCGAGGTTTTATTTTTATCATAAAATGTTTTCGCCCTATTTTAAGAATTTTAACATCCGTTCAACAGGATAAGTATTAATTACGCTTTTCTTTTCCGTCCACCCTCTGTCGCTCACTATTTTAAAAGGTACCCGGGGTTTCGTGGCACCTAAGCGCATCACTCAACCCGTCTCGCTGCTCGTCCCGCTCAGCGGGACTTTCCGCAGCTCGACCCCAAGAAACCCTCGGTTTCTTGCGCTCGTACGCCAACTGGCGGACTCACTGGTTTCCGATACGGGGAGAAATACTTCTCCCCGACCCCCTCTAACGAGGTTGGACTATCAGCGAATTAATGTTTCAGAAGTCTTAACATTCGTTCAATAGGATAAGTATTAATTACGCTTTTCTTTTCCGTCCAACCTCGTCTTGCCTGGGCAATACCGTAATGCAAAAGGTTCAGATCGTTTATCGAATGTGCGTCTGAATTGATACTGAATTTTATGCCTGCAATATTTGCCTTTCGTATATATTCATCTTTAAGATCTAATCTTTCGGGATGTGCGTTTATTTCAAGTATTGTTCCGGTACGCTTGGCAACCCCAATGACCTCTTCCATATCAATCTCGTAGGGATCGCGTTTATTGATAAGCCGTCCCGTGGGGTGGAAAAAAATATCTACATGCGGATTTGAAATAGCACGGACAATGCGCTTGGTCATTTCCTCGCGCGGCATATTGAAATATGAATGGATAGAAACGCCGACAAAATCTAATTTAGATAAAATCTCATCGGGTAAATCCAAAGAGCCGTCTTTTAGAATATCGCATTCTGTTCCTTTTAATATTTTGAAGCCACTTGTGGTGAGCGAAGTCGAACCAGAAAATTTTTTATTTAGTTTATCTATTTCAACCATCTGTTTTAAGATCCTTTTTTCGTCGAGTCCGTGCGTCATGGCAAGACGCTTTGTGTGATCTGTTATTGCGATATATTTTCTTCCGAGTTTAATGGCCGCTTTTGCTAAGTCTTCAATTGAATTTTGTCCGTCAGTCCAATCCGATTGAACCTGTAGATCCCCAAGCAAATCGTCATAACCTATCAAATCGGGTAATTTTCCTGAACGCGCGGCTTCTATTTCTCCGGTATTCTCACGCAATTCCGGCTCAATATAAACCAATCCCAATTTTTTATATACTTCTTCTTCATTTTTTCCGGCAACATATTTATCTCCTTTCTTTCCGGAAAAAATACCGTATTCGCTTAATTTCAATCCCTTTTTTATCGCTATCTGTCGCAATTTAACATTGTGATCTTTATTGCCTGTAAAATAGTTCAAGGCCGCGCCGAAAGACTTGTGCGGCACAACTCTTAAGTCAACATCGATCCCATTACTCAAACGCACCATTGTTTTGGTTTTGCCTTTGCCGTAAACATGCACAACCTCGTTCATACCGACAAAATATTCCATTATTGCTTCGGGCTTTGCCGAAATCGCTAAAATATCACAATCTCCTATCGTTTCTTTCCGTCTCCGTAATGAGCCTGCAATTTCAACTCTTTCTACGTTTTCTAACTTACTCAAACGCGCTTGTATGCGCAGGGCTAGAGGTAAAGCCTGTCCCAAGGAAAATCTACCGCCATGTTTTGCGGATTTTCCCTTCACTGGCCGCTTTTTTAAGATCGGCGATATTTTTAATTCCTAATTCCTTATATAAATTTAAAATTGTTTTTGGACCGACTCCTTCTATGGCAGTAAGCTCTTCAACTTCGACGGGTGTTTTTTTCTTCAGTTCTTCGTAATATTTTGAATGTCCGGTCTTAATTAATTCTTCTATAGTTTCGGCTATTGACGTTCCGACCCCGGGTATTTCTTTAAGCGCTTTTAGCCCGCCGCTTTTATAGATCTGCTCAACGGATTCTTCCGTTGACTCTATCGTGCGTGCGACTTTTTCGTATGCGCGCGGCTTAAACGGAATTTCTTCCATCGCAAGATATTCTGCGATCTGGTAAAGAATATGAGCTATGTCTTGATTGGTAACCATACGAAAACAGCTATTTGCTCTTAAGCCCCTTCCATATATTTATGGCCTTTGAAATCTCGGTAATTATAAAGTACGCTAAAATTTCATAGGCAGGTCATGCTTTCGGGAACATTCCAATTCTTATTTGTATAACTTGCAATAAACATTGCCAAAAGCGTGCCCCACCATATATAAACGAACAATTCCCCTTTTCTTGCTCGTGGAGCAACGCCCATCCAACGCAAAACCTCTTTATGCGCTATATAGCCGCCAAGCAAAACAACGTAACCCGCCTGCATGGCATGCGGTACAGCCAAAGCAAACAAAAATTCTGACCACTCCATAAGCAAAATTACAAATGTCCAAAGCATCAAAAACCAAAACATCCAATCCTTCATCTGCAAAAGTTCATTTTCATAACGACGACAAATTTGCGCAAGACGATGCGGAGGAATATTTATATCTTCTGTTTCTTTTATTGGTTTGTCGCTAAACATAAATTAAAATAATGAACTTTACACTGTTTGTTCAACGGCTCTTGTTTTAAAATTATTTCTCTCTTCCTCTGTAAAAATTTCTACCTTACCAAATTCACCGTCATATCCCGGCTTGATGTGAAGCTTCCCTTCTCGAACACGCCTCAATCCTTCTCCTATTATAGGCAAACTTTCTTTAGATACTCTATCAATATCTGCTTCAAGCAAAATTTCAAATTCGTTGGCAAAAGCCTCTAATAAATGATTATATTCTTTCTGAACCGCTTTAGATACCGGCCCCACACCCAAGGCCGAAGAAATTATTTCTTCCAACGGAACCGTTGAGATAAATTCTAAGGCCTCTCTGGGTTTTTCGTTCAATGGCCGTGTGGCTAAATCGTCCACTCTCGACATAACGCCTACTGTTACTTTTTTCCCGCAAACAGAACATTTGCCTTGATGAGCTTTTGTTTCCGTGGGCTGCCAAGACACCCCGCATGCGCGATGTCCGTCATAATGATATTTTCCTTCTTCCGGAAAGAATTCTATGGTGCCTACTAATTTTGCCGGCTTACCGCTTCGCTCGCCTGCTCTGGCTGGTGCGCCATACTTTATTGCCTCATATATAGCGGCATAACTCATTTCTCCATCAAATATATTTGCTTCGCGCCCTATTTTCCTTCCGGAATGACTATCTGAATTAGATATCAAAGCAACAGAATCAAGCTTTTCAACGCGCCAATTCATGGCGGGATCAGACGAAAGCCCGGTTTCAATGGCATAAATTTGCGGGGTTAGTTCTTCAAAGCATTCTTCCAGAGAATTAAATCCGGATTTTGAACCGAAAACCGAAAACCACGGTGTCCATACATGTGCCGGAATAACCAAGCATTTATCTGACGTAGCAAAGACTATTTTTGCCAGTTCTTTAACATCTAAACCTAAAATTGGTCGGCCATCTGAATGTAAATTTCCCCGCCAACCCAGCTGTTTATTTATTTCTTGAGCTGCTTCAAACGACGGCGCCAAAATAATCGTATGAACTTTTCTGACCTTGCCGCCCTTTGCATAAATGCTTGAAATTTCAACACTTAAAACAAATCTTGTTGCGTTTGCTGTATCTGTAACATTTTTTAAAACAAACTCTTTTAATTCTTTTATCCATTCCGGATGCGTAAAATCTCCGGTACCCATTACTGCAATTCCCTTTCTTTTTGCCCATTTATCAAGTTCCTGAATATTCATATCTTTGGACACCGCACGAGAATAATGCGAATGGATATGAAAATCTGCGATAAATTTATGCATATAGATACTTTGTAACTCGGATTTAAATAAAATGAAACGGTAATTTAGCAACTATTGACATGATATATTTTATATGCTATACTGTACCTATTAAGGCTGGTGTTCCGTCCGTTGGACGGCCCAGCTAATCCAGTGGTTGCGTCAAGCGCTCGACAATCCACTGGCAGGTTCTTAGGAACGGGAGGCGCAATAGTGCGCCAGCAGCAGAGTGCGGATGCTCAGGCAACCGCGAAACACTGCTCCCGAACCGAGGCTAAACTCCGTATCACGGAGGTCCTGCCCGGGGTCCCGACGAGGCATCGTCAGGATGAAACCAGGGAAAAGCCATTTAACAAGTTCTTTCTTCAATAGGCGTGAAGTCTCATGCCGTATGCCCGCCAAAACAGCGGACACCCCTAAGACCTCGACATATGTTGGGGTTTTATTTTTTAATTTGACAAAATAAATAAAAATTATATAATAAATAAACTCGTTTATTGTCGGCTAAATAACTCTAGGAGGAATTAAATGCAAATAGTACTTACCTTTGACGAAATGGCTGGAACATATGAATTTATTGATCTTTTTAGTGGAAAAGAAGAGCTACGCACTATTAATAAACTTCTTGAAAGTGCGGGTAAACGATTTCGCGGGGCCCTGGAACGCGTAGGTGCCCGGATAGTTAAAACCGAATCGAAAGAATTTAACGGCTGGCGCATACACACGTACAATAAAGAGCGTTATCTTAGACGGACGATTACCGTTGAAATGCCCCAAAATGAAGTTGCTGCTCTGGAATACTTCCTGCGTCTTCTGATAAGACTAGATACTGAAATTATCAAAGAAGTAATTAACGATGGCGTTCTGCCTTCGGCAGAGCAAAAACTTAGAAATAGGCTCGTGGCGTGTGGTGCTACGTTTGACCTACTTCAGGGAGGATGGACTCTTCAAGACGGAACAATTGTTTATGTTCTAATAAAATAAATTGAGACCGGTTGGTTTAACCAACCGGTCATTTTTATCACACCAATATTGATGCAAGCAACAACCACAACATCATTCTCCCCTGTTGGAGCGTCCACGGGAAATGATCGAACAAACCGATAAAAAGTATTGCGCACGCGGAAATAAAAACACCAAACCTAAAAATTTTATCCTGTTCATTTTTAACTATATTTTTTATACCGAAAAACAAAACCGCGCCGACAAACGCAATAAAAGCCGCCAGCGCAGGTAAGCCGTTCTCGGCTCCTATCAATAAATATATATTATGAACCGGCTGGTAGAGCCAGTTTTTTAACTGGAAAGTCGGGCTTGGTTTTCCGATATGCTCAGAAAATGCGCCTGACCCTACTCCCGTCAAAGGACGCTCGCCTATAATTTCCCGGGCAATTTGATTGTAAAACAGACGAAGCCCAACAGCTTGTTCGTATCTATTCACCGTCAGACGCGGAACAATGAAGGGATAAAGAGCCAAAAAAACAAAAAATATTGCGGTTGCGTTAATGCCCGCCACTGACAATATTGGCTTAAACCAATATTTTTTTTGCATAAGAACCCAGAAGAAAAGTATACACAAGCCAGAAGCCAAAACAAACCACGATACCCGAGAGGCGGTAAGTATTATACCGAAGAATGAAAGCAGTATTACGCCGCCGAAAACGATTTTCTGCGCGGTGCTTTTTTTGTCTTTTTCTTCTTTGGTCCATTTGAAATAATTTATCAGATAAGCGCTTAAGATAATAATCGTAACCGCAAGATAAGCAGCAAGAATATTGGGATGAGGAGTTGTGCCATATGCGCGCAAAACAGAAGCATTGGTTATTATAGTTTCGGCAACACCCGGCATATTCACATTTATTGGACTTTCGCCCAAAATCCAAAAACCGGCTTCGTGCTGAAAACGGAATTGCAAAAAAGCGATTATAGATTGAAATGTTGCTCCAGCCGCTAAACCATACACCAATCCATCTTTAATATTTTTTGAACTAAATACCTGCGCCGCTATGAACAATAAAATGAATTCGATAAGTTTAAACAACTGCCACAAAGACGATTCGTCGTTTATTGCGTATATCGAACTAAGTATTACAAAAAATACAAATAAGCCCAAAAAAATAAGGACTAGGCTCTTTATTATTTTATGTCTTCTGGCAATAGCTGTCGCAATAAAGAAAAAAATAATTATATCGCTTGCCCATAACCACGCGGTTAAAAATTCGTTCCCTTGCAATGTTCCGCCCACCTCGCCGATAAAAATTCTTGTCTGGATCGGGATAGAAAAAACCAAAAGCGCAATAAGCGCTCCCCCAAATAAATTATTTTTATTTGCTGGTTTTATATTAAACATGATTAAATATTATTTGAATATCAAAAAAACTATTTCTCCGCATATGCCCACTAAAAAAACCGCGATTAAAATGATCGGTATGAGTCGAGGAGTATAAACAAGCGGCGATATTCTGCCGGAAGATCTTAACCTTAAAAATATGTATGAGATCAAAATACCGTCAATGGCTCCCAAAACCGCGCCGATAAAACCGGCGATTGTAATAAAATTACGTAATCCGATTAAAAACAGTATTACAGGAATACAAACCGCGATCATGCGCGCCACCAAAGTAGGAAACCTCAGATCCTCTGTCAACGTATCGGCTAAATACAAACCCACGGTCACAAACGACGTGGCAATAGCTAAAAATCCGACCAAGGCGGCTATTTTTATTATTGCGGGATTAACCAATCCGCTTAATCCCGAAATTGCGTCTGTGGACACGGAAGAGCCGCTTAAGCCGAGGATGCCGAACGTAAAAAATATATAACATACCAACGGCAACAAAGTGCCGATCATAATTATATTTGTAATTTTCCTGTGCTTGTCGCCGACAAATTCAACCATCTCAGGAATAGCGTTTGCGCCATAAAGAGAAAATAAAATAACTCCGTACGGAACAAAAAAATTAGCCGCGGATCCCTGGGGGATCAGGGATATTGATGCGTTCTGCCAAAAAACTACTATTATAAAAATTACACCCAAAAAAAGTACGCCCGTGGCAATTAATTCAAACCTTGCTACAGATTTAACTCCAAAAAATATTAGAACCGAAAACAGTAACCAAATAACAACGGTCCACTGATCAGAAGATACGTTCAACAAATCCCCCGAAAAAAGTTTTGCAAAATTTCCTCCAACTATTAAATAAGCGAGCATTGCCCCCGCACCACCCACGAAAGTGCTTACAAAGGGAATAAAACGCCATTTTGAACCTAAATTATTGCCCACCAAACTTATGAGACGCTTATGCGAATTACCGTTCAATTGTAAAGAGCCGTATAAAAGATGCAGAGAGACAACGGCAAAAGCCACCACAATAAACCAAAAAAGGCCCGCTACAGGACCCGCTTGTGCTACGGCATAGGGTATAGCAAAAACTCCAACTCCAAATATCGTTCCTGCGACTATGGCTATACCACTCCAAAATCGCCAACGTTCACTCATACAGATTTGCTATTGTCGTTCCATTCACCGTTCTTACCTATACGATCCCAAGGCTCAACTCTTTTAAGTAAAAAGAATATAACAACAACTAAAATTGCCGTAACGCTGGCAATAATATACATACCAAATCCTACTGCGGTTCCAATTGCGGCAACCACCCACAAACCAGCTGAAGTTGTCAGACCTTCTACGCGAAATCCCCTAAACACTATCAGTCCTGCGCCCAAAAATCCTATTCCCACAACAATATTTGAAATTATTCTTGTTGGATCATAATTATAGCGAAAGGCAGTACCCACCGCATCTGAAGTAACCGGAATTAAATGATTAACTCCAAAAAGAGAGACTATTGTAAAAAGACACGCGCCCAAAGAAACAAAAGAAAAAGTACGGATGCCTGCTGATTTACCGACGATTTCACGTTCAATGCCCACAATAGCGCCTAAGGCGGTTGCAAGAAATAAACGGAACACTGATTCAATTTCCGGATAACTGGTAAAAATTTCTAACATAATTTCAAAATCTTATATTTATTAACTTTAGATTTAATATTTACTGTTTGCTTTTAGCTTTCCTCTTTCGTGATTTTCTTTTTATGTTTCTGTGTTCTCTTGTTCAGTTCTTTTTTCTGCTCTTCAACCTTTTTAATAACTTTTTCTATCAATCTTTTTGGGTTGCTGTCGTAAATTATATCACCACTACCACGATGAGTTTTCGCAACCAAATCTTTTATTATTTCGGTAAGGCCGCCGGAACCAACCATAACACCTATAGCTTTCTTGTCCTCAAAGGCAATTGTAAATTCGTTTAAAGTGCCCATTCTTCCGCAAATAATAATAACGGCATCGGCCGCACGGGTAAGTAATAAATTTCTTCCTGAATAATCAAAACCCGTATAAATTATTATATCGAAATAATCTATAGGAAGATGATAACTTTTAACGTGCGCTTCTTCGCTGGCAGCAGGCGACAAACCAATAGATAATCCGCCTTCTTCTTTTGCGCCTATTGCGGCCCAATAAGGCATGCCGTTGGTGGCGCCGGTTACCAAGACCGCGCCCTGTCTTACTATTTCGCGCCCGATTTCCTTTGCCAACGCTATAGCTTCCGGTGTGCAGAAATCCGTTTCGGCGGCTCCCGAAACACATATTTTATACTTTTGATAGTGATGCGGCATGATAATTAAATTATACTATAACTCAATTCGTTCTCCCACATACGGCACTGAAACGCTTAATTTAAGGTCCTCGGTGATCCTCTGTGACAAGGCCAAAGCTGCCGCCTCCTCTCCGTGTACAACAAATACCCGTTTGGGTTTTTTCTTTATATTATCTAACCACATAACTAAACCATCCTGGTCGGCATGTGAAGAATATGCTCCCAAACCCTTTACCAAACATCTAACATTTACCATATCATTCATTATTCTTACTGCTTTGGCTCTATCAAAAATTCTTCGTCCCAAAGAACCTGCCGCCTGATATCCCACAAACAAAATTGTGGAGTTGGGATCTGAAAGATAACGTATGGCGTGATGAAGAATGCGACCGCCCGTCATCATGCCCGAGCCGGCAATTATAATTTTAGGATTCGGGACGCGGTTTATCATTTTAGACTTCTCAACTGTAGGTGTCATTTGAAGCCCGGGGAAATTAAATAGTTGGTCGCCCTCGGCAACGAGTTTTTTGGCTTCGACATTATAATAATCGGGGTATTTCTCATAAATTTTTGTGGCAGCAATCGCAAGAGGACTGTCGATAAAAACGGGCACTCGCGGAATTTGTTTCTGTTCCGCAAATTTATTTATCTCAAATAAAATTTCCTGTTCTTTTTCAAAAGCAAAGATCGGCATTAACAATACACCTTTTTGATTTATTGTTCTTTCTATGATATTTTGCAGTTTTTTGCTTCGCTCTTCATGCGGCTCGTGTAAACGATTTCCGTAAGTAGACTCAACGATCACATAATCGGCTTGTTCGGGTATTTGCGTGGGCGTTAAAAGCGGCGTGGGCGGATTTCCCAGATCTCCGGAAAAAATAATTGTTTTGCCTTCTGCTTTTAATTCAATGATAGCGGAACCCAAAACATGTCCTGCGTCTATTAATCGAAAAGATAAATTAGGAGCCAGTTTAACTTCCTCACCGTAGGGCGCGGTTTTAAATTGCGATATTGTCCGGACAACATCATGTAGAGTAAAAATGGCTTCTGCTCCTCCGTTTTCGTCTTCTTGTCCTATGATCTGAGCTGTGTCGGTAAGTAAAATTTCCGCAAAATCTTTTGTCGGTGGCGTGGAATAAATAAACCCGCCAAAGCCATCTTTTACTAACTTTGGCAATCTGCCGCTATGATCTATATGGGCGTGCGTAAGAATAACCGCATCGATATCTTTAGGTTTAAAATCAAAAGGTTTATGATTTACTTCTTCAGAATACCGGCTGCCTTGAGACATGCCGCAATCTATTAATATTTGTTTGCCTGCGGCTTCAACCAAAAACTGCGAACCTGTAACGGTTCGCGCAGCACCAAGAAAAGCAATCTTAACAGACATATACTCTATTATAGCATTTGAACTTCAATAACTATTCCCGCCTCGCCCTCCGGGCTGAAGTTCCTCCAGGCTTTCGGAACTTTGACGGTATTCCTGAAAATACAGATCTCGCTTATAGCGAGATAGTATTTTCTAGTCGGTGCCTTCAAGAATCCCCGCAAATTCCCGCAAGCATTAGCAAGCGGATGAATTTGCGCGATCCCGCCATTGTTTAATTAATTGGGCAGAATTTTAATTATGATTGGGAATAAGCGGGATCCACGTCATTGTAAAGCTCACTATCGTTCGCTAACAATGGCGAGAGAATCGAAGCAATAATTCAGCATATCTGGTAGATGTAAGCTTATAAAAACAAATTAAGCTGTGTCCCTGCGCGGAATCGAACCGCGATCCCAAGCTTCGGAGGCTTGTACTCTATCCGTTGAGCTACAGGGACGCTTTTAAATCGCTTTGCCCTTGCGTCGGAGTTGTCCGCCGCTTTCTTGTATGGTCGCTTGCAACCAATTAGAAGACGGATCCGCCTTTGGCGGAAACGACGAGGGCGCAAATTTATCCTAGCATTTAATGCGGTTGCGTCTACAAAAATTTCGTTTATCTTTTGCCGGTCTCTCTGATTGCTATTCTATTACACAGAACCTCTTTTTTATTACTTAAAACTCCTCTGTGGTTAAATTACTGAAATTTGTTCATAACCCCCGCATATTACAGGATGCTGTTTTTCTTGTTTTGCTTACGTATTTCTTAATTGACTTTTATTAAGATTTATGCTAAAAGAGAAATAATGTCGGGAAGGCCCTGTTAGTTCTTTTTAAGGAGAATAAAGTGTTCGGTTTCAACAGAAACAAGAAAAACGCCGCTTCTCGCACGGAAAATCCGCCCGAAAATAGTCCGGAAGACCCGACTAAAGAAAAAACAAAACGCTGTCCTGCCTGCTGCAAATTCCGTCCGGGAAAATGTTATGTGTGCAACGGCACCACTGTACTTCCGGGATTCATGCTCCTGGCCCGATGTCCCGCCTGTGATATACGGGGCACTTGCACAATGTGCGGCGGAACCGGAGAGATTCCCGCCTAAAGGAGAAAAAGTGACTTTGTCGCTTTACTGTATTCTTGGCGTTATCCGGGGCAAAGGCACCGGACTACAAAAAAACGTCCACGAGCATACACAAGCTTATTCTCCGGCGCAGGCAAAACTAAACGTAGCCAAACGCCTGAAAAATCTGTATAAAGAAGAAATTTTCACCGGCAATTGCGACGTTGAGCTATACACTAAAATACATCCTCAAAACAAATCGTCATAAAAATAAAAACCCACCGACAAAATCGGTGGGTATTTTCTAAATTAAATTACTGAGAAAAAATGTCTTTCGTCTTCCCACAACAAATCCTTGGCGTCACTGCTTGGATTATCCGCTTTCCATTTCTTAAATAATGCCTTGTAGCTTAAGTTGGTTGAGTCTTTTTCGTCTAATCCCAACAAAGAAGCCGCTTCCAAAATATCACCCGGATCGCCTTCTATTTCTACATAATTCCCTATTTGCGGCAGGCTATCATAAGATAAAACAATACCGTTGAAATGAAAATCTGTTCGGATTCTTTCGTATCGAAAATGATCCGTATATCCTGCAAAAAGAAAAAATTGGAGCGCTTTTTGAGGACTACCGAAATACAAGCCATAAAAATTTTCTTCCAGGCTTGCTTTAAATCTGACGCTCTTATTTGAACCCTTTTTGGTAACACAGTAGTAATAATCACAACCTCGCCTATAAGGATATGGACGGGAAATACGAAGACGTCTGGCGTCTTCCGCATTTTTTCCTCTTTCATACCAAATATTTAATTCATGTTCCGTAGCGTAACGGTTAATATGAACTTTGGCACTGACGGCTCTTAAAGCAGCGAAAAACTTTTCCGGATCTGGAATCGGCCATTTAAGCTCGACTTCTGTGTGTTCCATTCGACTCCCTTCGGTCGCTCATGGCAAGCCATCTTTATTTTATCTTTCTATCAAAGAACTTTATTCTTGAATTATTGACCATACGAACGCTCTATGCAACCCCACTTACAAAATTTTCATTGAACAAAAACGAAATAGATCAGTCAACTGTCGGATTGTGGTTTGAGTTATTTTTATGACTTCTGTAAATTTTGTAACGGGGCTCGGATTTTTCCCGTATGAACCTGCCCTTAAAATTACTAGGTGTGCGAAATGCGGTTTTGCCTTGCCTGGCGGGTTTTCTGGAATAATTTTTCATGTTTTCTATAAACAATAAAAAATCGTGGCTGTGTTTTAGCGATATCCGAGGAGACGTAAACTGTCCCGTTGAGCAAAGTGCCGTGAGGCGCTGTTTGAGCCCCGTAAGCTGCGGGGCGAGTTCGCCGGAAGACACTTTGCGAAACGGAATGACAGTGATCGTCCCCGCAGGCAAAAGCTAAAACACAATCACGAATCAAATATATCTGTCCGCAACAACCGAGGCCGCAATTGATTCAGGCTTCCATTTTATATTCTGCAAAGGAAACCCATAACCCAATAACATACCGATTATTTCGCGCATAAGCACAGAAGTGCGTCCGGACTCCCCCACATCAGCATGGACCTCAATATTATTTGAAACGCTTTCGCCCAATATTTTATGCAACTGACTTCTTAATTCAACCGTAAGAGTGCCGGTTAATACAACCTCTTCGTAAATACGTTTGGGGTTCCAGCCTGTTTTCTTGTATTCTTTGGGGTCTCCCCAGCTTACTGTACGCCACGCTCTGGCTCCGTGCCCCACCCGCCACAAAACTATGGCCGTCACAAACTTAACCACGCCGCTAACTTCTTCTGAGTCGGTTCCTACCGATACCTTAAAGTTTTCCGTGGGGTTAAAATTATAGGACTGAACTATAGCTTGGATCACCTCACTAAAGGTACACGGACCCGAGGTTATACTTAAAAATGGTTGTTGTAATATGTCTCCATTGGCCATTATGCTGATATTGTATAGCTAAATCTAACTTAGGCAAGAGCGGATAATTAAAAACCCCTGGTATTACCAGAGGTTATTTTTTATTTGAAAGAGAACCTTTCCTGAAAGTAAATCGTACTCCTACGACATAACGTAGAACAAAAAGCATCAGAGCAACCATTGCGGCAAAAAAGAAAATACGCGAAAGAACTAGGTCTCCTCGCGAAGTTATCAGTGTCGCCTGAGTATAACTGCCGATGTTTGCTAAAATAGCGGGAGCCAGACCGTCGGCCTCATTTTCGGTAAAAAAACGGCCTCCGGAATTTTCAGCTACAAACCTAAGAACATCATCCTTAACCGGAAGCGGTTTAGGATAATAACCTGTTGTGTTCCCATTATCGTCATACAACCAGATACGTTCACTGTTATTGCCTATACTAACGCTAAAAACTTTTATGTTAAGTCTTTTGAGCGTCTGATTGGTGCCTTCATCTAAGAAAGCCTCCGAGTCACCGTCCGTCAAAAGAACAATTATTTTGTTCTTTTTGTTGGGATCGAATTCTTTGGTGGCAGCAAGCAGAGCCATCCACCAATTTGTGCACATCTCTCTATTGTCGCAGGCCGCTTGAAGAGAGCCGGCCGTTAAACCATTATCCAATAGCTCAAGCTGAGGCGAATAAGTAAACGGCATTTGCCATACGATCTTATTCGAAAATCCGTAGGCGGCAACAGAAACTATTCCCAAAGAACCCATTACATCTTTAATTATTCTCTTTGTTCGATCAATACGAAGCATAGCATCTTCCGGTATATTACAAGGACCTTCTGCCGCTATACACGGATTTGGCTCCTTTGAACCTGCCATACTTACCGATACATCAAATAAAAATGCTATTTGGGTATCAGATCTTATCGGTACGCTTTGTGTGGTAGGCAACCGTGGTTGAGCTAAGCCCAAAGCCAGAAGCGAGACAATCACTGAGGCGAATACTGTTCTTCTTAAAATCGAAGAAAATCCTAATTCTAAAGAAAAACCGAGTTTGTTCGCCAAATATCTTTGTTTTTTGAAAGCGATGAATGAAATCGCCCCAAAACAAGGGATAAAAATCAAGATTATAAACAATACCCAAGGATCACGGAAGAACATTAGAGTCCCCCCTTCCCCGGATCAAGACGCCCGGGGCCAGTTGGCGGACCTTCCTCAGGCTCTCCTCCTCCTCCACCACCTTGCGAAGAATAAAGCCTTCGTAATAGTTCAAGATTCCATTTCGCATCATTATCATCAGGATTCAATGTCAACGCCTTAACCAGCATGGCATCTGCTTTTTGAATATATTCTTCATCCTGTTGTACTAAACCTATTATTACAGAAATAGCGCCCAACGATGCAGCAGAACGAGACAACAAAAAGTTATCTCCTCTTTCTTCTGCTTTCACCATTGCTTCAGTGAATCTATGGGCGGCTGTTTTCAAATTCAACATCGCAATTTTGGGATCTTTTTCCTGTAAAGCCTTCGCAACAAGTTCGATTGCCGTGTTGTAGACAAAATAAGACTCGTCTTGTCCGCTAAGTTTCTCGTCCAAAGAACCAAACTCAAACCAAGCTCTTGCGTCATGATTGCCTGCTGCAAATGCTTTGACATCATGAACCGCGTTCAATTCTCCATAAAGCGTGCTGCTGCCCCAAAGAATCAATATGCTGCCGCTAATCATTGATAGAACGACCAGCGGCAAGAGCAAAAATCTAATCTTGCCTGAGCTCATAGCCGTCCTCATCTCTCCCTCCTGATCTCATAGCTCCGTCGAAAATAAAAGTTCAAAAGTAAAGCGCTAATAAAGGCCGCCATCGCGAACCATCCTATAGATATCTGCTTTTGATTCAGTCT
The DNA here is from genome assembly GCA_000996085.1 of Parcubacteria group bacterium GW2011_GWB1_40_14. Classification (GTDB taxonomy): domain Bacteria; phylum Patescibacteriota; class Minisyncoccia; order Terrybacterales; family GWB1-40-14; genus GWB1-40-14. Next base: position 22,880 of record LBYG01000004.1, on the reverse strand, counting down.
AGAAGAAAAATAGAAACTTTCTTTGCTTGAAAGATCTTCGGGTAGAGGGCCTATACGCTCGGCGTCATCTTCGTTTTCAATCTTCAAAATGTCAAATCCATACACCATCAAGCTTTCATAGTAATAGCCACTGGACTCAATACCGACAAGCTGTACTTCTATACCGCTGGCCTTAACTTCTTTCAGTGTTTTAGTGAAAGTATCTACATTATTGTCTTCGAGGTCGCCCACAAAAACGATACGTTTGTATTTTGCATCACTCAACTCGAGCAAATGCTGGGCAACGCGCAAACCAGCCGAACCATCAGTGCCCTGTGATAGATTCTTTAATAGTTGGGTCTCATAAAAATCTTTATCAGTAAAGCTTTCAAATAATGCGTGGCAATTTGTCGGAGCAATAGGCGCAAAAGCGATAGTAGAGAAAAAAGCTAGCCCTATGTTTTCATTTGGATTAGCGCCTAAAATTCTAAGCGTAACCGATCTGGTTAACTCAAATTTTGGTTCGCCCATAACTATCATGCTTCCTGAGATATCTTGAACGATCATCGTATCACGACGATCCGTAGATCTTATTACGCAATCTCCGCCGCTTGAAGAATTAGATTCTGTATCCACCATCACCAGAGCGGTTGAGACAAGCGATGAAACAAAAAGAACAACAACCAAAGTGGTTACTTTCTTGGCTCTTGAGCGTGCCGATTTAAGGTCTTGATAAGAACTATATCTTATAGCCGTGCCGGTTTTCCTTCTAAAAAGGAATGCGGCCAGCAAAAGAACATAGACAATGACAAAACCAAAGATGAAAAGTTTTTCAGAAAATAAGTTAAGCAAGTTTTCAATCATTGTACTGCTCCTGGTCCGAAACCAGCACAGAAGATATTTCTATAAGCTTGCGTGTTACCTCTTCCCTGCTTGGGTCGTGCTCCTGATAAGCCATACTCTGAAGCTGACGCTGCAAAACGTTCAGCGATTTTTGAGAATCGCCGGGAACATTTCTGCGACCGCGCAAATAATCGGCTATTATACCGTCACATTGCGCCAACACTAATCTTGGTTCAGAATTATTGGCCAGCATGATCTTAAGATATTCGAGCCTTGCCAGAAAAGAAGTCTTATCCGTATATGTGTTTTCTTCTTCTGATGCACGGCGTGTCGCTCTTTTTCTGATAAAAAATCGGATGAGCGGCCAAACAACAATCAACAGAAAACCTACGATTATCAAACCCGCAAAAAAGATAAGATTGTTTTCCACCAACGGTTCCTTAGGAAAACGCAGAGGAAAATCCTGTCTTGTCGGATCGATACGCGGAGAAATATAGATCGGTTCAACTCGAATGCGCATTATGAGAACTTTTTCCGTATCGTTGTTCACATACCTTATAATAATATCTGAAATCGGATAGCTCTTATTAGCCAAACAACTCGGATTTTCAAGACAGCGCAGCTGATACCTAATAACTAGACGGCCTGATGTTTTTTCGGATGACTCCGAAACTAGCGTCAGTGGCCTAAAATCTACCTCAATATCTCCCGGTTCAACCGTAAATTCTCGATGCGAAAATCTTATGTCCAAAACAAACGTAAATGAATCTGCGATAAAATTAGACCGCGGAGTAACTTCGGTTGTAGCTGTCAGTTTTTCCGGATCTTTATCGACGATCAATGGAGAAATTACAGCGATCCCGGAAACCAAAACGGTTAGAAGGATCGCGGGTAACGAAATTTTCAGAAAATTCCGCGTTTTCATCTGCGTCCTCCTTTCAACGGACTCTGTGCAAGGAACGTTCGTTGCTCCAAAATGCAAAACTTCTTTCGCACTCAGCTTCATCGCTCGTTGTTAAAGTAATTGGATTGATTTCCATAGATTCGAAAAAAGAAACTATGTCCGCGTAACGCTGACGGTGCTTCTTTGCTAATGAACGAGATTGGTTAAGCGTAAAAAACGCTTCGGCGATCTCGTTGGTCAAAGGTTCTGCAAAAGATAGAGTTCCTTCGATTTCAGGAAAATCTTTTTCCCAAATAGGATGCTGCACAATTACAGGATGAAAATCGAATGATTTTGCAATTTCTATAATTAATTCTTCAGCAGGCAAAACAAAAAAATCAGAAAACAAGAAAAGCATGGTTCCTTTCGGAAGATGTTTTTTGAAATCTTTAAGTCTTGTTAGCTGCAAATTAACGTTATCATCAACCGCAAGAAAATTGCGGTTTGTGGTGGACTTTCTAACCTTAAAAGCATGCGCGTGACCTTCTTGAGGCCTGCGATAATGCTCCTTACCTTTAGCCCAATCAAGAAAACCTAAGGCTAAATTACGACTTTGAGCACCGTTAATGATGGCGCCTGTTGCCGTCTTAATGAATAATAGTTTTTCCAAATCGTATGCCCCCATACGCGGAGAGCGGTCAACTACAATCAAAACGCTAAAACTTCTCTCTGAATATGTTTCGCGGACCATTAATTCTCCGCGTTTAGCTGTGGCCTTCCACGCAATCCTACGAATTCCGTCTCCGGACTGATGGTGACGAATTCCGGCCAAACCGTACCCGTCTCCACGATAAACACTTTCCCATTGGCCCAAAGCATTACTGTACACTTTTAGTGTGGGAAATAAATCAACGGAAAAATCAGGAATTATAAGATCTTTAATATCCATTTTATCCTCTTTCTGTTTTCAAAAGACTATCCGTCGCCAATCCCAACCTTGATTGGAGTGCTTATTGTTGCGATCCTTTGCTTATGTTTAGGAGCAACAACAAACAAAATAGCGACACCAGTTGGTATCGCTATATAATATTAACGCTTGTATGTCAATGGTTTTTGGTTACCTGGCCTTTCCGTAATTGCGTATTAAGCCGCCTAAAAATTCGTGTATTTTTTGATCGGCTTCCGTTTGGGATAGCGTTTGTTTCCTTATTTTTTCCTTTTGTCGGCGGATGTATTTTTTTAATCCTGTTGGCAATTTTACTTTACTCATATCTTTGGAAGCCTGTATTTGCTTGTGACTGCTTAACAATCAAAACTTGTATAGACTTTTTTACTATTATTCTTTCTTCTTGGGGTTCCGTAACCTTGCCAAGCCCGGTAGTAGAAATTCGACTAAATTATGTTAGTTAAATTCTACTTAACCTAAATATTTAAAATATGATTGAATTGTTTATGTCGGGTAATATCTCTTTTTATTCCACCTTGCGGAATAGTCGAATTTTCACTACCGGGCAAGCATACACAAAAACCTTGTTCTGTGCAAGACCGACCTTATTAAAACTGCGGCCTTCTGAGTCAAAACTATTTCCTTTTTTGCTCAGGCGATTATTTCTTTAATTATTTCTCTGTCATCCCAAGACATTTTTTCACCATGCGCCAACATCATCAAATTTTCTGAACCCTTACCGGTAACTATTAACGCTTGTCCGGGTTTTGTAAATTCTATAGCTTTAATAATTGCTTTTTTTCTATCGATTATTATTTCGAAATCAATGTCGCTTTCTTTTTTTTCTTTAATCCCTTCTTCAATGGCCTCAATAATATTTTTTGGATCTTCGTCGTAAGGATCTTCGTTAGTTAGAATTATTTTTTTGCAATATTGAGCTGCTATGCGTCCCAATTCCGGACGCTTCCATTTATCTCGTCCGCCTCCTGCAGCTCCCAAAACACAAACAAGTTCTGAATTGCGGGATAGGGTCTGATAAACCGCTTCAAGGGCTGCGGGCGTATGCGCATAATCTACATAAATATCTATATTTCTGCTGTTAGATATTTTTTCAAGCCTTCCCGGAACAACTCCGCACTCTTTCAAAAATTTGCTCATATCGTCCAATTGCATATGTTGGCCTATCCCAACAGAAATCACGGCCAGCAAATTTTCTATATTAAAAACACCTTGCAATTTAGATTCAAATTCTACACCGTTTATATTAAACAAAACACCTTCTTTATTTACACGCTCGTTAGCGGAAACAACTTCTTGTATGCCTGAAAAGATACCTGTGGTGGCTACCTGATCTGAACGTCTAAAAACAACTCCGCTCGGACGCTTAGTTGGATCGTCTCCGACCAAACTCAAAAAATAATTAGCTTCTTTATCCGCAATATTAATAATAATATTTTTATTGTTTTTCGTGCTTGAACCTAAAGCTTCAAACAACTTGCCTTTTGTTCTTTTATAGTTTTCGTATCCTCCGTGACGTTCAATGTGTTCGGGACTAATATTGGTCAAAACCACTGAATCAAAATCTATAAACGCGTGCCTGTTTTGCAATATTCCCTCGCTGGTAACTTCAACAATAACATAATCGCATCCTGAAATAAGCGCCTGTTTTAAAAATTTTTGCAGAAAGGCTTTACCCGGCATGGTCATCTTAAAGGTGTTCGGCCATATCTTATCCCCCATCCAAAATTCTATTGAAGAAGAGAGGGCTACCTTGTATCCGGCATTTTTAAGCATTTGCGCAAGCAGATATACAACTGTAGATTTTCCGTTTGTGCCGGTAACTCCTATAACTTTTATTTTTTTGGAAGGAAAACCGTAGAATAAAGCTCCGGCAAAAGCTAAAAAATAGTGATAACGGCTTATGACTGAATTAGGTAATATTTTTTTAACCAAAGACTTGATCATAAAAATTTTCGACTTAATTCGTATAAAGAATATTTTATATCCGACAGGGGCAGATCAATAGCGTTGGGATAGCTTTCTATTGTCCCGCCAAATCCCTTTTTAAAACGTGTAATCCCAGGCCAACGTTGCTCGTCAATTCCCCCCAAATCATATTCAATAAATCCATCCTGTTTTACTGAACGCATTATTTCCCAATGCAACAAATAAGGAGCCATGACATTTTTATGTTCCATGCTTGTGCCTCCGTGCAGATAGGTTACGCGCTTACCAAAAAAAATCACAAACGCCGCGCCAAGAGGTTCGCCTTTATAATAAGCAAGATATGTTCTTCCGAAAGCGCCGGGTCTGTTTTGTTTTTCGGCTTCGTAAAAAATGTCAATCATTGTATCATAATATTTTTGGCTATAACTGCGTATGTTTTGTCTTTGCGTTGTCTTAGATATTAATTTCCAGAATATTTTTTTATTCTCTTCTGATTCCTCTACGGTAAATGATTTTATGTAAACGCCGTGTTTTTGTGCCAGGCGGATATTATATCGCGTTTTTTCGTGCATATCCCCCATCAAATATTCTTCGGATCTTTCTAAATTTATCGCCAAATTATTTTTGGGTTGAATGGTACGACCTATATCTTTAAATTTTAAATTATTAAAAGATTTTAATGCCTCGCTCAAATCTCCGCGATAAAAAGAGTCTACTCTAACAAATAAAGACTTTTCTGTTCCGGCGGCGGCTTGAATGTTGGGCAAAAACTCTTTGAGTATGTCGCTGATACTATCGACAAAAACGGGACCGCGAGGAATATATAAATAATTTTGCGCCAATGGCAAAGGTTGTTTTATGACCAGCGCGTTCCATTGTTTAGCGTTATTTTCTAATCCCAAAAATAAAACTTTTCTTCCTATTTTTTCTTGAAACTCTGCCCATTGGCTCGATTGCAAAAAAGATCCGCTCTGGGCGGATACAAAAGCATTCCATTTATTCTTATCTGCAAAACCAGCGTTCATCGTTTTGTTCCCAATATCTTAAGCGCTACTTTAACTTTTTCCTCTATATTTTCTACATCTCCCGGGATTTGCCGTAAAGCTTCACGTGCTTCTCTGTCGGAATAACCTAACTTTTTTAGTGCATCTAAAACATCTGCTGCGCTGGATGAAGATTCTCCCATAACTAACGCCAGACCTTCATATTTCTCTTTCAGTTCAAGTAATATTTTTAGTGCTTTCTTTTTACCGATACCGCCAACTCGTGTTAAGTATTTCTCGTCCCCTGAAGCGATTGCTCTTTCGAGATCATCAACCGAAGCTTCTCCTAAAATAGCCAATGCGCTTTTGGGTCCTACCCCCGGAACCTCAAGCAATAATTCGAAAAAGGCTAATTCTTTTGAGCTTATAAAACCGTATAGCTCTAGTGCTTTGGATTCCCGCATGTAAAGATACGTAAATATCTTTACTGTTTCATTATCAGCTAAAATTGCGGCGTTGTCTTTGGATATAAAAACTTTGTAGCCTACTCCGCCCACATCAATAATTATATATTTTTCGGCTTTAAAAATTGTTTTTCCCTCAAGATAACTGATCATGATTCCACTTTAACTTATATTTATATTGTATGTCTTTTAAGCTTAAAGCACCATTCAAGCCCGCAGGCGACCAACCCAAAGCCATAGAAAGTCTTGTTTTGGGGCTAAAAAAAGAGCTTCCCCACCAAACCCTTTTGGGAGTTACTGGTTCGGGAAAAACATTCACGGCGGCAAACGTTATTGCTTCAACCAATAAACCCACTTTGGTTATATCCCACAACAAGGTTTTAGCCGCACAACTGTGGGAAGAATTCCGATCTTTTTTTCCTGAAAACGAGGTTCATTATTTTGTTTCTTATTATGACTATTACCAACCCGAGGCTTATATTCCACAAACCGATACGTATATAGAAAAAGATTCGTCTATAAATCAAGAACTGGATAGGATGCGTCATGCTGCCGCGCAGACAATATTAACCAAAAAAGACGTTATCGTTGTGGCCTCGGTATCGTGCATATACAATTTAGGGTCTCCCAAAGAATATAAAGCGGTGTCTTTGGATATGGTGTCCGGACAAGAGATCACGACAAAAAAATTGGCCTTAGCCTTAATAAATCTTCAATATGAAAGAAACGATATTGATCCCCAACCTGGAAATTTCAGGTTGCGCGGAGACAAACTGGAAATATTTCCTCCCACAGCAAAAGAAATTTATACTGTCGAGTTTGATAAAAAAAATATTGAAAAAATTACGCTTACAAAATCGGGTAACGATAATGAAATTACTAAGGCAACTATATTTCCGGCAAAATTCTGGGTTTCTCCCGCCTCCTCTATAGATCTGGCATTCAGTAATATAGAAGCCGAACTGGCCGAAAGACTTAAAGAGTTAAAAGATAACGGCAAAATACTTGAGGCCGAACGCTTACGACAAAGGACAAATTTTGATTTAGCAATGATAAAAGAAACCGGCTATTGCCATGGTATTGAAAATTACTCACGCCATCTTGAATTTCGCGCTGAGGGAGAAGCGCCCTATACATTAATAGATTATTTCAATGAGGCCTACGGACACGGAAACTGGTTATGCGTTATAGATGAATCGCACATGAGTATTCCGCAAATACGAGGCATGGTCCATGGGGATTGGGCCCGCAAAGATATGCTTATAGAATATGGTTTCCGCCTGCCGTCAGCACGAGATAACCGTCCGCTTACCTTTAAAGAATTTTCTGAGAAAATAGGGCCGGCTATTTTTACGTCAGCTACGCCGGGGCAATATGAATTTGAAAAATCTGAAAATATCATTGAACAAATAATACGTCCAACCGGCTTGCTTGACCCCCAAATTGAAATCAGGCCCATACGGGGACAAATTAATGACTTAATAAAGGAGGTTGCGGCTCGTTCCAAAAAAAATGAGCGTGCTTTAATTTTAACCGTTACTAAACGGCTCGCCGAAGAATTGTCTGCCTATCTTCACGACAAAGGGCTTAAAGTGGATTGGCTGCACTCGGAAGTAAAAACACTTGAGAGACCGGGGCGATTACAAAATCTGCGTTCAGGAAAAGTAGACGCGGTCGTTGGAATAAATCTTTTGCGCGAAGGATTAGATTTGCCGGAAGTTTCTTTGGTGGCCATACTTGATGCTGACAAAGAAGGTTTTTTAAGAAACGCTCCCACTTTGATACAAATGATCGGACGGGCTTCGCGAAACGTAAATGGTCTTGTAATAATGTATGCCGATAAAATAACGCAATCAATGCGTGAAGCTATAAACGAAACCAAACGAAGACGAAAAATACAAGAAGAACACAATCAAAAAATGGGCATAACACCCTCTTCTATCTTAAAAGCCATCAACAAATCACGGCTTATACCCGAAGTGCGCGCGGAAGAGGAATTGGAAAAAATAAATTCTTCCTGGCAGGGAGATCCCAAGGTCATAGAACTGTTAAAAAAAGAAATGAAAGAACACTCAAAAAACATGCGCTTTGAGGAGGCGGCGCGGGTAAGAGATTTGATTAAAAGATTAACGAATAAGTAAAAATGATTTAATCCTAACGTGGTTCTTGCCATTTTTATAAAAACTGATAAGCTAATAATTGCTTAAATACAATTTTTCACCTTTTTAATTCATATTATGCCAATTACAAAATCAGCGAAAAAAGCGTTGCGCGGATCTGCCAAGAAAAAAGTTTTAAACGACAAACAAAAAAAATCCTTCCAAAACGCGGAGAAGCAATTTGAAAGGCTTGTTCGTGCCAAAAAACTTTCGGAGGCTTCGGCCTATTTATCAAAAGCCTATAAAGCTATCGATAAGGCGGCTAAAAATGGCGTTATTAAAAAGAACGCAGCTGCAAGAAAAAAATCTCGCCTAGCAAAACTATTAAAGAAAAACTAAAGTCCGGAAGCCAACATTGTTAGGCTCAGGCGCGCGTCTTGCGCGCCTGTTTTTATTGCCAGATCATATGCGGCAAGCTTATCAAAAATAGACTTCAGGTCTTTTTCGGGCCACCTACGTAATGATGATGCTAGTTTGGTTGCCGCATACGGATGAATATTCAGGATTTTTGCTGCGTTAGCAGGCAGAGATCCCTTTTGCGCTAGCGCAAAAAGTTGTGATAAGTTCTGAAATTGTTTAACTAAAAGATAAAAAATTCCTGTAACATCCTCTCCTTTGGTAACCAATGTTTCAAGGTCGTAAATTGCTTTGGAGGAATTTTTTGTTAAAACAGCATCAACCACAGCAAAAATATTTGACTCGTTCTCAAAAACGACTAATTTTAAAACATCTTCCGTAGAAATTTTTGTTTTGGGGTTTACTGCCCAGGCAGCAAGCTTCTCGCATTCATTATTGATGCGCCAAAGATCGGGACCAATGCCTTCGGCTATTTTTAAAATAGCATCGGCATCTATTTTTATCTTTCTGTTAAGAAAAAAATTGGTAACCCATGAAACTGTCCCTGTTTTTGATAATAAATCAAACCGTTGAACCTTTCCTTTTTCGCTGACCAATTTAATTAAAATATTTTTGTCTTCCGGGTTTTCTTCGTATAAAACCACAATAGATTCTTTGCTTTTAGACAGATTGAGTTTTTCTGCTAAAACTTCAAATTTTTTTATTTTTTCCTTGTCTGTCAGGTTATTTAAAACAACGAAACGGAGCGGGGCAAACAACGAGGGCGTTTCAAGCTCTCTCTCAAGCACATCTATATCCTCTTCCGCTAAATCTATTTTCAGAAGACTTAATTTATCGCGATGCAAAGCTTCGGCGCGCGCAATTATATCGTTGAGTTTTTGGCGGCTACGGAATGTATCCGGTCCGTATAAAAGATACAACATATTTATTGAACTGCTATATAAGATGTGCTGGTCATACTATCTATATATTCAAGCCATATTTTACCCTTAGCTAAAGGTATTTCTTGGTCCTGTTCATCCAAAAAACGTAGTCGGCTTGAAATTTTGTTTGTATTTTTTTCCCACGTTGCTTTGATCTCCTGGCCGGCTCTGTATATTATAGCTTCTCCCCTACCCATCACCCTAACATCATTATATTGGCCTTCCAATCTGCGTGATGTGGTTTTGAGGATAATAATATTTGCCGCTTCAACTTGCTTTTTTGTATTTTTATCCATCTCGGCAAGACCTCCTCTATTTCTGACAAAAAAATTGCTTGCCGGATCATACAGCCAACTCACTGCGTTTTTCCCCGGATATTTAATATCAAGTTTATACTTAACAGAAGGCGAAATTATTTCTGTTGGATTTATTCTTATATAACCATAAGCGTTGTCTTGAATTGCGCGGTATCCAAGTTTATTTGCCGCTTCTCTCAACCGTTCGATACTTGAAAAACCGTTGTCGGGAGCTTTTATTCCTCTTTTTCTATAGTAAGCTCCGTACGGATTTTTTAATGCGTCAATATTATCTGCAACTTTCTTTTTAAGTTCGTCTAAAGCAAAATGTGATCCGCCCCAATGGCCATATATTGCATCAAATCCTGCGGCCAAAGGAATAAAGTCGTCCCTGGCACTTCGTATCGAGCCTATTTCGTCAGAATTAGTACATTGAAAAATAGCTAAAAATCTGTTTATGCCTCCCACAATAACCGGCATCTCAATAACAACGTCTGCCTGCGCAATCCCGGAAAGCGGTCTCGTTGACCCGTCTGCGGCCAACATAACACCAACCGGTCTCAATAATTGTCCTTCTTTATTTATGCCGTCCGGACAAAAATCTCCGGTAAGCGATTCTTGCGATATTTTAATCGGCTCAGCAAGAGGCGCCAAAGAATTATATGTTTGCCCGATATCTTTAGCCGAATTTGAAATGCCGTCAATAGAAACGCTCCTGCCTTTTGCCCAGACCATAAAATAAGCAGTGCCTGCAGCCGCAATTATTAAAAATATAAAAATTATAAAAATCTTTTTCTTCACCTCGTTAAAAAATTGCCCGAAAGTTAACGGTCAAACATATTCGAAAACTTGTTTGACTGTTATAAACTGAACAATTCTTTTTATATAAATAATAACAGTTTTTTAACGGAGCTCATATTTTTATTCTTACAAAAATCCCTGATCTTTCAAGACCAAGGATACAATACCACAATAAACAAAAGCCCTGTAAGAATTATTTTCCTGCTAAAATGCCTTGTATTTTTACTATTATTTCCTGAGGTGTGAAGTGTGCTTTGATAAGAAAATCGCTCGCTCCCAAACTCAAACCCCTTTCAACGTCTTCTCGCTGTCCCAGATTGGAAAGTATCACAACCGGCATAGAAGCATTTGCCGAATCCTCTTTTATCTTCTTCAAAACATCAAAACCGCTTAAGCCCGGCAGTATTAAGTCCAGCAAAACTATATTCGGTTTCTGCTCTCCCAATTTGCGCAAACCTTCTTCGCCATCTACGGCTTGCATAACTTGAAATTTTTCGCGCTCTAGTTTTTGCGCAATAAGCTCTCGCAAGAACCTATCATCTTCAATAAGCAATACTTTTACGTTGCCGTTATCGTTAACTGGCTGCAGAGTAACGGGTTCTGAATTTGGTTTATCCATAAATTTAATCTACTAATTTAAGTTTCTATATATATTATACACTAATTATACATCAAAACCAATCTTTAGATAATCATTCTTCTCCTACTAAGTCGTCCGCTGACAGATCATCTACAACAAAACCTTGTTTGTGGTTATTAATAGGTAAAGTAAAAATAAAAGAAGAGCCTTTATTTTCTTCTGATTCTACCCAAATCTTTCCTCCATGCTTCTCTATTATATTACGAGCTATAAACAAACCCAAACCGGTACCCGGGGTTTGCATACGAACAACATTAGAGGCGCGGAAAAACTTGCTAAAAATCTTATTCATGTCTCCTTTGGGTATGCCAACGCCGGTATCTTTTATTGTTACTTTCGCTTCTTCATTAACGCGCTCAATACTTACCGAAACCCTACCACCACTTAAGGTATAGTTGGTGGCATTAGCAAGAAGATTATTCAACGCCAGACCCAACCTTTCTTCATCAAGTGGCATGTTGGGCAGCGCTATTTGCGGCTTAAAGAATGACAGTTCTATATTTTTATTTTGAGCAATCAGTTTGTATTCTTCGACAGCTTCTTCAACCGCTCTTTCCAGAGATGTTCCGTTAAAATTGTAACCTATTTTACCTTCTTCTATTCTTGAAACATCAAGAAGTTCGGCAACCAGAGATATTAACCTTTCATTAACAGAATACGCTCGTTCCAATGATTCTTTTTGTTCTGTGGTCATAACTCCAAGATCTCCATCGAGCAAGGTTTTGAAGGTCCACTTAATGCCGGATAAAGGCGACCTAAGCTGATGCGCTGCTATTGAAATAAATTCTGATTTAAGATCATTAATTTTTTCTTCTTTTTCCCTATTTTTATCTATATATTCGGCCATTTCATTAAAGTGTTTTGCTAAGTCTTCAAATTCGTCCTTTGTTCCCAAATTTACTCTAACGTTTCTTTTGCCTTTAACAAGTTCGCGGAAGGCGGCTCTAAAATCAAGTATCGGTTCGCTGATAGAACGGCTTAACAAATAAAGAGCCAATATTAATCCGGAAATTAACGGGATTTGGAAACATTAAAGATACAAAAATATCTTGCGCCAACAAAGATAAAACCATTGCCACAATAAGAGGCGCCACGCCAAAAATAGCCGTGGTGATTATTATCTTAAGACTTATAGGAAATCTTATACTTTTATGCTGTTTTTCCCTCTCGAGTTTAGGGTTGGTTTCCGTCATATAATTATTTGTATTTTACCAGTCCCGTCAGACTAAAGCGAGTCTTAATATTCATTAATACCGCTTAATAAAATCATGCTTCAAGGATAGCCATATCTCCCCAGGTTTTCCCGAAAGATATGGTTACCTCAAGGGGCACTGATAATTCGACTGTTTTTTCCATGGTTTTTTTTATTTTTGAAGCAATCTCATCAACAAATTCTTCTTTTATTTCAAACACTATTTCGTCATGCACCTGAAGTATTATTTTTGCGTCTCCTTTTGTTGGCTTAAGCAAATTAAAACAGGCAACTAACGCCATTTTAACTATATCCGCAGCGCTTCCCTGAATGGGCATGTTAACTGCGGCTCTTTCGCCTTGCGCTCGTATACCTGCTTTTTGAGAAAAAATTTCGGGTATAAGGCGCCTACGCCCAAACATGGTTTCAACGTAACCGCTTTCCTTAACCTGTTTTTTGGTATTATTTATCCAATCCGCTACCGCAGGGAACTGAGCAAAATATTCAGAAATAAATTCCCGGGCTTCTTCTTCGTTCATGTCTGTTTCTTCTGCCAATCTTCTTGGTCCCATGCCGTAAAGTATTCCAAAATTCAACGTTTTTGCGCGACTCCTCATTGTAGAAGTTACATTGCTTAAATCAACATGAAATATTTTTGCGGCAGTCAAACGATGAATGTCCTGGTTTTCTTGAAACGCGACGCGCATCGTTGGATCCTGAGACAGATGAGCGATTACCCGCAATTCAATTTGTGAATAATCAGATGAGAACAACACTTTTCCAGGAGAGGCTACAAATGCGTTGCGGACCAGGTGTCCTAATTCAGACTTTATGGGAATATTTTGCAGATTTGGCTTAATAGAACTTATACGGCCTGTTGCTGCGCCAAGCTGTAAAAAAGTGGTGTGGATTCTCCCGTCTTTCGGAGAAATAGACTTGGGTAGCGCGTCAACATAAGTTGATAGTAATTTTGCTATTTCTCGCCATGATAAAATTTTCTCCACCAACGGTTCGGTTTGTCCAAGACGCTTCAGTTCACGCACAGCTGTTGAGGCTTTGCCTCCCGGGGTTTTCCGCAAACGCTTCGTTTGATTCCCCATTTTTTCAATCAAAATCTCTCTAACCTGATCGCTTGAAGCGGGGTTAAATTCCCTGCCCGCCAGTTCAAAAAGTTCTTTTTCTAAATTTTCTTTTATTTTTTTTATTTCTTTAGATAATTTTTTTAAATAAACAGTGTCTATAAGAATGCCTGTTTCTGTCATTTCTTTAAAAATCGGCATTAATTCTCTTTCTAATCTTGCTATTTGCGGAGGCAGCATTCCCCTTTTTTCAGCCTCATCGATTATTTCAATGCTTGTTGTTTCGCTCTCTGAAGCATCCGCATTATTTCCGTTTTGTTTATTAATCCTTGCTGTGAGTGACGTAAAACCCCATTTCTCAAATATTTTTTTCCCGGCACCCAAATTCTCTGTTTGCCATTTGAAGTCTTCCAGCTTAAATACAACGGGAGCATCTTTCCTTATTGTTGCCAAAGTACGCGACAATATTGCTTGTCCTTTATTTTCTTGCAGTTTTTCTTCAAAACGCTTGATTAACTTATCTTCGCTGTGACCTAATTCTGCATATAAATTTTCGAGTGAAGAAAATTTAGACAATAGAGTAAATGTGGTTTTTTCGCCCATACCTCTTACTCCGGGTATGTTATCAGAAGCGTCTCCTGCTATGGCCTTATAATCGGGAATGTATTTTGGCGCAACACCAAACCTAGCTAAAACTCCACCTTCATCTACGCGTTCTAGTTCAGTTACTCCTCTCTTTAAAGCTAAAACGGTTGTTTTGTCGTCAATTAACTGCCAAACATCTTTATCGCTCGTTAAAATAAGCGCAGAAACATCTTCTTCGCTTTTACTTATTTTATCGGCAACGGTACCGATAACATCGTCGGCTTCGAATCCCTCTGCGGCAAGCATTGGTATTTTTATTTCGTGTAACAGCTCGGGAATTTTAGAAAATTGTGCTTTCAGGTCTGAGGGCGGCTCGGGACGTGTAGCTTTATAGGCAACAGACAGATCGTGTCTGAAAGTTTTCCCCGGAGAATCAAGTGCGGCAATAACGTAATCGGGTTTTATCTCATTAAGTACCCTTATCAAAAGACTGGCCAGCCCAAAAATTGCCTGTATCGGTTCTCCTGCCGGTGTTGTAAGAGGCGGCAGCGCATGGAAAGCCCGGTGAAACAGAGCGCTTGTGTCAATTATTAATAGTTGTTTTTTTTTGGACATTTATGTTTTTTTAGTTTGGATCTTTCTGTGTTTTTTGTTTTTTATATGCTTCATTTGTATCTTTATGGTTTTTTTAGGCAACATTTTTTCAATTCTGTCTGCCCACTCAATAATTATTATAGCTGAAGCGTCTTTAAATATCTCTTTTAACCCCAAGTATTCAAGGTCTTTACTGTGCTTGATTCTGTATAGATCTAAATGATAAAACCGTTTAAAAATAGGATGCCGTAACCTGAAAATTAAATATCGTCTCATTAAAACAAACGTCGGGCTTTGTATGCGTTTTGATATACGCAATTCCCGGCCAAATCCTTGCGTAAATATGGTTTTACCCGAACCTAAATTTCCGTATAAAGCTATTGTTGTTGCAGAAGAATTTGTTTTTTTGTGATTTAAAATGTCTTTTGCGTATTTTGATCCCAGGCGCCGCATCTGTTCTGGCGACCTGATTATTATCTTTGACATGTTTAATAGTATAGCGCTATTGCATATGACGGCAATCTAATATTGCTAGTAATTTAAGGGCAAAAAGCTTAAAATAGAAGATATAATAGCTAATTTATTAAGATGACCGATGAAGATTCAAAACATGATTTAGGCGCGGCTCGCGATCAAAAAGTACAGCTGCTTCGCCGGCAAGAGCAGGAACGCATGGCTCAGCTGATCGCCAAACAAGCCAATCTTCTGTACAAAGACCTTACAACAACCCCTATAGACGGAGGCGCTTTGACTATAATCTCTGAAGAAGAATCGGTTAAAACCCAAAGTGTAATTTTTGCTAAAAAAGAACATTTAATATCCTTGGGTGCGACCGATCCTAATTCAAATGGAGTTCGGGCACTTATAGAAAAACTTGAACAAGAAAAATGGCGCATATCGCTTTTTGTTATTTCAAATACAAGTTTTGAACACGCTTTAGTGTTTTTTAAAAGATTTGCTTATTTAAAAACAAAAATTACCGGAGAGGTTAATATATCTTATAAACTTTTTGAAGAATTTCGCTTAAAAGTAAAAGATGTTGATACTCTGAAAAAAGAAATTGGAGAAGTTGCTCCTTCAAATACCTCGCAGTTAATTGAATTGGTTTTGGGCGGAGCCATGAGCATTGATTCTTCCGATATACATATAGAGCCGCAGCAAACGCAGGCTCGCATACGACTAAGAATAGATGGCGTTTTATATGATCTTTTAAATATAACACCGCAAATTTATCATCTGATGCTTGAGCGGGTTAAATTGCTTTCGGGTATCAAGTTAAATGTTTCCGATAAAGGACAAGATGGCAGATTTTCTATTAATACCGGAAACGAAGAAATAGAAATACGCGCCTCAACTCTTCCCGGAGAACATGGGGAATATATCGTAATGCGCGTCTTAAACCCCACCAAACTTATTTCTATTGATGACTTGGGGCTCAGGCCTGATCTTCTTGACCTAATTCAAAACGAATTAAAAAAACCAAACGGAATGGTCCTAACTACGGGGCCGACCGGCTCGGGAAAAACAACCGCTTTGGCAGCTTTTGTCCAAAATATAGCTTCATCTCAAATAAAAATAATAACGATCGAAGACCCTATAGAATATAGAATATCCGGGATCGAACAAACCCAGGTTGCACCGGAAAAAGGATATGATTTTGCTAACGGCCTTACTTCAATTGTTCGGCAAGATCCTGATGTTATTTTGGTTGGAGAAATAAGAGATAAAGAAACGGCTACCATCGCGATACAAGCCGCACTAACCGGACATCTTGTTTTTTCTACGCTCCACACCAACGATGCGGCAGGGGCCATCCCACGCCTGGAAGAACTTGGTGTTACGGTGGATACTATTGCCCCGGCCATCAACGTAACTATGGCTCAAAGACTGATAAGAAGAGCTTGTAAATATTGTGCTGTCCAAATCGCCGCAACGCCAGAAGAAATAACCAAAATAAAAAAAGCGCTTGCGCACGTACCTAAAAACTTACTTGGGGGAAAATTAGACGGCGACTTTAAGCTTCCTCAAACCACGGGCTGTACTCAATGTAACAACACCGGGTACAAAGGAAGGATTGGTATTTTTGAACTGTTAATTATAGATGAGACTATGGAAGATTTTATCCTTAAAAAACCCGGCAATCACGAAATAAGAGAATGGGCTATAGATCACGGTATGGTGCCAATGCAACAGGACGGCATATTAAAAATCCTCGAAGGTTTAACAACCGTCGAGGAACTTGAAAGAATAACCGGTCCGCTTGGCGAATAAAGATGTACGCAAGAGCTGCCGGCTAAAAAAACTCTAGGCTTGGGAACCCGAGAGTAAAGAGCATCCCCGAGGAACAATTCAGTCGAAACCAAACAGTCCAGCTAAAGAAGGCCCCTAACCCGCACCTGTTAAGTACCGAGTGTGTTATGGTACTTAATAGGTACGGGCTCCCGGCAGCTCATGTATACATCCAAAAAATAGATTCTTTTTCAACGTCTATAGTATATCAAATTATATTCAACTTGTCAAGTGTATGTCTTTACCACCTGAAGAACAAGACGAAGCTCGTGAAGAAAATATGCTGATACAAACTTTAAGGCCTCAAAGCTTTAAAGAATATATCGGCCAAGAAGTCACAAAAAATAATTTGGATGTGGCTATTGCCGCCGCGAAAATAAGACAAGAATCCCTTGAACACATACTTATACACGGACCTGCTGGTATAGGAAAAACTACCCTTGCTTATATTATTGCTAAAGAAATGCGGGCAAATCTTCGTGTTACATCCGGGCCAGCCATAGAAAAAGTCGGTGATCTTGCCGCAATATTAACAAATTTGGAAGCCGGTGATTTTTTATTCATAGATGAAGTTCACCGTTTATCTAAACTCATCGAAGAAGTTTTATATCCGGCCATGGAATCGCGCTCTTTAGATATAGTTTTGGGCAAAGGCACCGGAGCGCGCACTATACAATTACCCCTTCCCCCATTCACTCTTGTTGCCGCCACCACACGCATCGGTTTGTTATCTGCCCCATTACGTTCGCGTTTCGGCTCAACTTTCCGTTTAGAATTTTATACTCAAAAAGAAATAGAAGACATTCTTGATCGTTCGGCTAAAATTTTAAACATTCCGTTAACACCCAAGGCGCGCGCCCGTTTGGCTGCGGCTTCCCGCGCAACACCGCGCGTAGCCAACCGTCTGCTAAAACGCTGTCGTGATTTGGCCCAAGTAGAAGGAAGGGCCTCGATTGATGAAGAAATAGTAATGAAAAGTCTTGCTATGCTGGAGATAGACGAAGTCGGCCTGGATGCGCAGGATCGTAAAATACTTAAAGTGCTTATTGAACGTTTTAACGGTGGTCCGGCAGGAATACAAGCCATAGCGGCTTCTTCTGCGGAAGAGGAAGAGACAATTCTTGAGGTTTTTGAGCCTTATTTGTTAAGACTTGGATTTTTAACCCGAACTCCGCGCGGAAGAATGGTTACAAAAATAGCCTGGCAACATCTTGGTTTTAATCCTCCGCCAGAAAACCCCGAAGAACCTCAAAACGAACAACTTCTCTGATAAAATTTGTTTATGTTTTTAATCGCCTTTTCAATATTCATATTAATATCCTCGCTTTTGGGCTTATCAAGCGTAGTAATAGCAATGCATTTTTTTAAATTTGGTGTTCAAGGAGATAGGTCCAAATTGTTCGGCACGGTTGTTCTTTGCGGTAGCGCTGTCTTTTTTGCTTTAATCTTGTTATCTTTTTTGTCGATTCCCTGGAATAATCTTTTAGAAGTTTTCTATGATATCACTTCATGAAAATGAAAAAATCCTGTCAGTAAACCGCAAATTTTGGGTGGCCTTTGCTACGGTTTATGGTTCTGCAGTTGGTTTGATTTTACTGCCCTTGATACTGATTCCTACTCTTGGCGCTATATTTCCAGCGTTAGGGCAGGCGCCTTTTTTAAATTTATTGTTTTTAGGTTCGCTTGTATGGATTTGGGCCTTGTGGATCTGGTTATTCTGGGCGTTAGTAACTTATTACCTAGATGTTCTTATCGTAACCAATGAGCGTCTCATACACATCGAACAAAAAGGTGTTTTCCATAGAACGGTTGCTGAAGCCCGTCTCTCGCGCATACAAGACATCACAATAAAAATTAGTGGCGTTCTTCCTACGTTTTTGCATTATGGAGACATAAAAATACGCAGCGCCGCTGAGGTTCCTGAATTTGATTTTTTCCAGGTGCGTTATCCTGAAAAATTAAAAGAGACGATAATGAACCAACAACGTTACGCCGTAGCGCATGAACAGTCTTTAACCCGTCCGGATTAACCGGTTTTTAACCTCGCGCTAAATAAAATGTGGTGCGGGGTTGACCCACACACCATTTTTGCGGCAAGAATATTCGTAAATACCAATCTTTTAACCCTTATCGATAATGCAAAGGTTTTGAAATGTTACGACACCCCAAAACCAATAACTCGCTCTGCAAAAACTGGTGTGGGGGTTGACCTGAGAGCAAATAATAATTAAAACAGTAAACATATGCCTCGTTAGAAAATTACGGGGTTTTTATAAGAAATTTAAACTGATAATTATTGTTTATGTCTAAATATACTTTTTTATTTATTATATTCTCTTTATTTTTTTCTGTTTCTTCAGCAAAAGCTCAAAGCGATCTTCTGATCACAGAAATAATGTACGACCTTCAAGGATCGGATACGGATCAATCTGGGATAAGCAAAGAATGGATTGAAATCTACAACTACAGTCTTGAGCCCATAGATATAACTGATTGGAAATTCATAGATAGTAATGGTCCTCATGGCCTTAACGCGCCTCCTATAAATGGCGGCCAGGGTTCTATGTTGTTACAACCGAATCAATATGCAATTCTAACAGGAAATGCTTCGCTTTTTCTCGCAAACCATCCCAGTTTTACAGGAACATTAATCGATACTGTGATGTATATAAAAAATATATCTGACTCTTTAAGTTTGCGGGATGAAGCAGCTTCAACGGTGGTTTCCGTGAGTTTTTCTAGTTCTTTAGGCGCAAACGGAAACGGAAAAACATTAGAATTAAACTCGCAAGGTGTGTGGTTTGAAGGACTTTTTGATGGGGGCACGCCAGGAGAAGAAAACTCTATCTGGCAACAAAATCCTCAACCACCACCTCCTCCGCCAGCAGAACCACCGCCTCCTCCCCCGCAACCCGATGAACCGCCGCCTTCATCAACCGAAATTCCTTCGGCTCCTGAAACAACCCCGGATAATACACAAACAACTCAAGAGCCTTTGCCAAGCGAACAACAAGAACCTCCGGCAAAAATAGAAGTATATTTGTCCGAACTTATCCCAAATCCTCTCGGAGCCGACAGCGATCTTGAATTCATAGAAATAGTTAATCTTGGAGATAGCGTAGTTGATCTTTCCGGATGGACTATTACAGACCCGACAAAAATATTTGTTATAGGAACCGATATTCTGTTGGAACCAAAGAAATATTTAGTTTTTTATGCTCACGAAACCCATATTAATTTAAACAACGACGGGGATACTATTAAATTTTTTGATAAAAACAATGAACTCAAAGACGCCATACAGTACGGCAAAACAAAAGAGGGTTTCAGTTTGGTCAAAATTGATGGCTCGTGGCTATGGACCCAGGAAGCAACGCCCGGAGAAAAAAACAAACTTTCTGCATCGTCCGATATGCCTGGGACAGAAACTCAAACAATCGAACCAAATGCTGTTGCTATAGCAACAGCGCCCGACATAAACGAAGGTGTTTCTGCCGTCAAAACGGAAAAATCCGTTCCTGCAAACAACAACGCTGATTCTTTTTTCGGACAAGACGATAATGAACAAATAAATCAGTTAAAGGCTCAGTCTTCTACGTGGTTAAAATCAAAAAACTTTCTTGTCTTGTCCTTAGCGTTACTCTTGGGTTTTCTGGGAGGCTTTGCTGTTTTTATCATAAGAAAAAAGCTGCGCGCTTAGTGTTATAATAATTAATTAGGTAACACTCCTACGCTGCGCTTCGGCGTGTGCACGACGGTGCATACTGCTCGTTAACGCTCGCAGGCACCGTCGGCATGTCCGGTCATTCTAAATGGTCTACAATTAAACATCAAAAAGAGGCTCAAGATAAAAAAAGGGGCGTTGTTTTCAGTAAGCTAGCCCGTCTTATTGCTATTGCGGCGCGCGATGGTGAAGATCCGGATAAAAATTCCAGATTGCGCATGGAAATAGAGAAGGCCCGAAAATTCAATATGCCCAAAGAAAACATCACAAGAGCCGTTGAACGAGGCAGTGGCAAGGGCGGAGGAGAGGCGCTTGAAAGTTTTGTGTATGAAGCCTATGGCCCCTCGGGGATTGCTTTAATAATTGAAGGAATTACTGACAACAAAAACAGGACGATTTCTGAGGTAAAGAATATTTTAACTAAACATCAGGGTAAAATGGGCGGAGAGGGTTCGGTTAGCTGGATGTTTTCTCATTCCGGCGTAATTAATACGTCCCTACCCGAAAACAAGGAACTTATAGAAAGTTTAACCCTTGAAGTTATTAATGCCGGAGCGGAAGATATTGTTGAAAAAGAAGACGGTTTAAATATTGTTGTTCCCATAGAAAAATTGGAGGAAATAAAAAAACTTTTGCTTGACTCCGGAATTGAAATACAATCTGCCTCTGTTGAGTGGGTTCCGAAAAATCCTGTAGCTGTTTCGGAACAAGATAGAAACGTTTTGGAGCGTCTATTTGAAGCCTTAGATGAACATGACGACATTCAGGAAATTTATTCAAATATTAAAGACTAGCGTTTAGCGTTAAGCGTTTAGGGTAAAAATTACGAACTAAACGCTAACCGCTATATGCTAAACGCTGCATGAGAATTTTAGGTATTGATCCGGGAATAGCGATTGTGGGTTGGGGGCTGGTTGAGGTATCCGGTCGCACCTTACGCTGTATTGATTACGGAACAATAAAAACATCAAAAGAAAGCCTCAAAGATGAACGGTTGAAGACGATAGCTTTTTCTTTAAATTTGCTTTTAGAAAAAATGAAACCTGATGTAATAGCTGTAGAGCAGTTATTTTTTGCCAAAAACAGAAAAACCGCCATTACTGTGGCGGAAGCCCGCGGTGTTATTTTGGCAACGTCTTCCGGGTGGGGAGAATTGACTGAAATAACGCCTCTTCAAGTAAAACAATTTATTGCTTTTTCCGGGCGGGCAAACAAGCTAAAGGTTGGTCAGATGGTCCAAAAAATATTAAAGCTAAAAGAAATGCCGCGTCCCGATGACGCGGCTGATGCCTTGGCTATTGCTTCTTGTGTAGCTTTTTATAGAAATAAAATACGTTTATAGAGTATTATATTTATATAAAATAACCCCCGATCCTTTTAGATCGGGGGTTTTATAAAAATCGTCGCAAGCTATATTTCGACATCATCGCTTTCTTCAGAGCTTTCATCTTCACTTGAATCTTCCTCTTCAAGTTCTTCTAGGTCATCGCCCAAGTCGTCCGCTGCCGGATCGGGATCGTCAGAAAAATCATCCGGTGTTTTGATTGTTGTGTTTAAAATTTCTTCAAACATACTGCTCACCTCCCCCAAAAAATAGACTTTATGCTATGTATTTTTGTTAATTAATTTAAATCAACCCCGCACCTTTTCAAAACATAAGCCGATAAAAATGGCTATTTATCTAAAAAAGGTGCGGGGTCAACGCCATTATAAACATGCAAGGGTTTGTGTCAACCCCGCACCTTTTGAGATTATACACACCGTTTGCCGGTCTCAAATCCTTGGGGGCGCGAGGTCAAAAACGGTTATTGACAGGCTTATTATAGGTTATCTTTTTTGGGCACTGTTTTTATTATTGTGTGGCCTATTTTAATAATATGTTCTTTTATTGTGTCTATTTCTGGATGTGATTCATAATTGGCCCGTTCTCCGTCAATATAAACTGCGTTTTCTAAAATTTTATGTCTGGCCACAGTTGAAGAATTTGTGGCTCCGCTTACGTGAAGAAACTGCGGCAACCCCAGGGGTTTATCTGGCGACACAAAAACTTCCTGTGCTTTTGTGGGTAATTTTTTGTCCCTAAAAACCCTGTTAAACTCTTCTTGTGCCGCTTGCGCTTCTTTATCTCCCCAAAGCCAGGCAACTATGTTGCGTGCTAATTTTTCTTTGGCGTCTTTGGGGTTAATTTTGCTGTTT
>LBYG01000003.1 GCA_000996085.1 Parcubacteria group bacterium GW2011_GWB1_40_14 | reverse complement strand
TACGTCATGGTTTAGATATAGTTCTACTAATCCTGGCTCATGCAATGACGCATTTGGAACAAGAGCGCCATCTGCCGGAGGATTCAACGCGGGTTCAGGCAACAGCAACGTCGGCTATTCAAATGCTATTACCGGATTGTCAGTAGGGACCACCTATTACTATTGCGCCATTGCTCAAAACTCAGCAGGAACAGGGATGGGTTCGATATTAAATTTTGTTGCCTCAGGTCCGCCAATAGTTATAACAGATACCGTAACTGGTGTTACTGCGAATTCCGCGACCCTTAATGGAACAGTTAATCCAAACGGAAACACGGCAACAGCATGGTTCAGATACAGCAGTACAAATCCGGGAATTTGTAATGACGCATTTGGAACAAGAGCGCCATCTGCCGGAGGAAGTAACATCGGCTATTCAAACGCTATTACCGGATTGTCAGTAGGGACCACCTATTACTATTGCGCCATTGCTCAAAACTCAGCAGGAACATCCGTGGGTTCCGTGTTAACATTTATCGCAGCAAATCCTGTGATATTCCTAAATTTTTACGCAGACCCAATAAATCCGGTTCTTTTCCCAAACAGCTCAACATTAACCGCGGAAACTTCGTACACCGGCGATGTTTCAGATACGATGAACTATACATTTTGGTGGAATTGTTCAAACCCAAGCAACAGCGTGGCTACAGCAACAGCCGATCCTTCTTGCGGAGACCCACTTAATCCGACAAACGGAAATAAATTCAATAGCATAAGCGCTCCTTCAGACAACACTCAAACTACCGGCCATAGTTATCCTGTAGGCACATATTCCGCTAAAGTAATTGTCGAAAGAGGAGCAGCGACGCCAGTCCAAAGAATCATAATTATCGTTGTTGAAGCTCGTCCTGATCTGATAATTTCAACAGGTAGTTTCACGCCCATTTCTCCACTTCCGGCCGACACAATGAGTTTTTTGGCAACAGTAAAAAATGACGGAAGTGCAGCTTCTGGCGCCTCATCGGCTCGTTTGCGCATAGATCAGGATAATAATGGTACATGGGATGTTAATCCGGCAAATCAAGACGTAGGTAATTTAGCAGTTAATGCCACGCAAAATGTAAGTTGGAATAATGTTTGGGTATCTGTTGCCGGCATCCACGCCTATGAAATTTGTGCCGATCCTTTGAACGCAGTTTCCGAAGGAAACGAAATCAATAATTGTTTTTCTCGTATTTTTTCTGTAGGTTTCTGTACCAGCGAATGCTTGCCGTCCGGAATTAACCAGTGCTATTCTATACGCACCTATCAGGATTGTGGAGAATATGACGCAATTAACGAGACAGTTATTGATACCTGTTTGGAATGGGGTCCTGAAGCTCCCGATCTTACGGCACCGGACACGCCTTGTCCCCCAAGAAACACATGTGTTGCCGGCTTGTGCGTTCCGGCACCTAATTGGATAGAAGTGGCGCCTCAGCGGAACGAATAAATTTATGAAAAAGTTAAGTCGCTCTGATGGTCAGCAGAGCGACTTTCGTTTAGAATAAATACATGCCAGGTAGTGAAAATTTGACCGCTCACCGAAGGTGAGCAACGTAGTTAAATATCTGGCAAAAATAAATTTATATACTTTTTAGAATTAATTCAGTAGAATTTGATTAGCGTTACAGTAAAGTCAAATTTCTACTACCTGGTATGACTACACCAGTAGCACTAATTATTTTGGACGGATTCGGTATAGCCAAACCCCACCTTGGTAATGCTATTTCGCGTGCCCACTTACCCACATTTGATTATTTAAATAAAAATGCTTTTGTTGCCTCTCTGCAGGCTTCGGGAACAGCTGTGGGTTTGCCTTGGGGCGAAGCCGGAAATTCTGAAGTGGGGCACTTAACAATAGGAGCCGGACAAATAATTTATCAGTATTTGCCGCGTATTAATATGGCTATACGCGATGAATCTTTTTACAGCAATTGGGCTCTTGAGGGCGCGGCAAAATATGTTAAAACCCAAAACACCACATTGCATCTTATGGGTCTGGTTTCTACCGGCACGGTGCATGCTTATATCGATCATCTTTATGCTTTGGTTGAGTTGGCCAAACGTCATGGAATTGAAAAAGTAGCTGTACATGTTTTTACCGACGGTAAAGACGCGCTCTCAAATGAAGCTCTTAAATTTTTACCTAAAGTTCAGGAACGTATGAATAAGATCGGTGTCGGAAGAATATCTACAATAATAGGAAGACATTACAGCATGGATCGCGATCAAAACTGGGACAGGATAGAAAAAGCTTATAGATTGATGACAATAGGGGAGGGCACGCACACCATTGATCTTAAAAATTATATTGAAGGCGAATATAAACAGGGCTTGACAGACGATAAAATTGGTCCGGCCGTTATTATTCCCGGAGACGGAAAGTTGCAGCTAATCTCCGATAAAGATGCGGTTGTATTTTTTAATTTTCGTGAAGATTCAGTTCGCCAGCTCACCCGCGCTTTTGTTGATGAAAAATTCGATCATTTTTCCAGGACAAGATTGAACTTGCGTTTTGTTACTATGACCGAATATGAAAAAGGTCTCAACGCGCGCGCGGCCTTTGGCCCCCCGGAAGTTTCTTCAACGTTGGGCAAAGCTGTTGCTGACTCGGGCTTGAAACAATTACGTGTTGCTGAAACAGAGAAATATGCGCACATCACATATTTTTTGGACGGCGCAAAAGATGTTTTGTTGCCTGGCGAGAAAAAATTATTGATACCTTCGCAAAATATCGGGAGCACGGATGAACATCCTGAAATGCGCGCCCCGGAAATTGCCGAAGCGATCGTACAGGAATTAGAGAAAGGAGAGTTTTCGTTGATAGCCGCAAATTTTGCTAATGCGGATATGGTAGGACACACCGGAAATATTGATGCCGCAATAAAAACCGTGGAATTTTTGGATGCGGCGCTGAATAAAATATTGCGCGCTATAACAAAACATAATTACGCGTTGATCATTACGGCAGACCATGGGAACGTTGAACAAAAAATGGACCCAATTTCAGGACGCGCCCTCTCTAAGCATTCGCTAAATCCAGTACCGTTTTATGCTATTGGGGCCGGAATAAAGGGCGGCAATTGGGAGGGTTTATTATATGAATTTGAACCAAACGGATTTTTGGCTGATGTTGCCCCAACACTATTAAAAATCATGGGAGTTGAAGCGCCCAAAGAAATGACGGGCAGAAACCTTCTAAGTTAAATAAAAAATCAAAAAGCAAAAATTAAAAATTTGGTGGGTTGCCTACGGCAACATTTATAATTTCGCCAAAGGCGAAATAACCTTTATTTTGATATTTAATATTTAATTTTTTATATGAGCAAAAGGAAACGCATTGTAGTTATAGGAGGAGGGACGGGAGTATTTACTGTTTTATCAGGATTGAAGCATTCAAAACATAAGTTAGCGGCTATTGTTACAATGGCTGATGACGGCGGCTCTACCGGTATTTTACGCGAAGAGTTTGGTATACTTCCTCCCGGAGATGTGCGGCGGGCCCTTGTAGCGCTTTCTCATGATGAGAAAACATTAGCAGATCTTTTTACGTATCGCTTTGAAGAGGGAAGAGGATTTGAAGGACATAGTTTGGGTAATTTATTGCTTACGGCACTTGAACGAATTCACGGCTCTTTTGATAAGGCAGTGGATGAAGCGGGAACGATTTTGGGTATAAAGGGCCAGGTTATACCTGTTACTTTCGATAGGGTAAAACTTCTAGCTTATTTAGAAGACGGAAAAATGATTAGCGGAGAGGCGCGGATAGATAATCTGAAAAAGAACAGAAAAAGAGCTGGAATAAAAAGAGTTATTTTGAAGCCTGCGGCGCGCGCAAATAAAAAAGCGGTTAAAGCTATACTGGAAGCTGATCTAATTGTTTTGGGTCCCGGAGACTTGTATACATCTATAATTCCT
This sequence comes from Parcubacteria group bacterium GW2011_GWB1_40_14, assembly GCA_000996085.1. GTDB lineage: Bacteria > Patescibacteriota > Minisyncoccia > Terrybacterales > GWB1-40-14 > GWB1-40-14. The sequence continues at coordinate 32,447 of LBYG01000003.1, read as the reverse complement.
AACTTGCTGGTAAAAGGCATAGCGGGAGCTATCCGCAAATCGCACGCGTCCAAAGCCTTGGTAATTAATATAATGACCAAAAGAGGAGAAACCGATAAATTCCAAGTCAAAGATTTTGTTTATGCGATAGAAAGATATTTAAATTCAAATAATATATTAACCCATTTGGTTGTTAACACCGCCTACCCCAAGAAAGAAATTTTTAATAAATATCATAATGCCGAAGGAGCCGATTTAGTTATTTTTGATCCGGCTGTCTGGAGTAAAAGTAAATTTAAAATTTTGGCAGGGCCTCTGATAAGAAAAGACGGTAAATTTATCCGACACGATCCTAAAAAATTGGCGCAAACACTATTAAAAATATTGAAATAAACAATGCGTAGACCAGGAATAATTTCCCTTCCAACGGATGACAAATCTTTAAAATATAGAGATTTTTTGCATAAAGTTTCAGCTATTTTAAAAAATGGCGGGGTTGTAGTTGCCCCCACGGACACTGTTTACGGTCTTTTGGCGCACGCTCAAAAAAAGAAAGCAATATCCAGAGTTCAAAACATAAAGGGGCGGAATATAAAAAAGCCTATGCCTGTTTTGGTGGGTAATTTTAAACAAGCCGAAAGGTTTGGAAAATTTTCGTTAAAAAGTAAAAAATTAGTCAGAAAATTATGGCCGGGCCCCTATACCGTTGTGGTAAACGGGCGGGAAAGGATGCTATTGGGCGCCATATCGCCAGACGGTTCAATTGGCTTACGTATACCTAAAAATAAATGGCTGCAGGACTTAATAAAAATTACAGGAGCGCCGCTTGTTGCAACATCCGCAAACCCGGCATCTAAGAAAGCGGCAAAAACAGTAGGACAAGCCGCAAAATATTTTTTGAATGCGCAGTATAAACCCGATTTATTTGTAGATGCAGGCTTGATTTCTAAAAGACCTTCAATAATAATAGATTGCCGCGTATGGCCTCCTATAATTTTGCGCGGCAGAATAAACGTAAAACTTAAAGCGCAAAGCGTAAAACAACAACGCAAAAGGTAAAACAAGAGCCGGAGTATTATGAAGCAAGACAGAAAAGAACCCTAATAAGTTATCGCCAACTGCCAATATTTTTCACTTTCCGCTTTTCATTTTTCGCTTAAACTATGGATTTATTAATAACTCATTATTTATACTACAACATTGCTCACCGCAATCCGACAATAGATTTTATGGTACTTTTGTCGGCAGAGATTCTACCTTACATTTTTGCATTGGGAATTTGGATATGGTTTTTACTAAGAAAAAGATCAAAACAGATTATATTTATAGGTCTGGCCGGTTTGGTTTCGGCGGTCGTGTCGCGATTTATTATCGTTACTATTGTTCGTTTTTTTGTAGAAAGATCCAGGCCTTTTGCTGAACTTGATTTAACTCCTTTGTTTTCGCATGATCCCAGCAATTCCTTTCCTTCAGGTCACGCGGCATTCTTTTTTGCTTTAATTCCTGCAATGTTTGTGTTTTCAAAGAAAGCGGGTTTTATATTTTCTTTTGTTGCTGTCGCCATGGCTTTAGCCAGGGTCGTTGCCGGAGTCCATTGGCCCAGCGACGTTTTGGCCGGGGCGGCAATTGGTTTGCTGACGGGTCATATTCTGATGATTTTATATATTTACCGATATAGCAGCAAAATATAATAAGGGTTGATTTTTATGCGTTTATATCGTAAAGTAAAGCAAAAGTTTTCTTGAAAAATAGTGAGGTTTTAGAAGTGACATACGGAGCGATTATCTGGGATTTGGACGGAACCATAATAGATTCCGGAAGAGCCGGTCTTGCAAGATTTTTCATAGTCGCACGCCAACGCGGTTTACCTATTACTCCTGAAATTGAACAAGACGTAATGAATAAGTGGGGACAGCACCCGCGTAAGTTGGTTGAGAGCGCCTGGCCAGAAGAGAATTTTGATGAATTCTATGCTGATTGGGTTAAATATGACTCTATCCATCCGCACAGATTACTCGAAGGCGCTAATAGTTTGATCTCAGAACTAGCCTCTTGGGGTTTTTATCAAGCCGTTTCGACAAGTAGAAGCAGAGTAACTACGCTTAAACAGCTTAACCATAACGGTTTGACGCTTTATTTCAACAGGATTGTTTGTAACGACGACACGAATTACAAAAAACCAGATCCACGAAGCTGCGAAACTATTGTCCAAGACCTCAAAGAACGCATCGAAAATTATCCAGAATACGCACTTTATGTCGGCGACTCCATGACCGATTATGAACTCGCTTGTGCCTTGGGAGTTAGACCCATACTCATTCTTGCGGGATCTTTGAGTACACGAGAAGAGTTTATCGCCTCAGGCGTGCCTGAAGATAACATACTTGATTCAATACAAGCCCTCAGCGATTTGTTAGATGCGGATCTATAAAAATATAAAAGACCTCAAAAGAGGCCTTTTTTCTTGAGCGGGATATGCAACGACGTTAAAACCTATTTTATGACTGCAGAAGAGCTTTTTAAAATACCGAGCCTGGGTTTTGGAAAATAAAAAGCCCGTGGTTGGACTTTTCGGTTTAGTATTTACCAATATCTACACCAAGATCTAGGGGTCCGAACGCTAACGGGAGAAGCTCTCTTATCGTTGTGATAACAATTTTATCCTTCTTTGATGTTGCGAGGATGACCTGCAGATCACAACCTGACACCTGGGATATTTCATAAAGAACCTGTCGGCAACTGCCGCAGGGTCCCGTTACTTCTGTGGTGTTAAAATCTTCTCCACGGGCGATAATGGCAATACCACGAAAACGCCTTATGCTCATCGCATTCGCACGGAGGACAGCTGCACGCTCCGCACATATAGCTGAACCGTATGCAGCGTTTTCAAAGTTGGTTCCTGCAATTAACTGTTCGTCTTCGGAGATAAGGCATGCACCCACATAAAAATGCGAGTAGGGATTGTATGAGTTTTCTAAAACTTGCTCTGCCTCATCTAGCGCCCGACGCTGTAAGTGCGTTAGCTTGTTATACTGAACGCTTTGCACGGCCCCTCCTTTTTTGAAATTGCTATTTTCATTCTATAAAAAATAAAGGAGAAGAGCAAGGGGCCCTACTTATCATTATGGATAATAAAAATAACCAATCATTTGAACGGTTGTTTTAGTATGAGCGGGCCGCCCTTTGAGCGAGCATTGTTAATGAGCGGTTCGCTCATAAAAAATGAGCGAACCTCGCTGAGCGGGTAAGGGGAATCTCCCACAGGGATTACGTCGTTGTAGAGCTCCCCAGCCCCAATTTGTTTAACGTCAAAAAATTAGAGCTGGGTCGCTAACAACGACGAGAAGAACCCCTGCACCAGTTTGTTCTCGCCAATCTTATCAATCCGCCAGTTGGCGGAGAGTTCTAGATTGGCGTAATCCCGCTAAATTTGAGCGAGTGAAGGGAACCCCGCACCAGAATAAATTCGGTGCGGGGCAGGTCGAACCTTTTGAAAAATGAGCGGGTAAGGGGAATCGAACCCCTGGCACCAGTTTGGAAAACTGGAGTATTACCACTATACGATACCCGCGTAATTAATTTTTCGCTCAAATTTGCGGGAGAAAAATATCTGCTTAGTTTGTTTTCAAAATATTCTTGATCCTTTCCGCCTCGGCCTCAAGTAACGGACCGGAATATTCTCCGTTATGCGCGCTTGTGCCTTCGTATGAAGGTTTTTTTTGGTCTAAATGCAATTTTAATACCAAATTATTTTCTGTAAAGGAGAGATAAATGTGAAAGCGGGGATAATCCATTCCCTGAAGAGGGCGTTCGTAACTTGTTTCTCTTGTTTTGCGGTTTTGTATTTCAATATAACCCAGTTCGCGCATAGCATAGCGCAAATTTTGAGTTAATTTACCGATTAAAATATCCACGGAGCGTTTAGCGTATAGCAGTTAGCGTTTAGTGAAGTACTGTTACCCTAAACGCTTAACGCTAAACGCTGGTTATTTGTCGGGGAGCCGAGAATCGAACTCGGACTACGTGCTCCCAAAGCACGCGTACTACCACTATACGACTCCCCGGTGTTAAAAGGTGGGCGGGCAAGAAGCACGCGCCTGCCTGTCGTCAGACAGGCACTACCGGCCTGTCCCGCACCGAATTTATTCTGGTGCGGGATATACGAGGCCCGTAAATTGATTCAAAATTATGCCCAGTAGAGCCATCTTGACAGTTGATTTTGCGTCACGCGAAATCAGCAGGCATATATGTAGTATTCAATATTTCAACAATAAACTTTAAATTGGTTTCTCGATTTTATCTTAATTCTAAAGTCGAGATAATTCTACTGGGTATGGTATAATAGTAAGTATTATGAGGCTTTCGGGTCAATTAACGCAAGTCCTGAGGCCTCAGTTTTGTAATAAACCGGTTCTTTAATGTGAAACAAACCAACGAAAAAAAATTAGGCTTCCTTTCCTATTTAAGATCTGAATTGGATGTAGTAGGTCAATGCCGCAAGATAAGAGTGCCTTTATGGCAATGCCCGCGTCTTCTATTTATAGGAATGGGCATGGTCATTATTTTGGCTATAGTTTTTACATACTTTTTTGTTGTAATAAGGACCGAGCCGGAAATAGCCGCCTTGATAGTTATGATGGTTGCGGGCTTTTTAATGGTTCAAAGTTATTTAATTCTTTTTGCAACTGAAAATTTAGCCGAAACCAACAGATTAAAAAACGAATTTATTAATATAACATCCCATCAGTTGCGCTCTCCGTTAACAGCCTCCAAGTGGGCGTTGGAATTAGTTCTTGAATCCGCCAAGGACCTGCCGCCGGAAGCACAGGAAAATTTCAGGATCATCGAAGATTCAAACGCAAGGATGGGCAAATTAGTCTATCTTCTTCTGCAGGTCGCGCGCATTGAAGCAAACACACTAAAACAACACAAGAGAGATGTTTCTTTTGCCGAAACAGTTCAAGCAACAGTCGATCAAAATAATTTTTTTGTAAAAGCCTCGAACATAGAATTGGAATTTATTCCGTCAAAAGAAGATTTTGAGGTAAATTTTGACCCTGAGCAATTACGTTTTATAATTCAGGAAATTTTAGATAACGCTATAAGATATTCCGGGGGAGGAAAAATAAAAATATCTTATGTTCGTGCCAATTCAAATATTTTATTTGAAATTAAGGATAGCGGTGTGGGTATCCCTAAAGACGAACAAAAGAATATTTTTCAGAAGTTTTATAGAGGATCAAATATTTATACTCTTTCGCCGGGTGGAACGGGATTGTCTTTGTTTATAATTAAGAAAATGCTTGAAGCCAATGGCGGCAAAATAGGTTTTAAGTCAACGACGGGGGAAGGAAGCATTTTTTGGTTTACTATTCCTTTGATAAATAATTCTTCAAAAAAAATAATTCAAAATAAAAATCAGGTTTAAGCGTAAAATAAACGTTGCTCTTAGCCTAAGAATTTTTAATTAAAATATATATATGAAAAAAATACTTTTCGTAGAAGATGAGCAAGCCCTACAGCGCACAATTTCTGAGGCTTTGCATCGGGAGGGTTTTGAGGTTTTAAACGCAATCGATGGCGATAGCGGAGCCCGTCTGGCTAAAACAGAAAAACCGGATATGATCCTGCTTGACCTTATTTTACCGCGTAGAAGCGGCTTTGACGTATTAAAAGAGCTTAAAGAAACAGAAGAAACTAAAGATATACCCGTTATTGTTTTAACCAATCTTGAAAGTCCGGCTGATGTTGATCGTGCCATTGAACTTGGGGCCACAACATATTTAGTTAAAGCCAACTATGATCTTTCGGATATCGTCAAAAAAGTAAAAATGGCAATAGGGACAAATTAAGCTAATTAATTATTTTTTATTATACAGCTCGCATGAGAATAGAAGACGCACAACTAAAGGCATTTATAGTAGACGGCAATCTAATTCCGCCCAAAGAAGTTGATGCTGCTGAAAAAGAAGCTGCGCAAAGCAAAAAAAGATTGGCCGATATTATTCGCGCAAAAAACCTTCTTTCTGAAGAAGATCTTTTAAAGCTGGAAGCATATATTTTGGGTATTCCATTTATTAATTTGGAAGGCGAAGAAATACCCCCGGATATTTTAAGGATCATTCCCGAACCTATTGCCAAAAAACACAATATTATAGCTTATCGTAAGGAAAAAGGTACGCTTGAGGTCGCAATGCTGGATCCGGAAGACCTTCAAACCATAGATTTTATCAGGAGAACAGTTCGTCTGAAACTTTTACCCCGTCTTACAACAGTAGCGTCAATAAAACACGTTTTGCGGCAATATCAGAAGAGTTTGGAAGCGGAGTTTGGAGATATTATTCGAGAAGAAGCCGGAGGAGTAAAAGCTACTTCTGAATTTGCGGGACAAGAAGGGGAAGAAGGAGACTTGAAGCAGGCCGCTGAAGAGCTGCCAATCGTAAGAATAGTGGACACATTACTTAAACATGCGGTTTTGCAAAATGCTTCAGATATACATATCGAGCCTCTCGAAAAAGAGGTTATTGTCCGTTATCGCATAGACGGTATTTTGCATGATGCCATGACATTACCCAAACAGGTTCATTCCGGAGTTGTGGCGCGCATAAAAATATTATCCAATTTAAAAATAGATGAACATCGTTTGCCTCAAGACGGAAGATTTAAGCTTGAGACCGATGAATATAAATATTCACTGCGTGTTTCAATACTTCCTGTGTACGACGGAGAGAAAATAGTAATGCGCCTTTTGCCCGAAACCAGTAAAGCAATAACTTTGGAGGCATTAGGATTTCGTGGAGAGGCACTTGAACACGTATATCAGGCTTTGCGCAAACCGGTCGGCATGTTATTGGTTACCGGACCTACCGGCTCCGGTAAAACTACCACGCTTTATTCAATGGTAGATATTTTAAATACTCCCAATGTGAATATTTCTACGGTTGAAGATCCGGTCGAATATCGCATGCAACGGATCAATCAAACTCAAATAAGACCGGATATTGGTTTAACATTTGCGAACGGATTAAGATCTTTGGTTAGGCAAGACCCCAACGTAATTATGGTGGGGGAGATACGCGACAAAGAAACAGCAGATTTAGCAATTAATGCTTCGCTAACCGGACATTTGGTCCTTTCAACTTTACATACTAATTCTGCGGCAGGCGCTTTGCCCAGATTAATAGATATGGGTGTTGAGCCTTTTCTTATCGCCTCAACTATTAATGTTATTATTGCCCAGCGTTTGGTTCGTAAGTTGTGTCCGGAACATGATTCGTATCATTTAACGGCCGAGGAAGCAAAAGTTTTTGGGAGCAACGCTTTTGTCCGTGAAGATATGTTGGCTATGCTGAAAAAAGAAAAAATAAAAGGAGCGGAAAAAGGATTTGAGGGAATTGAATTTGCCCGTCCCAAAGCGGGTGTCGATTGTCCGGACGGTTATAAAGGAAGAATGGGTATTTATGAGATTTTGGTAATAAACGAAACCATAAGGCGTCTTATCGTTCAGAAAGCATCAAGCGATGAAATTTTAAAACAAGCCAGGGCCGAAGGCATGATGACCATGGTTGAAGATGGAATGATTAAGGCGGCTCAAGACATAACCAGCGTTGAAGAAGTATTAAGAGTTATAACAGAATAATTATTTAAAATGCTTTTTAAATATACAGCGAGAAATTTAGACGGCGAGCAAACAAAAGGCGTTTTAGACGCGCCGGACAAACACGCGTTGTCCAGAATTCTTAGAGAAAAAGGATTCGTTTTGGTTTCGGCAAAACATAATGAGGACGAAAACGCGTTTTCTCCGATTAAAAACATAATCGGATCAATGTTCGGAGTACCGTTGGTTGAGAAAATGACCTTTGTGCGTTATTTAGCCGTGCTTATATCAGCAGGAGTTGATATAAGCCGGGGATTATCAATTCTTGAAGAACAGGTTAAAAATATCGGTTTTAAAAAAATAATCAGAGCAATACGCGAGGAAGTTATACGCGGTAAAACTTTAAATGAAAGTTTTGCGCAGCACCCCAAAGCTTTTTCCGGATTGGTTGTTAATATGGTTGCGGTAGGAGAAGAATCAGGCCGCTTGGTTGAATCTCTTGAGTTGGTGGCTACACAGCTTGAACGAGAACACGAACTTGTAAGTAAGGTACGTGGAGCTTTGGTTTATCCGGCTGTGGTTGTAAGCGCTATGGTTATTATCGGAATAGTTATGTTTATTTATGTTGTTCCTACCCTAAAATCGGTTTTTGGGGATTTAAACGCAAGCCTACCCATAACCACCCGTATTATATTTGGTCTCAGTGATTTCTTGTTGAATAAATGGTATTTGGCTTTAGCCTTTATAATAATATTTGTTATTTCTATGCGTTTTTTGTTTGTATTGCCGGTTACCAAGAAAGCTATAGATTTCGGACTTATGCAGGCGCCGATGTTTGGCCCCCTGATCCGTAAAATAATAAGCGCGCGTATAGCAAGAACTTTATCTTCACTTATTGCCTCGGGTGTCCCAATTTTACGCAGCATTGAGATAACCTCAAGTTTGATAACCAATATCGCTTTTACCTCGTCACTTAAAGATGCAATGAACAGAGTTCAAAAAGGAGAATTATTAAGCGCTTCTTTGGGCTTATATCCAAAAGTATATCCGACGATGCTTATACAGATGATCGCAGTGGGGGAGGAGACCGGAAAATTAGGCGATATGTTAACCCGTACAGCTCTTTTTTACGAAACCGAAGTAGATCGATCCTTAAAAAACTTGACCACAATAATTGAGCCGTTACTTATGTTAGTTATTGGTGGTGCTGTGGGCGTTTTTGCGGTTTCAATTTTGGGCCCAATGTATACGCTTATCCAGAATCAGATATAAACATGTCCCGTTAGAAAATTGTATAAATCTATGTGGAATTTTTATAAATATATAAGATTGTTGCCTGGTTTTCGTCAAAAAAGCAAGTCGACTTTTTTGACGATTAACTTTTGCTCAATTTTCTAACGGGACATGCATATATCAAAAAAAGGATTCACAGCCATAGAGCTTTTGATAGTAACTAGTTTGATCGCGGTGGTTGCTACTTTGGTTGGTTTGTCTTTTGGTCAACTAAGAACGAGCACTCAGCATATTGCTCAGGCTCAAAACATAGCAAGCGTTGTTGCCGAGGCCAGGTCCAATACAGTAGCCGGGCAAAGTAATTTACAGTGGGGAGTTCATTTTACAACCGATGACTATACTTTATTTCGCGGCTCCTCATATAGTCAGGGTGCCGCAGGCAATGTTTTATATACGCTTCCTTCCGGTGTAACAATTTCTTCCATTTCTTTAACGGGCGGCGGAGCAGATGTTATTTTTGATCGCCTAAGCGGAGGCACAAGCCAGCCGGGAACCATAACCGTGTCATCCGGCGCCTTAGCCGCGCTATTAACCGTTCGGGCTGGAGGAGAAATAAGTGTAGGCGGAACTTTAGCCATACCGCAAAATACCAGAGTTGTTGATACGAGGCACGTGCACTTTAATTTGCCTTGGTCCATACATAACGCAACAACACTTACGCTTACTTTTTTAGACCCTCCAAATCCCCCAACAGTACAAAATATTATTATGGCCCCGTATTTTAGCGGAGGCAATTCTGTTTTTAATTGGAGCGGCTCATATACAGTCGGTGCCACTACAGAAGTTTTAAAAATACACACACATTTAATAGACGCCGTAAATAATATAACAACTCTATCGGTGCATCGCGATAAAATGGAAAATACGAAAGCTTTAAATATTACTATAGATGCCCAATCAGTAGCTGATTATACTTCAGCCGGTGCAGTGACTCCGGCCATAGGTGTTACTTACGTGGCCCAATAATTTTCTTATCGCATGTTCAAATTTAATTTAAATATTCCAAAAGGTACGAATAAGAAAAATAGCGGTTTTGCGCTTGTTGAATTGGTTGTGGCTATTGGAATAATCACAACGATTCTTTTTTCCGCTCTTCAGTTCATTAATACAACAACACGTGCCATGCGGACGGAAAGATATATAAGGGAAGCCACGCTTTTAATGGCGGAAGGAGAGGATGCGGTTAAATTTCTGCGAGATGCAGGATGGAATACATATATTAGTCCAATAACTCCAGAAACCACTTATTATTTGAGTTTTTCCGGAAGCAACTGGACTTTTGGGACTTCAGATTCGGGCCCAATCAACAATCATTATACGAGAAGCTTTGTTTTTCATCAGGTTTTTCGGGATGCGAGCGGGAACATAGTGCAGTCGGGCGGCTCAGCTGACGCAAATTCCCGGAGAGTTACAGCTACCCTTTCGTGGCAGGGAGTTACCGGTCCCCAAACATTAAGTAACGATTTTTACGTAAACAATATTTTGAGAAATTAAGATTTAATTTTTAGAGGCACAAAACCTTTTTATATATGAAGAATCAGAGGCAAAAAGGAGCTACAATAATTGAATTTATTATTTATATTGCAGTTTTATCATTGCTTAGCGGAGTTACCGTTTCTTTTTTGGCCCGAATGATGCACTCTTATGCGCTTATAAGGATAGATAAAAATTTTTCTCAGAATGCCGCATTGATTTTTGAAAGAGTTTTTAACGAAACTCGCCATGGCCGTCTTATTTATACTCCAACAACCACAGCGAGCCAGCTTTCCGTTCGAACCTCTCTTAATCCTCCGACTGACGAGACTTTTACATATGTAGATTATTATTTAGATAACGGGGTTGTGTGGGAGAAAAGAGAGGGGAACGCGGCGGTTTCTTTGACCGGCGCAAATGTTGTTGTTAGCAATTTTGATGTTAATCGTTTTTATTCGGGTGCCGCCGAAGGCGTAAGAATAAATTTAACTTTAACAACTCCGGTACAAAATAGTACCCTATCCAGAACTTTTTCATGGACAAGCAGTTCAACATTGAGAGGTTTTTAGATCGGTTTTTATTATGTTTAAAACTTTAAAAGTTTATTTAAGCATAGAGTTAAATAAAAATATGCGCACCAAAAATGGAGCCGCGGCTTTAATTGTTTTGATTGTTGCCTTGGCCATAACAGCGGTTATGGTGAGCGGATTTTCTTTTTTAGCAAATAGAGAAATAGCAGTAGTTCGTCAGGCAGAAGATTCAAATCGGGTTCTGCAAGCGGCAGAGTCAGGCATTGAAGAAGTAATAACACGCCTTCGGGCCGGAGGCACACCGCCTTCTCCTTTAACTCTGCCGGTGGGTAGCGCTATGGCTACCGTAACCGTAACTGCTGCCGGAAGCCAACGCACAATAACTTCAGTGGGTACTATGGGCAATATCACTCGAACTATTCAGGTCGTGGTTGATTTGAATGTTACCGAGTCGGACTTTATATACGGCATTCAAGTTGGTGATGGGGGATTAACTATGGCTAATCTCGCGAGAGTGAACGGAAGCGTTTATTCAGACGGCGATATTTTAGGAGGGAATAACGGCTCAAGAATTACCGGCGACGCGTTTGTTGCCGTAGGCACGCCTCCGGCAGCCAACCAGTCTTGGACAACACAAAATGCTGATTTTAGCGTAGGAACAAGTACCGGCAGCATAGTAACTTTGGTGGATTCAAGCGGGGATATTGGTGAATATACTTCTATTGCTTTGGGCGCAGACGGCTTTGCGCGTATAAGTTATTATGATACTTCTTCTAATAAAGATTTAAAATTTGTTCGATGTACAAATATGGATTGTACTGCAAAAAACATAGCAACTCTCGATTCTTCCGGAGATGTTGGATATCGATATACTTCTATTGCGATTGGTTCAGATGGTTTTGCCCGTATTAGCTATTACGATAATACTAATGATGATCTAAAATTTATTCGCTGTACAAATGCAGATTGCACGACAAAAAACACTGTCATAGTGGATACGAGTGACGGACAATATTCTTCGATGGTTCTTGGGTCTGACGATTTTGCTCGAATCGCATACTATGATGGGGATTTGAATTTTGCGCGATGTCTGGATATTGATTGCACAACAAAAAATATAACCGAACCAGATGATGTTGGGGATACGGGTCAATATACTTCGATTGTATTGGGTTCAGATGGTTTTGCGCGCATTAGCTATATCGATACTTCAAACGATGACCTTAAATTCGCCCATTGCTTAAACGATGACTGTACTTCTAAAAATATTTCTACCGTAGATTCCTCCGGAGATTTAGGACGCAATACTTCTATTGCTTTGGGCGCAGACGGCTTTGCGCGCATTAGTTACATGAAAGACGACACTGAAGATCTTAAGTTTGTGCGCTGTACCGATGCGGATTGTTCCACTAAAAATATTGCAACGGTAGATACCAGTGAAGGAGCCTATAGCTCTCTTGAATTGGGTTCAGACGGTTTTGGCCGTATAAGTTTTTATAACGGAAGCGATTTGGCTTTTGTCCGTTGCACTAATGATGATTGTACAACCAAAACTATTACAACTCCGGATACAGCTGGCGATACAGGACTTTATACTTCTTTAATTTTTGGAGCAGATGGATTTGGAAGAATAAGTTATTATGATTCTACAAATAGAGATTTGAAATTTTTACGTTGTCTTGATGCGCCATGTTCTACTCCGGATTATCAGGTAGATGTTGCTCAGAGCTTCCAGCCCACAATAACTGACCGCGTAGTTAGTGCAGAAATATATATTAAAAAAACAGGCACTCCCGCAAACGCAACATTGCGTCTTATTGAGGATAGCGGTGGTTCGCCAAGCACAAACGCTGGAGACGTTTTGACCACGAGCACAATAAATGCTTCTCAGGTTACAGGAAGTTATGGTTGGCTAACCATCAGCTTCAGCAGTACGCCAACACTAACCGTCAACACCACGTACTGGTTGGTTGTGGACACGGTTTTAGATACCGCTAATTATTTTATTTGGGGAGGAGACTCGTTATCCGGTTACGCCAGGGGTACAGGGAAAAAATCCCAGGATTATACTGTAGGTGCTTGGTCGGATATAGGAGGAGATTTGGATTTTAAATTATATATGGGAGGAGCGGATCATAAGATAGATTCTATGAATGTAGACGGCAATGCTAATGGCCATACGGTTGAAGATTCTGCGGTTGGAGGTAACGTTAACGCCTTCACTTTCACTAACAGTACGGCAGGTGGCAATGTAAATGCTGATTCTATATCTGATTGTACTATCGGTGGCAATGCTTCGTATAATACTAAAGATACTTGTACGATCGGCGGTACCGAAACCACACCAACTACTTCGCCGGATGATCCGTCAAACATAGCTTTGCCTATCAGCGACGCGTCCATTGCCCAATGGAAAGTTGATGCCGCAAGCGGAGCAAATTGCGTACAACCGATATGCGACGCCAGCGGAAATCTTACTTTAGATAACGGACAAACGCTTACTATCGGACCTAAGAAAATAACAGGTAATCTTACGCTTCAAAATAGCTCAAAGTTAACTTTAACAGGAACGATTTGGGTGGTTGGGAATATAGTTTTTTCAAACGGCGACCCCAATGATTATATGGTTCGCCTAGATGCCGGCTATGGTGCAAGTTCTGGTATGATAGTTACTGACGGTACAGTAGCGGTTAACAACAACGTGATCTTTCAGGGTTCGGGCACCCCGGGAAGTTATGTAATGGTGCTTTCAGCCAAAGACGCGATTTCTGAAGAAGTTATTTCAATTGATAATAATTCTGTGGGTGTTATCTATTATGCAGGCAGAGGACGCATGGGTTTTGCCAACAATGCTAAAGCCCTTGAAGCCACTGCTTATGGTATAGATCTTGATCCTGGGGCAACGATTGATTATCAATCCGGACTTGCAAATGCCCAGTTTAGCTCAGGTCCCTCGGCGGGATGGTCAATATTATCATGGAAGGAATTATAAATGTTTAATTTTATTTACCCAAAACTGAATGCTTTCGGTCTGGATATTTCTGACCGTTCTTTGAAGGTGGCCAGAATTGAAGAAAATACCAAAAAGGATCAGCTTAGTTTAGCTTCTTATGGTTTGTTTAATTTGGATCCGGGTTTAATGGAGGGCGGCAGGGTAATTGATAAAGAAAAATTAGCCGTAGCAATTCAATCGGCGGTTCAGAAAGTAAAAATTCGCACCAAGGCAACAATTGTAGCTCTTCCGGAAGAGCAGTGTTTTGTAAGGTTGGTCCAATTGCCGCCAATGCCGGAAAAAGAAATATCTGAAGCCGTTGCGTCAGAAACAGAAGGCAATATACCTCTTCCCATAGACGATGTTTATTATGATTGGCGGATCATTACTAAGCCCGAAGCTTCTACCGGTGGTCAAGCAAGCGATCCTAAACATTTTGATATTTTGGTTGCTGCAACGCCAAAAATAGTTGTTGAAGAGTATGAAGATCTTATAAAGAGCGCAGGCCTTCTGCCGATTGTTTTTGAACCCGAATCTTTTGCGATAGCACGCTCTGTTTTAAGAAGACATATAAGCTATTCTCCTCTTTTAATAGTTGATCTTGGGGATACCCATACAACCTTGGCAATAATTTCGGGCACATCTATTCGCGTTACCGCATCTGTGTCGGCGGCAAGCGGATCTTTTACTCAACTCATATCTACCGCATTAAAAATAACAGTTCCCGAAGCAGAAAAAGTAAAACAGCTTCACGGTATTAGCCAACAAGGCGAAGGCGCGAAGGTTTTTAAAGCACTACAGGATCCAATTGAAGATTTATTACATCAGATAAAAGGATATCTTGCCTTTTACGCTTCGCATTCTTTCCACGAGCATCAAGTTTGGACTTTGGCCGTAAAAGTTCCCGAAGTTAAAAGTATGGGCACTTTCGATTTTCGTCCGGTTTCCCGCGGGGAAGTTTTGATGGGTCGCAATAGCGAGGGGGGAGAGGAAGTGGTTAGCCGTACTCCGTTGACCGGGATCTCAAGGGTTTTCTTAACAGGCGGAGGAGCTAATTTAGCCGGACTGCCTGAATATTTAAGCGCCAATCTCAAAATTTCTGTTCAAAGAGCTGATCCATTTATAAATATAGTTCCGCCCGCCAAACATAAAACAGGAATATTTTCTTTTGATGCGCTTACATTCTCCACGGTTTTTGGTTTAGCTATGCGCAAACCCGAATCATTTTTATGAACCCCGTTAGAAAATTGTTATTATTTATGGATTATCATTTGCGTAAAATAGATTGTTCGATTAGCTATCGTCAAACAAGTTTTGACTTGTTTGACCGTTATCTGATCGGCAATTTTCTAACGGGGTGAAAAAAGGCCAGGCAATAAATCTAGTTTCATTTGAAGCCCGAGACAGCATACGTTTTGAAATGCTTTCTATTTTTGTCTTGCGTATAGGAGTAACCATTTTTTTGATGTTTTTGGGCATGCTTATTTTTATGTTAACCAGTCTGGGTTACGTAATTAGCATAAAAAGCGGCATTGAGCATCAAGTTGAAATATGGACGAATTTGGAACAAAACGCGGAAAACTCAACGGTTAAGCAGGACATTAAATATGTTACAGCTCTCATTCAAGATTCGGCCAAACTCGTAAAAGATGATTTTTTCTGGAGCGCTAAAATAGAAAGCGTTGTTAAGTCTTTGCCGCCAAGTATTCATTTGCTGACATTTAGCGGAGCACAAACACAAAAACAGATAATTATGGGCGGCATTGCTCCCACGCGAAACGATGTTTTGGTTGCCAAAGACGAGTTAAGTAAGCTTCCTTTTGTCAGCGAAGTTAAATCTCCTTTAAATAATGTGGTTCCGGAGAAAAATATAAATTTTAGTTTTACGCTTATTTTAAAATGATTAAAGTTCATACTCCAAAACAAAAATTTATTGTCGCATCCGGCAGCGTATTCTTATTTACTCTCGCGTTGCTTTTTGGCGTTTTAACGCCTCTTTATTTATACATAAGGGACAACTCAATAAAACTGCAGGACGTGATGATAGAACAAGTTACGGCTCAGGCTAAATTTCATGACGGCCAAGAGATCACAAAGGATCTTAAGGCCATTCAACCCTCTGTTGAGGAGCTAAAAAGTTATTATTTAGGAGACGATAGAGATTTAAGCAATACGCTTTCTATTGTTGAAAATTTGGCCAAGGACAATAATCTTTCTTTAAATACCCAGCTTCTTGCGGGCGCAGCACAGAGCGCGCAACTTTCTTTATCGGTTGAAGGCAACTTTTTTTCTGTGATGAATTTTTTAAGACGTCTTGAGCAGTTCCCAAAATTCAGCAAAATTGAAAGTTTTAATATGGGTTCAAAGGTGGTATCGGATAACAGCAATAATTTGGGATATGAACTTGATGCTTCTTTTTCTTTTGTTATTTACTCCGCTCCGCCAAAAGTTGTTGCAACACAAGAAAAACCCGTCGTAAAAGCTAACAATACTCAAGAGGAACAATAAATTATGAAATTCAAGATCAATTTTTTTAAAAAACCTGCAAATTCCGGCAAAAGAACCTCTGATTTTGTTATAAATCATATCGGTGAACTATTTGTTTTATTTTTTATTTTAGTTTTTAGTTTGGGTTTCTATGTTTTTTGGAAATATGCCTGGAGCGTTTCTAATTTTCAAGCTCAACCCAGGGCAACAAGCCAGACTATACCGCACAAAACTCTGGAGGGATCTATTCAATATACTCAAGATAGAAATAGGGTCTTTTTGGAGTCTCTTGTTCCCCTAGATATTCGCGATCCGTTTATTCTGGGAGGCGGGACAAGTTCAACATTAAACAGCACAACACCTTAATCTTTTACGTAAAAAACATGCCAGGTAGTGAAAATTCAACCGTTCGCCAGAGGCGAACAAAGAATATCGTTATCCGGCATTAATAAATTGAGATTAAATAATAATTAATGTAGAAATTCCTAAATTATTAGTTGAATTTCTACTACCTGGTATGCCAAACATTCAAAATATAATAAATTGGTTACAAATAAACGGCGTTCCACTGTTGCTTACTTTATGTATATTTTTTATTGCGTATGAAATTACTGTAAAGGTTGCTGCTCGAGCAATGAAAGTTGCTTTGCATACGCTTGTAGACAGCGGACGGGCAAAAGCAGAGTTTCTTTTTTCAGCAGCTGTATTGAGGGTAATACGAATAGGTTTTGCTATTTTGCTGGCGCTGTATATTCTGCAGCTTTTCGGGATAAATACAGCCCCTCTTTTGGCCGGGTTAGGCATAGGGGGCATTGCGTTGGGTTTTGCCTCACAGCTTCTTGTGAGGGATGTAATTTCGGGTATAGTTTTGCTTGCTGAAAATAGATTTAGAAAGGGAGACACGATACGTATTGGTGAAATAAAGGGAGTTATTGAAGATTTTGATTTGCGCGGCATATATGTTAAAGGGGAGAATGCGGAGAATCACTATATACCATTTGGTGAAATCAGAATACTGACAAAATATTAAATCATGGTGAATTTAGTGCATGCTGCCCCTATAGCTCAACCCCGACGCAAGGTCGGGGCCCCGACCGCTAGCGCGTCGGGGCGGATAAATTTTTATGGAAGCACACATATTAGACGGCTATATTAAAATATCTTAATGCCCCTATAGCTCAACGGATAGAGCAGCGCTCTTCTAAGGCGTTGATCCGGGTTCGATTCCTGGTGGGGGCACCGACTAGAAAATGTCATCTCGTTAGAAGCGGGATGCACATTTTCAGGAGTCCCGCCGAGTTCCGAAAGCTTGGAGGAACTTTAGCCCAAAAGGGCGAGGCGGAAAAATTTATTTTATACGAATATTTATTTATGGAAAAAGAATATCCATTTTATCAACATCAGGAAGATAATAATGAAATTGTCGGAGAATTTAGAAGAATAATGGCCAAACCGGAAGGGGAGCGCAGTGACGGCGAAACGTTAAATATTATAAGAACGCGATTAGCTGATCGGTTAGAGGCGCAATGGACAGATCCCAAAGAGCTGCTTCCAGAAGGAAATTCTACGCAGATTGTCGAAACACTAAGAAACGGTGGACGAATTCCTGATTTTGTTGAGACAAGACAGGCTCTTGCACAGCTTTTACAGGATTATAGATTTTCGCCCGATGATAAGGACGCAATAAAGGAAAATATTTTTGAAATACAAAAAAGCGCATAATATGCGCTTTTAGTTAAAATAATTATGCCCAGAAATACAACTTTCAGATTAGCTGTTTAAGGTCTAATACTATAGTAATCGTAAGTTTTATAATAAAGATTATTTAAACATTAATCATGCAACAAAAGTTGATCCCGCCTAAGGCGGGATCGCTGAAAGTTGATATACTGGGTATGGAAGGTGAAAGATTCTATAGCGAAAATATGGATTTAAATGAACCAGAAGAATCAAATTATCCTGCCGGAGTAGAGGATATAAAAGAAGAGTTTTTCCGTTCAGGCGGTAAAGGCGGCCAGAATGTAAATAAAGTCGAAAGCGGTGTGCGCCTGCGGGCAAGCATAGCCGAGCCCGTTTTGCTTGAGCGTTTGCGCGAAATATATCCAAGTTCCGTTACCAAAGACGGCGAATTTTTAGTGACTTGTACCGAAGAACGGACTCAGGAGCAAAATTTACGTATAGCGCGCGAGCGTTTAATGCAAAGATTAGATATCGCAACACAGCAACCCACAGAAAGAATTCCCACTAAAATACCTCGTTCTTCCCGCCGAGAACGCTTGGATACCAAGCGAAAACATTCTGTAACAAAAGACTTGCGAAAGCCGCCGCAAGAATGGTAAAGTGTTTACGCCACTTTTTAGTTTTTAGCTTTAATTTTTTAGTTTTTACACATGGTGCCTATAGTTTAATGGTAAAACTCCGCTCTGTGGCAGCGGTGACAAGGGTCCGATTCCCTTTAGGCACCCAAGACAGGATTTAGGGCGTACATTTGCTCTAAATCCTTTTGTTTTTCAAGGGATTCTATAGGTTCTAACCGTTCAGTAATTCGTTTTGCTTCTGAAGCCGCTTCTTTTATTTTGAGTAGCGGTTTTTCTATATCAATAAAGACTTTTTTATTCAAAAGTATGGGGTTCGAACCAATTTGCATTAGCACGCTTCGTTTATCTTCTAGGGTGCCAGTGATAAATTTTTCTTTTGCGTCCCGTGCAAAATCTAATAGTTTTTCTGCCTTGGTTATTTGTTGTTCTATCGCACCATCCTTATCGCTTATAAGTTCGTATAGATGAGCTTTCTGTGCCATCAGGGCACGTTTTTTATCTTCGTATTCATCTTTTGATATTTCCTGAGCCATACGCATATCCATAAGATTATCTAATTTGCCAATACACTCTTTGTAATCTCTTTGATTATTGGCCAAAGCAATATTTCTTGCTTCGGTATCTAAGCTATATTCAGCCCGCACACATTCAAGAGCCCAGTTATGAAAATCTGACGGTATTTCAAGAGCCTCAACCTCTTTTATTAGTTGTCGTTCTAATTCCTTTACTTCAATGCAGCCCTGTGAACACTCCGGATTTTTATTTTTGGTACAACGATAGTATGTGTAGTTATGAATGTTTCCGTTCTTTTGGTGTTTAACTTTATCTTCTGCAGTAATTGTTCCGTCACATTCTCCGCATCGCATAAGGCCAGTAAAAGGAAAGATTTTATAATGAGGCTTAGCCTTGAATTTATTTCCTAGGATTTCCTGAGCGTGCCAGAAATCAGATTCAGATATCATTGGCTCGTGTTTTCCTTTGTAGCGTGTACCCATATAATCAAAGTCCCCGAAATAGAATGGGTTTTTAAAAATTTCGTAGGTCTTGCTAATACTTATTGGTAATCCGCTTTTCATTCTTAGCCCAAAATCTTCTGTGGCAATTCGCCATATTTTTTGAGTTGGGTATTGTTTTGTAAGTAATAATTCCCACATCTTTTTTATGACAGGGAAGCGGTCAGGATCCTTTGCGATATCTCTGGCGCCTTTTTCTTTATATCTATTATTCAGATATCCAACAGGAGCCAAGCCTGGAAGCCATCCTTTTTCTGCTTTAGATTTTAATCCGCGTTTGGTATTTACGCTAAGATCAATTATGAATTGGTTAGCCATTCCAAATTCAACGCTCATCATAAGGACGTTATCGGTAGGGTAGTAGCTTCGATCAAAGGCTTGAATATGCTGAATGATTCCTTGTTGAAGCATCCAAGCTATGCGCCCGCCATCTATAGGATTTCGCGCAAGCCTGTCCAATTTCCAACAAATAATACCTTGAGCTTCACCGTTTTGTATGCGATCAAGTAAGCTGTTGAATATAGGGCGGCCAGGCTCTTTTGCAGATTGCGCTTCTTCAAGTATGTTCACGACGTCTAAAGCTGATTTTCCAACTAAAGTCATTAGTTCGGCAATTTGAGAATCGATAGATGCAACTTGTCTGTCTTCTGCTTCGGATGACTTACGGGCATAAATGAAATATTTTACTTTGGAAGTTGTTTGTTTCATAAGATATGTATATGTTTTATCTATGTTTATTCTATGGTTTATTTGTTAACCATAGCGTTAACAAATATTAAGTAAAGACCAGCGATTTTGTTTTTGCGCCCAGGGTGACGATGCGCGGCTGCTTTTCTTAACTATCTAATAAGGAGAAAAAGTATAGCTTGAAAGAGAAGCTTTCGAAGAAAGCTGAACTTTCACGCTCCGTAAGGAGCGTAATTCATTAAAGAATTCTTTCAGAATTCTTTAATGGTTCTTTAACCTTTCTTTAGACCATTTTTAAGTTTGGTTGTACTGGCGGATTTATCCAAAAAACCATTTGATTAGTTGGGTTTCTCCATTTTACTTTCAGGTTCTTGTTTTTGCTTTTGTTCTGAATTTTGAACAGTCTGTTCTTTTCTTTGAACGTCCTGTTCTAGTTCTTGAAGGAGTCGTTCAGCCTCCGGAACTCGCTTTTCTCTGTATGCACTATATCCAACCACCTCAGTGCTGCCCTGATCGTTATTGAGTAAACCCTTGCGGATGAGTCGCTTTCTAACATTGCTTATTTTGCCTATAGACCAATTGGAGAGATAATATTTTTTAATTTCCCGTTGCGTTTCATCTGCAAAACCGTAATTGTCTGCTCCATGTTTTTGATCCCAGTCGGCTAGCCGGACGTACAAATAAAGAAGACGAAATTCGGGATCGTCTAGATGACGTTCTAAGCCTTCAATCGGGGTACGGTACATTTTTACAAAACTTGTTAGTTTTCTCTTTTTACGTTTTTTCATATTTGTGTATAGAGGCTCTTATTGTGAGGTCATGGTAGTTTATGTCCCTAAAGGAATAAAACCCCCTCTACGGGGTTGCTCTTCCTTCAGGAACTACGCTCCTCAGCATCTTTTTCAGGACCCTGAGAAAGATCAAAATACTCTTGAATGATCAAATCTTTGTCTTCTGAGGGATAGTCATCTTTATCTACTAATCTGTTGAAGTGTTCGGTGATGGTTCTCATGCTGAATTTTTGGTCTTTTGCTGCGTTAGCAAAGCATAATAAGGTACTCATGGCGGGATATTCTGCGGCTTTTGCATTGAATCTTCTTTTAAGTGATTTCATGTTTGTTTTTAGGATTTAGGAGGGCGCCATAAAGCGTCCTATATAAATTAACTAGTTTGTTTGCACGCAAAGAAGCTTCTTCATCAGAGAGTTCGACCCCGAAATGTTTTCGGTATAATTCTTTGAATTTAAATAAAGCTTCTTTGGGTAACATATAAATGTCGGATGGAAAGTCGTGCTGCTTTACGGCGTAGGGGGTATATGTGACACGTTTCCTTTGCGCCAACCATTTTATAAATAAAAAAATACGCTCGCGTATGAGCGTATGATATTGGATTATGTGACTAGTAGTTGCTACTAGAGGATTAAGATTGGTATTTTTTTCTTTGTATTACCCCTTTATCTTTTACGAAAAGCGGTTTACCGAAAACACGCCCCGTTTCTTTATTGATAAGATCCACGGCATTTTCTATGGCTCGTCTGCCTTTTGTTGTTGCTTTTCCTAGGGGCTCCAAATATATCTGCTTCTCTTCCACGATTTCATCCCACGAAACGTCAGTATTTGTTTGTCGTGCAAACATTGCTTCACAGAGAAGAAATTGGTTATCGCTACGTGGACCACGTTTAAGTTGAATAGTTTGGTTGCCGCAAGATAGCGTCCTATCTGTTGCGTTAAAGATAATTTCTGTTTCTAAGTCGGGTAAAGGCGCCGCGGTAGTTTCTTTTAGGAGTAATGAAACTAAGGCTCTATAAGATTGGTTAAAATCAGTAACTAGTTTTAATAGTTCTTCGCGTATCTTTTTATACGCGTTTTGATCTCCTCGTTTTAGTTCTGGCTGAAAATAGAAGATATTATTGTCACGCGTTTCTTCATCTGGCCAGAAGCTTGTTATAGTAATTTGTGATAAATGAAATAGAGCAGCGTCTAATTCTTGTTGCGCCTTTCTAAGCTTGGGGTTTATAAATGCAGCCGTTTGGTTTTTCGCCCAGCGTTTATAGTCCCCAAACGGATCTAGAAATCCGCGCGGATGCTGACCGCTATTTAAAGCAGTAACAATTTCACGTACCGTTTGTTCTGGTAATAATTCTAGCGTTGTCCGAAGTCGCTCTTCATCTGTTAGCGTTATTTTATTATTCATTTTTGTACTTTACTGTATTTATTTACTGATTTGCAAGGGTATTGCTCCGATAAGCAATATGAGGCTAAAAAATCGCAGAGAGTTGCAAGCTCATGCTTTGGCCCGCATGGCGAGCGGCATTGTTTTTAGATATAATAAGAATAGTTTTATAACATCAAAATTATGGACAAAATTAACGCCATAGAAATAGTAAAAGTTTTCAGGTCAATCGAAGCCGCAAATTCGTCGCTGGATTTTGCCAAAAAGTGGCATATGGTTAAAGATCATTTTAGGAATCAGCTTATAAATAGCAGCACAGATTTTGAACAGTCTTGGAAAAGTGCTTCAGGAAAGGCGTTTGAGAAATTAACTATTGATCAGGTTTTAGTTATCCTTGATAAGGAAGAATTTAAGGCGCAAAATATTGTAGCAAAACGGTGGTCGGAATTAACAGCATCAGAAAAGGATGTAATGCAAGTGCAGAAATTCAGAAAATGTTCAAATGATTATGTCTCAATTTCTAATGAGCCCGATATTACAATATTTGAAGGATCGGTTCCCAAAATAATTTTAAGCTGCAAGTCATCTTTAAGGGATCGTGTAAGCATCGATTTGTTTTGGTCGCAGATTTATCACGAAAGGAATCTTAAGTTTATTGTTGTAAGTGCGGAATCCAAGCTTGGGACACACGCGGAACCGAATACCCACAGGAAAACCGCCGAATGTGTTTATGAGAAGCTTTATATTGTAAATGGCAATACGGATTATTGTGATGTCATAAGACCCTTTACCGATATAGAATCAGATTTAAGATGATGGTTTTTAAGCTAAATAATATATAAATTCAATGGCTAAAAATATCCATAATAAAAATTCGGCAATCGGTTTAAAATTTATAGATCTTTTTGCCGGTATTGGCGGTACGCGTATGGCCTTTCATAATGCGGGTGCCGAATGCGTTTTTTCTTCTGAGTGGGATTCTGCTGCTCAGAAAACTTATGCCGCTAATTTTGGGCATACGCCTCATGGCGATATTACTAAGATTAAAGCAAAAGATATTCCCGATTTTGATATTCTGGTGGCAGGATTTCCGTGTCAGCCCTTTAGTTCAATAGGACTCAGGCAGGGTTTTAAGCACGGCACACAAGGAACGCTTTTTTACGATATCGTCAGGATTTTGGATTACCATGAACCAGATATGTTTTTGTTAGAAAACGTGCCCGGATTGCGAAGTCACGATAGGGGCAATACATATAAGACCATAATTAAAGTGCTTGATAAACTTGGTTATTGGGTATTTGATCAAACGTTGAATGCTGCAGATTACGGTGTGCCTCAGGAGAGAAAACGAATTTATTTAGTCGGGTTTAGTAAGAGGTTGGGAGCCAAAGAAGATATTAAATTTGATTTTCCGCTACCAAGTAAAAATAAAGTATTCATAGGTAAATTTATTGAGAGGGGAGTAACGGATCGTTCAATTTCAAAGCATCTGCAGAAAGGATACATGTTTAAGTTTGATGACGGCAGACCGATGATTGTTGCTCCGGGAGAACGCGTAACGGTTAAAACTCTTTGTGCTTCATATCATAAAATACAAAGACTTACAGGAACTTTTGTTAAGGACGGTCCTACGGGATTGCGTCTTTTCACAGAAAAAGAATGTAAAGCAATCATGGGCTTTCCTATGAATTTCAAAGTACCTGTATCCCGTACTCAGATGTATCGTCAGTTCGGCAATTCTGTAGCGGTGCCAGTAGTAGAAAAAGTAGCCAATACCATGATTAAAAAATATAAAATACTGACTGCTTAAAATATGGTAGATATACACAGCAGAGAAATTAGATCGAAAAACATGCGCGCTATAAAGAGTTGCGGCAATAAAAGTACAGAAAGGAAGGCAGTAATTCTTCTGCGACAAAATAAAATTAGTGGGTGGAAAAGGCAGTATAAGCAACTCAAGGGTACGCCAGACTTTGTTTTTGTGAAACAGCGTATGGCAATTTTTGTGGACGGATGTTTTTGGCATGGGTGTCCCAAATGTTACAAAGCCCCAAGAACAAACAGGAAATTCTGGGCAGAAAAAATTGAAAAGAATGTAAATCGGGACAGAAAGACTGATAAGATAATTAGAAATTTAGGCTGGAAGTCCTTACATTTTTGGGAGCACGATTTTAAATATAATTCGGAGCGGGTGGTTAAAAAAATAAAAGCAGAAATAAAAATATACTAATTAAGATGAAACAATTTAATGCCTAAACTCATCCGTTTGGCTGAGCATGGCATCAAAACCAGTGGTGGGTACCGAGCTGTCGGTGCAGTCTTCCATCACTGGTACATATCCGAAAGGGTGTGGGGGAGCGCAAGCTTCTGGACTAGCCGGCAGCTTTATGTTTTCCAGAAAATTTTAACAATATGATTCCATATATTATAATCGGCCTCTTCGGTTTAGGAGGACTGATTTTCGGTGGGTTTAGTGGACTAATTATAGGAATAATAGCGGGTTATATTGCGTCAATTGTATTCGGATCGTTTTTAATAAAGCAGGATGGCGGAATGGTTCCAAAAGAAGCCAGACGTATTACTGCAATAACCTTTGTTGATATGCACAGTGATTTTATAAATAAAACATTGACGGGGTCGCATGATGAAAAAGTTTTGTTTATAGAACAACAAATAGAAAACATTTTTAAGGCATCAGCTCAGGGCGCACCGTTAAATACAGGCGGTCTTTCTCGTCAAGAAATTCAACAGATGGTTGTTATATTAACCAAAGAACAAACAAATCCTGCCATGAAAAAGCTTTTGCCTATGTTGGGCAAGCATATTGAGATGACAATGTATAAACGTTCGGATCAAGTTTCTGATAGCGCTTCTAGTAATAAAACATATATAAAAGACGCTAAAGAAACCGCTAAAGTTTTGAAAGTTAACTATCTTCAACTTCGAGCGGCTTATCCTCTTGAATCAGAAGAAGCGATATTCAAACTAGTACTGCGGACTGGAGGGGCAGATTCTTCGTGGCACAAAGTAATGGAACGAATTACTTGGGATGGTAGATTATCTTTTAGGACTTTGGTTTATCTTGTGTTTATGGATGAATGGATTGAAGAAGATTTCTGGGCCGCTAGGGATGATAGCGATGGGACGCGTACTATGAAAATAATCGAAACCATAAGTGAGGTTTTGGGTGATGTGGGGGAAATTGTTGCAACGAAGAAGCGTCCAGTTAAGTAAGGTTTTTAATTTTTTTCGCAACCCCGATAGACATTAACCTACCAAAAAATTGTAGGAGGTTTGTTGGCTATTTCAATCTATTAACCAAAATAGACTTTAGAAATAAGCATAAATAGCATTGACATATTTCTAGAGGCGTGCGATAAACTAATCCACAGCTAGATTGCCGATAGCAACGGTTTGCTATGGTATAATTAAAATATAAACACAAAAGCCACCGTTTAGGTGACTAATGTGTCAGGAGGGTGAGGGATTCGAACCCTCGGAACGCTGTAACGTTCACTGATTTATTAAATCAGAGCCATAAGCCAGTCTCGGCCAACCCTCCATAAAATGAAGCGTTAAACACGCTTCTTTTTGTTTATACTGTCATTGTACCGTTTAATATTAAGAACGTAAAAATAGCATGTTATCCACAAAGAAGAAAAATTTTTCAAAAATAAAAAATAAAAATCTGCCAAAAGAGTTGGCAGAATAAGAATTATTTTATAATAGACAAACCAATAATAATAGTGTGTAAAAAATGGACAATAAATATTCTTATGGCATTAGCTTACAAAAAAATTGTAGGCGCTTGATTGTTTTTCTTTAAAAAGTTAATTTAGCTATTGTATGGATGATGATTTTCGTGCAACAGCGGAAGAATTAAATAAATATCTGCGAGCTCGAAGAAAAGATTCGCTTTTGAAGTTGTTAAAGCCATTTTTTTCGAGTGAAAAGACTACGGAGATTTTTTTGGACGATGCGTTTAAAATATCAGGAGCGCGTGGGATGCTTTTACGTTTAGATTGGTATATTGAACTTGCCGAGATTGTTGAGACTTTACGACCAGACCGACCGTCATTACGATTGATTTTTTTACTTGCCACCGCAGAAAGTATTATGAGAAGTCGCATAGCATTGAATGAGGGTCAGATTATCGCACAACAAAAAGGTAGTTGGGAGGTTATCAAAGGATTCTTTCAGGGGTTATCTGACGAAAATAAAATCCAATTATTTCATGGCATTAGACGTCCGTTGGGCGATGAAAAAGGTGTAGAGTTTGGTTCGGTAGAAAAGGTTATCAGGATTCTTTGGCAGGCGCGAAATGATGCAGCTCACGGAAACGATTTTTGGACATTTCAGTTGCCCGATTCATCGATGGCAGTGAATGGAAGTCTTATAACCGAAGGAAGAATGAGTGATAAGGAGACCTTCTTCTCTTTGGATATATCAATTACATACGATAATATTCAACGTATCGTAATTGAGACGGCATTAGCGCATATTAGAACGATTATGTCTGTGTAGCCGCGGAATCGGAAACAGTAATTTGCAAAAATTCGTAGATAATCTGTTATACCTAAGAGCGGGGTAGGGGGTCGGGCGAGCGGAGCCCTGCTCGCAATAAAATATATTTATTTTTCAGTAGTTGCTCATTAAACAGGTTCTAATTTCAAAGGCCAAGCGACCCATTCAAAAATCACTTTATTTTGTAGGGTGATTTTTATTTAAAATTAAACATTCGACACAATATTGAATAGTTTGTTATGATGAGAAACGTATGGTTTTGAAGGAAAAATTAAAACCCATTGTTTTTTTGAGCTTGGCTTCTGCCATAGGCATTTATTTTTATACGGGCGGTTTATGGCCCGCGGATCATTCTAATCATACTCAGCACAGTACCCCGGAAGCATTAGCAGCCAAGTTTGAATATTTAAGTAAGAGCGGCAATTCTGCCTGTTCTGCTGATTTTACTAAAGAAGTAGAAAAAGGATTGCAAGACAAAAGTATTCAAGGTTCTTGTTGTAGTCCCATGGATTTCCATCGCTATACGGAACAGATAGAAGGACTGAAAAAATATTATAAGTACTTTATAATTCCACCGGATCCTTACGATATAGATTCTCAGTTAGCCAAAGAATTAGCGGCGCATTATGATGACGCGTTAACTTTTGAGCAGCAGAGAGCATATGACTATGCGATGGAAAATTCACACGAGAAAGGACCTTGCTGTTGTAAATGCTGGCATTGGTATGTTTATGGCGGCTTGGCGAAATTGTTAATTCAACAATACAATTTTTCAGGCGATCAGATTGTGGATGTTTGGGATTTGTCTGACGGATGCGGCGGAGCGGGGGAGCATGCGCAATAAATAAATAGAGGATTAAGATAAAAAACAAACACGCTTTAAAGCGTGTTTGTTTATACCTAGTATTCTTTTGTGGCATCGGAGAGACGGCGCCCGGCTGTGTTGGATCTTCCTACTAAGGCTCGCTTGGTTTAGTGGAATCCTCCGGACGAGAGAGCGTTCAAGAGGATAAGGTTGCCTACTTCCACGGCTTCCTTCCTCCGTCTCTCCTAGCACCCCCAAGTGGTTTTTTTGAACGTTCTATACTTTTATCTAAGCACGGATATAAGTACCGGCAAGCCAAAAGATAGTTTTCTATAGAAATCATTTAATGTGCATCCGGCGAGAGAATTATCTTTGCTTTGTTTGAGTTTTCGGAGGATATAATTCTTAAACAAAATATAAATGCCGACATTTCGGTCATACTTTTTAACCATAAAACAAAATCAAACAAGAATTATCGGGTTTAAACCCTGTTCTATTTTATGGGATCGTCCAAATCTGATAGTATGGAGGATAGAGACCAGATTATATAAATTTATGGACAAAAAGATAAAAAATTTCGATAAACTTGCCATAAGCGAACTTAGAAAAGAAGCGCTTATTATAGCTGAGGCTGGTTTAGACGCGATCGATACCATAAAAGTATTAAAAAATATAATAAAAATTGAGGATAAAAGTATTTGCATAAACGAGGAAGTGTGTACGATACATAAAACACAAAAAATTTTCTTTGTAGGTGTGGGCAAGTGCGCGATAGAGGCAGCCTCTTTTTTTGAAGAGGCTTTAGGCGAGCGGCTTGTTGGCGGGATTGCGCTGGATGTACGTGAGCCTGAAGTATGTACATTAAAGAAAATAAAATGTTATGGCGGGACACATCCGTATCCTTCCGATAAAAATATTGAGGTAAGTAAGGAAATAGTAGAATTGCTTAAAAATCTAAAGGAAGAAGACTTGGTTATTTTTGTTATATCCGGCGGAGGTTCCACCCTCTTGTGTTTGCCTGACCAAGGGTCAACCTGCATCGATGAAAAAGTTATTCTCCAGGAACTTTTCCGCTCAGGCGCCACAATTCAGGAGATAAATGTTGTACGTAAACACATATCTTTTGCGCGCGGGGGATATCTGGCCAAATATGCTCATCCCGCTCAGGGACTGGCATTGATCTTTGTTGATGTGCCCGGAGGGGAAATGGCATTTGTGGCTTCTGGTCCGACAATAAAAGATGAAACGACAATTCAGGATGCCGAGGCTATTTTAAATAAATACAATATCCTTCAGAATTGCGGCATGTCGCATTGCGGGCTTATTGATACCCCCAAAGAAGACCGATATTTTAAAAATATGAACAATAAGGTCATTGTCACAAATGAACTTGCTTTGCGCGCCATGGAAGTTAAGGCTTTGGAATTGGGATATAATGTAAACGTTGAAGTAAACGGTCTTCGTGGAGACGCCAAAGAGTTAGGTAAAAGAGTGGCTGATAAATTGAACGGCAGTCCGGAGTCTTCGGCGTTTATTTATGGAGGAGAAACGACCGTTAAAATATTGCACAGCGGAAAGGGAGGAAGGAGCCAGGAAGCTGCAATTTCAGCATTGAGAACTATTGGAGACGGAGAAATAATACTTCCTTTTGCTTCAGACGGACGTGATAACGGAGAATATGCCGGAGCCATTGCCGACTTCGAAACAAAGGAAAAAGCAGAACGGTTTAATCTAAGTATAGAACAGCATTTAGCGGATAATAATTCTACCGCATTTTTTGAAAAAACCGGCGATCTGCTTATTTGCGGAGATACGGGAGCAAACGTATCTGATCTTTTAGTGGCATTAAAAAAATGATATGACAGACGAAAACAAAAAACTTATTGTTTGGATGGAAGAGGTCGGCATTGAAGATGTCGGCTTGGTCGGAGGGAAGAATGCTTCACTTGGTGAAATGCTTACAGATTTACAACCAAAAGGTGTCCGCATACCTTCGGGTTATATTGTAACAGCCGCGGCATACTGGCATTTTTTGAAAGAAGCCGGACTCGAAACCTTTATTAAAGATTCTCTTACCGGATTGGATACGAGCAATCTTACAGATCTTGCCCGACGTGGAGAAAAAATACGTAAAGGAATTATACATGCAGAGCTTCCCGAAGACTTGAAAGGACAAATAGTTTCAAGATATGAAGAGATGGAGAAAAAATACCGTAAAAATGTAGATGTAGCTGTTCGCTCAAGCGCAACAGCTGAAGATTTGCCCGGCGCGAGCTTTGCGGGAGAACACGAAACTTATCTTGGGATACGTGGCGCGGAAGATGTTTTGCTGGCGGTAAAGTCTGCAATGGCATCATTGTTCACGGACCGGGCCATTTCGTATAGGGTTGATAAGGGTTTTGATCATTTCAAAATAGCTCTTTCTGTTGCGGTGCAACATATGGTCAGGTCAGATAAGGGAGCTTCAGGCGTTATGTTCACAATTGATACTGAATCAGGTTTTCGCGATGTGGTTATTATAAACGCGTCATGGGGTTTGGGAGAGATGGTGGTTCAGGGTAAAGTTTCTCCCGACGAATATCTTGTTGCCAAAAAAGAGGGCTTGCCTCTG
This sequence comes from Parcubacteria group bacterium GW2011_GWB1_40_14, assembly GCA_000996085.1. Classification (GTDB taxonomy): domain Bacteria; phylum Patescibacteriota; class Minisyncoccia; order Terrybacterales; family GWB1-40-14; genus GWB1-40-14. The sequence goes on along the minus strand of LBYG01000003.1, from coordinate 1,966 downwards.
CGTGTCATTTCAAGAAAGCTAGGAAGAAAAGAAGATAAAATGATCTATGCGGAAGGCAAGGGGGGGATAGTGCCGGTAAAACAAATAAAGACGCCCCATAAGGAACGCGATAAATTTGTTCTTACTAACGCTGAAATAGAAATTCTTGCCTCTTGGGGTTTGGAAATTGAACGTCATTATTCCGAAAAGAACGGAAAATGGACACCGATGGATATTGAATGGGCTAAAGACGGCATAAGCGGAGAACTTTTTATAGTGCAGGCACGCCCTGAAACAGTTCAGGTTTCCAGAGACCTATCTAAAATAAAAGAATATATACGCACAGAGGACGGTAAAGAAATTGTAAGAGGCGTTTCTGTTGGCAGCAGAATAGCCACAGGTAAAGCGCATGTGATAAAGGACGTAAAAAACATTTTGCAATTCAAAGAAGGCGAGATACTTGTTACTGAAATAACGGATCCTGATTGGGAACCGATAATGAAAATTGCCTCAGCTATCGTTACTGATAAGGGCGGACGAACTTCGCACGCGGCTATAGTTTCGCGCGAGTTGGGCATTCCCGCGGTTGTTGGAGCTCAAGAAGCCACTGACAGAATAAAAACCGGGCAAGCCATAACTGTAGATACCACAGGAAGCGACGGAGTTATTTTTGAAGGAACGCTTAAATTTAATATTACCGAACATGATATTGCGGCAATACCGAAGATCAAGACAAAAATAATGATGAATATCGCCACTCCCGATACTGCATTCGGAAAATCATTTATTCCAAATAGCGGGGTAGGGCTTGCGCGGGAAGAATTTATTATTGCCTCGGATATAGGCATACATCCCCTGGCTCTGCTTAACTTTAGGTCTTTGTCTCAAAAATTAAAAAAACAAGTCAGCAAAAATTCTTTAGGTTGGGAAGATAAAACCGCTTATTATACGGATAATTTAGCATACGGTATTGCCAAAATTGGTCTGGCTTTTCATCCAAATCCGGTTATTGTGAGGTTTTCTGATTTTAAAACCAATGAATATCGCAGTCTTATCGGTGGAGTATTGTATGAGCCCGTGGAAGAAAATCCGATGATAGGCTGGCGTGGCGCTTCGCGTTATTACGACGAAAAATTTAAAGAAGCCTTTAAACTGGAATGTTTAGCTTTGAAAAAAGTACGTAACGAGATGGGGTTAACTAACGTTATCCCTATGGTCCCTTTTTGCCGCACTCCGGAAGAAGGCAGAAAAACTCTTGAGATAATGGCGCAAAGCGGACTGGTAACAAACTATACAAAAACGGAACATACCGAAAGCGCGGTCGTTCCGGTATATGTGATGTGTGAGATCCCTTCGAATGTGTTATTGGCGGAAGAATTTTTGGAAATTTTTGATGGCATGTCCATTGGTTCCAACGACTTAACACAGCTTATTTTGGGACTTGACCGGGATTCGGGTATAGTCAGTCATGTTTCAAACGAGCTTGATCCTTCGGTAAAGAAAATGGTTTCTGAAATAATAAAATTGTGTAATGAGAAAGGAAAATATATAGGTATATGCGGACAGGCGCCAAGTGACTATCCGGAATTCGCCAAGTTCATTGTTGAAGAGGGGATACACAGTATTTCTTTGAATCCGGATACCGTTGTTAAGACAACGATGGCTCTATATGAAGTAGAAAAAAATAAAGATAAATAAATATGACCAAAGTACATTTTTTTGGTGTGAAACCGTGGGAAGGCGAATATATAAAAACTAAATTCAACGCTTTCAAGGATATAGATGTAGAATGTATTGAGCAAATTATTTCTCCCGACAATTTACCCAAAGATGATCAGGCAGAGATTCTTTCTGTTTTTGTTGATTCGGTCGTTAACCGTGCGGTAATTGATGCGCTACCGAAACTTAAACATGTCAGTACGCGTTCTACGGGATTTGACCATATTGATATTAAATATTGTGCCGAAAAAAATATAAGCGTTTCCAG
>LBYG01000002.1 GCA_000996085.1 Parcubacteria group bacterium GW2011_GWB1_40_14 | reverse complement strand
ATTAATCAGTATAGCACCATCTCCGGAAACTTCACCCATACTGGAAACATCGCTGGTAATTACTGCGGTCCCCGTACTTTGCGCTTCTAAAATAGGAAATCCGAAACCTTCATACCATGAAGGAAATACTAAAGCCGCAGCATGTTTTAAAAGATCAAATTTGGTTTTTTCGTCTACATAGCCCGTAAAAATTATATCGTCTTTATATTCCGATTTAGCAACAATTGACGATATTTTCTCAAAACCGAAACCTCGTTTGCCGGCCAAAACTAATTTATGCGCATATCCGGTCTTTGCTTTAAAAAGAGTAAAGCTTTTTATTAATCCGTCTATATTTTTTTTGGTTTCAACCCTGCCTATATAAATAAAATATGGCCACTCAAAAATAGATTTAACCGCTATATCGTTCGAAGACCCAGAAAAACCATGATAAATAACTGTAATCTTATTTTCTGGCACATCAAGATAATGCATCAAGTCTTTTTTTGTTGATTCAGATACGGCAATTATTGCAGCTGCTCTTTTACAGGCAATTTTAGTTCCCCAATAAAGATACTTTCTTTTGAACAAAGGGTACTTAGCCGGATATCGCAAAAATTCCAACCCGTGAACGGTAATAACCGTTTTGACGTTAGAAAAAAACGGCGGGATTTGCGCCGGAACAAATAGAATATCCGGAGGATATATTAAACACTCAAAGGCCAACCTGATCTGTGTCCATACCATGGGCCATTTTAATTCTTTTTTACTAAAAATATCGCTCACACCTGTACGCTGGGCAAGCAAATCAGCTTCGGCATGAATACCAATAGTCATGATGAACTATTTTCTGGTAATTATACTCTTTTTATAAACATCTAAGTTTTCCAGGGCAACACCCGTTCCTTTTGCGACACAAAGCAGCGGCTCTTCTGCAACTATAGCCTGAACGCCTGTAGATGAGGTTATTAGCTGGTCTAAATTACGTAAAAGCGCAGTGCCGCCTGAAATAGTCATGCCGCGTTCTATTATATCTGCGGCTAATTCAGGAGGAGTTTCCCGTAAAACAGCTTTAACTGCTTGAATTATTTCACGAAGGGTTTCGGCTATCGCATCAGTAATTTCACTTGATTTGATCACTATAGTACGAGGCAAACCGTTTAATAAATCCCGACCACGGATCTCCATACTATCTTCTTTTCCTTTCTCAGATACTGCGCTGCCTATGGTTACTTTAATATACTCGGCGGTACGCTCACCTATAGCCAAATTATGTTTTTTCTTAATATAGTCGGTTATGGCATGATCGATCTTATTTCCCGCAACACGAACCGAAGCCCAACTAACTATTCCTCCCAATGCTATGACCGCCACTTCACTTGTACCGCCACCGATATTTACGATCATATTTCCAGATGCTGAATTAATAGGCAAACCAGCCCCTATAGCAGCCAATATGGGCTCTTTAACGACATAGGCTCCTTTGGCTCCGGCATGTACCGCAGCTTCGGTAACTGCTCGACGTTCTGTAGAGGTAATACCGGCAGGAACTGAAACCATTACGTCCGGTCTCAAAATCCTAAACCGGCAGGAACTGAAACCATTACGTCCGGTCTCAAAATCCTAAAAGAGCCCGTTGCCTTACCTATAAAATATCTAAGCATGGCTGCCGTGATACGATAATCCGAAATCACTCCGTCTTTCATAGGACGATGAGCAACTATAGTATCTGGAGTGCGACCGATCATATCTTTTGCCTCAGCGCCAACAGCCAAAACAGTATTATCTGATGTGGAGATAGCAACCACCGTAGGTTCATTCAAAATGATCCCGCGTCCGGGGACAAATACTAACGAATTGGTTGTTCCGAGGTCTATTCCTATTTTCTTAATAAACATAAAATTTTAAACTTGATTGTTATTCTTTTATTCTTTCTATATCTGCGCCTAAAGATTTTAATCTTTCATCCATTCTTTCATATCCTCTGTCCACCTGATAAGTATCATTAATCAAAGTTTCGCCATTTGCAACCAATCCGGCTATTACCAATGCGGCCCCGCTTCTTATATCAAGGCTATTTATCGGTACGCCAATTAAAGCTGTTGGCCCATTAATTAAAGCACGGTGCGGATCTATAACAAAGGCATTAGCACCCATACGATTTAATTCTTCAATATAACGAAATCGACCTTCAAAAAGCGGGTCATGAATCAAGGTGGTACCTATATTCTGTGTAGCTAGCACCCCGAAAATAGATTGTAAATCGGTAGGGATACCGGGATAAACCATAGCCTGTATATTTAAAGCGCGCAGTGGCGCCGAAGTGGGATGAATTTCTATAACCTCGTTTTCTATAGATATATTTGCGCCCATTTCTTTTAATTTTTCAAAAACCAACAAAAGATGTTCGGGTTGCGCATCGTAAATACGGACATTTCCTTTGGTTGCTACTGCGGCAATAACAAAAGTCGCAGCATCCAGATAATCCGGGCTTACTTTTAACCGTCCGCCTCCAAGATCTTTCTTTCCTCGGACAACAAGCGTATGCGTGCCTTCGCCGGAAATTTGAACTCCCATACTTCTCAAAAAAGAAATAAGGTCTTGAACGCTTGGTTCCGCGGCAGCAATATGAATTTTTGTTTCTTCCAGATTGCCGCTGGCAGCCATCAACGCATTTTCAGTAGCCGTAACAGATAATTCCCGCAAAACTATTTTTGTGTTCCCGGGCTCTTTAACTTTTTTAATAGTTATACCGTCCGATTCCTCGGTAATTTCCGCACCGAATGCCCGGAAAACATTTAAATGCGTGGTTATGGGTCGCGCCCCTATCCTGTCACCGCCCGGATAAGTAGATTTAACCTCTCCAAATCGTGCAAAAAGAGGACCCAATAAAACAATAGACGAACGCAGATGTCCGACCAATTCTTTATTTAATTTTGACGGGTCAATATTGGCTGCAGTAATTTCAAGTGAACGTTCCGAAGTCCATTTTACTTCAGCGCCTAATTCTTCCAAAATCTTTATCATTGTCAGAACATCTGCTATTTTGGGAACATTTTCAATATAACAAGTTTCCGCTGTAAGAAGACAGGCAGCTATTAATTTAGTTGCTGAATTTTTAGAACCCCAAACAGAAATATCCCCATTTAGAGGTTTCCCGCCTTTTATGATAAAACGTCCTGCCATGCATTAATATTTTAAGTTGACTTAACATCAAAAATGATAACTTAATTAAGGGTTTTTGACAAGTTAAGCCATATGATACAAAAATAGAATCAGCGCGCTAAAGGTTACTAAGATACATTTAATACTGGCTTAAAAAGCTATTAACAAGATATAATTAAAAACATGTCCCGTATAAGATTTATACTACTTGGCGTATTCATCTTCATTTTTACAATAGCAGCCTCGACAATGGTGCTATATGCGAATGGATGGCGCTTTTCTTTTTCTGAAAAAAAGCTGGTCCAGACCGGAGCTATTTTTTTAAACATGAACGTACGCGAAGCTAAAATATTTATTAATAACGAACTCCAAAAAACAACCTCGCCTATATCCTCAAGCGTACTCATAAACAATATTTTACCGGGTATTAAAAAAATACGAATTGAAAAGGACGGTTTTTTATTCTGGGAAAAAGAAATGCGCGTAGAACCGCAGCAAACAAACCGCTTCCTAAACATACTTCTTCTGCCCAAAGAAATAAAAACGAACTATCTTTTATTTAGCGAACAATTCGGTGGAATAACAGATTTTTTTGCTTCCCCAGACGGAAATATTATAGCTATACAGCAAAAAGATAAAAAAATTAACCTATGGAATCGCCAAAAAGGAAAAATGATAGAGAACAAACTTTTAATTCTCCCCTTTGCTTGGTCCGGTGATAATAGTATTGTTCTAACCAAACAAACGCCGCAAAGCAACAACCTTGTAGTATTTATGAATATGAACGAAGAGCAGCCCACTTCGGGCATTAATATTCCGACACTGAATAATCCTAAGATCTTGATCGATAATGAAAAATTTATAATCGGCACCATCAACAAAAATATTGATAATCTCTCCACATTAATAAGCGTGGAGCTTACAAATAAAACAGATGCCTCAACCAAAACACGTGAATTGGTCCGCAAAATTAAAACATTTGCGATAAGCCAAGACAATGTTTATTTCATTGATCAACAATATATTCTTTGGAGAATAAAGCCAGATGGTTCCGGTCTGAGACAAATATCTAAATCTTCTTTATCCCTAGAGACGGACGGCAATATAGAACTAATAACGGACAATTCGGAAGACTCCTTCGCGATACGTGAAATAGACGCAGAAACTCTATGGATATTCAACCCACAAACTCAATCTTTTGACCATATAGCTCAAAATGTATTGTCCGCGCAATTCTCTCCCGATAGTGAAAAATTAATGCTTATTTCCCCAAATGAAATATATGTATATTTTATAAAAGAAACTTTTGCGCCCAAACGGGAAGCCAAAACACTAGAATTAATTACCAGATTAAGCGGCCGCATTTCCAATTCTTGGTGGCATCCCCAAAACGAACATTTATTATTTGAGTATGACGCTTCTCTGCAAATAATAGAATTAAATAATGAAGTGAAACGAAACGGCGGATTATTATTGAATAATTATATTAAAGTCCAAGAAACTAAAAGTAACAGAGAAATTATCGCGCTTAACAGTCAAGGATTGTTCTTATTTTCTATCCCAAAAATAAGCGGATTGTTATCTTTTTAAAGTTTAAAAAATAAAAAGAACCCCGACGTTACGTCGGGGTTCTTTGGCTTTATATCCCTAAAATAAAATTCCATATTTTTTGCGCTCAACCATACGGGAATCGCGTGTCAAAAATCCAGCGCGCTTGAGACGCTTGCGAAAATCAGGATTAAATTCTACTAAAGCGCGAGCTGTAGCATGTCTTACAGCTTCAGCCTGTGAATGAAGTCCCCCACCGGAAACCCTGATAACTGCTCTGAATTTATCCATAACTTTCATGCGATTTAAAGCGGCAGAGGCCAAAGTAGAAAACTCCATATTTCTGTTAAAATAATCGCCTATAGCCTTGTCATTTATTGTTATATTTTTATCCCCTTTTGTATATAAACGAACCCGAGCTATAGCTGTCTTTCTCCTTCCAACAGCAGCAAAATATCTTTCCTTTGCTTTATCTTCGCCTAAAACCTTATTTTCTTCTGTTTCTTTACTTACTTCTACGGGCAGAATCTCTTCTGTCTCGCTTTTTAACTTAGCCTTTTTCGCTTTAACTGAAGTTGGCTTAGCTCGTTTTACGGTTTTGGTTGTAACGGTTTTTTTAACCATAGTTATTATTTATTCTCTCCTGTATATATTTTTAATCGGCGCATCATATTTGCCCGCAAACGATTACCCGGCAACATGCCATAAATAGCTCGTCTTAAAACATCTGTGGGATCTTTTTCCCATAAATATTCTGCAGAAGTAAATTTTATACCGCCAAGATGACCTGAATGGCGCCAGTAACTTTTTTCTCTGCGTTTTTCTTTGGAAAATTCTATTTTTTCGGCATTTATTATTTCGACCGTAGCACCGTTATCTAAATGTGGAGCAAAGTCCGCGACATCTTTTCCGCGCAAAAACATTGCCGCCTCAACAGCTACCCGTCCTAAAGCTCTTCCGCTTGCATCAATTTTAACAGATTTTCTTTGCTTAATCATAAAAGTTCAATTATGGCTTGTTTGGCTCCATCACTCTTGCGTGAAGGTAATTTAATTATACGTGTATAACCTCCCGGACGTGATGTAAATTTTGGGGCAATATCATCCACTAAAACCTTAACCTGTCTGGGAGTTAAAGATCTTCCAAGATCACGACGCGTAGCCAAATTTCCTTTTCTTGCTTTAGTAATTAAACGCTCAACATAGGGGCGCAATTCCCGAGCTTTAGCTTCGGTCGTTCTTATCTTACCGTTAGCGATCAAAGCGCCGGCCAAATGTGTCATGAGAGCGTTCCTTTGATCTTTCTCCCGACCAAATTTTCTTCCGCTTTTTCGTTTACGCATATTATTTTTTATTTTTAACTTTTTTCTCTTTTACCGAAGTCACTTTGAGGTTTTCAGCTGCATCTTCCTTAGGAGGCAATTGCAAGCCGGCAATAGTGGCTGCCTGTTCCGTTAAAATGGTTGCTGCTTCCGTTACAGCATCTTGAGGTGAAATGGTTCCGTCTGTTTGTATTTCTAAACGCAAACGATTAAAATCTGTTCTCTCACCTACGCGCATATTTTCTACCGAGAAATTAACATTACGCACAGGAGTAAAAATAGAATCAATTGCAATAGTGCCAACAGAAAGTTTCTCTTTTTTTCTCATTTCAACAGGTAAATAACCTATACCGTTTTCAACAATTAATTCCATATAAAATTCTGCTTTTTTGTCGGTTAATGTTGCGATATGCTGATCTTTGGATACAACCGTAATCTGACTAGGCGAATCAATATCTTTTCCCGCAACCGCTCCTTCTCCTTTTGCTTGAATTTTAACGATTTGCGGTTCATCTCCCTGTACACGAAATCTCAGTTTTTTCACATTAAGTAAAATATCTACAATATTTTCTTTTACGCCCGGAATTGTAGTAAATTCATGTTCGACGTTCCTTATTTTTACTTCTGTAACAGCTGCACCCGGCAGTGATGACAATAATATGCGGCGTAAAACATTTCCTAAAGTAACGCCGTATCCCGGATAAAGTTGTGTAATTTCAAAAATGGCGCTGTTGCCCTCTTCACTTATTATTACTGGTTTTGTTGGTAGAGATATCATATTTTTAGCATTTAGAATTCTGTGTTTAGAGGTAAATTGGTTACATTACTAAACACCCAAAACTAAACACTTTTTAATTAACGTGAATAAAATGCGACTATCATACTTAAATCTACGGGGGCGTCAAAATTTTCCTTGCTTGGAATGCCGATGACTTTTCCTTTTAAGCTTTGTTTATCTACTTCCAACCATGCGGGCGGCGTATGTTTGTCCAGCCGCGCAGACAGATTTTGGAATGGACCGCGCTTCATGCTCGACGGCCTTATGGAAACCACATCTCCGGATCTAACTTTAGAGGACGGAATATCAACACGTCGGTTATTTACATAAATATGACCATGAGAAACATACTGGCGCGCAACAATTCTAGATGGGGCCATACCTAATCTGAAAACAACATTATCAAGACGCGACTCTAAACTATTTACTATCACATCAGTTATTTCCATTTTTTTCTTGGCTAAATTAACCGGGTCAACCGCAACAATATGTTTCAAGTCTTTCTCATCTATCTGATAAACGGCTTCAAGTTTATATTTTTCCGCAAGCTGTTTGCCGAATTCCGAATTTGAACGACGTGATTTCTGCCCATGCACACCGGGAGGATACGGACGTCTAACAGCTCCACATTTTGCACCGGAACATCTCTCTGCTTTTAGGAAGAGTTTTTGTCCTGCTCGTCTGCAAATTTTACATTTTGGTCCTGGCATACTTAAATGGTCTTAAAATTATACTCTTCTGGGTTTTCTTGGTCGAGGGCCATTATGAGGTATAGGCGTTACGTCATGGATAGATAGTATATCCAAGCCATGCGAAGCCAAAGATCTTATAGCCGACTCTCTACCGCTTCCGATACCTTTTACAAAAACCGAGACGCCTATAACGCCCATAGTTTTGCCCTTCTCAGCTACTGCTTCGGCAACTCTTGAGGCAGCAAAAGGCGTAGCCTTTTTTGATCCGCGAAATCCTAGAGTTCCGGAAGAAGACCACGCTAAAACATTTCCGTTCTCATCTGAAAGAGAAATAATAACGTTATTATAGGAAGCTAGAATATGCACCTGCGCATTAGATGTCTTTCTTGCTGCGGATTTAGTAATTGTTCCTGCTTTCTGTACTTGCGCCTCAACCGCTTCGCGTTCGCGAATCAGTTCATCCGATGTTTTTAATATTATATGTTTCTTACCCATAATCTAAATAAAGAAATCTCTATATTTTATGTCTTTTCTAATTTTCTTCTTCCGCTTCCTACGGTTTTTCGAACATTACCTCTTATGGTACGTGAATTAGTTTTTGTCCTCTGTCCCCTGACAGGTAAACGCTTAGCATGACGAATGCCGCGGTATGCGCCTATATCTCTGAGTAATTTTATATTTGTAAGTCTTTCCTGTCTTAACTCCCCCTCAACCCTGAAATTCTTTTCTATATAATCACGTATGCGGCCTACCTCATCGGCAGATAGATCTCCGGCGTGTTTTTGGGGATTAACCTGAGTAGCTTTTAAAATACTTAAAGCTCGGTTTCTTCCGATACCGTATATAGAACAAAGAGAGATCCCTATATTCTTATTTTCTGGAATATTTATTCCGGCGATACGAGGCATGTTTCAAATTTAAAATTTAAAATGAAAAGTGTAAAATTTTGATGAGTCGTCGAAGGCGACTAACATTACTTTTTAATTTTTCGTTTTTACTTTTTAGCTTAGGCTATAAGGTCGTTTATCCTTGTCGTTGTTTATGTTTAGGATTCTTGCAAATAACAGCAACTCGTCCCCTTCTTCGGACGATTTTGCAATCTCGACACATTTTTTTAACTGATGCTCTTACTTTCATACCAGGTAGTAGAAATTCGACTTTAAAACTTAATCATCGAACTTTTTGATAAAAATATAATACTAACTTTAACAAATTACCAGATAATTTTGTTTCGCTACGCGAAACGGTCGAATTTTCACTACCTGGCATAGATTTATTCGCGGTAAACAATACGACCACGAGCAGAATTCTCGTCGGGCATTTCTACTACAACCCGGTCGCCTGGCATAATTCTTATAAAATTTACGCGCATTTTACCGGAAAGATGCGCCAAAATATGTGTTCCATCATCCAGTAAAACTTTAAAAAGTGTCGCAGGTAATGCTTCTGCCACCATTCCGGACTTACGTAAACCTTTAACTCCCATATATAAATTGAATGTCTAAACTGTTATGCAAATAAATAAAATGGTTTTGCTGCCAAAGAGGCAACAAAACCGAGATTATCATATTTAGGCCTTTACTGTCAACCCCGTTAGAACTTTGCGAGTAAATCAATTAGAAAAAGACTACGTCTTTTTCTCTATTTTAATAGATGATTATTACTTTAACTATATCGTCCTTTACTAAACTCCCGCAAACTTCTAACAGGGTCAACCCGTCAGCCGTTAATTTGACAGTAACTTGATAGTAATGCGTGAAATATCTTCAGGCGCTGTATCTGCCCAGCCTGGCCTGAAAGTCACTACTCCTGAAGCAATATCGCTTCTTGATCCGATTATTTTTTTAATCTCCTCTTCAGACTTCCCGGCAATTTGCTGTTTTATATCCTCAACATCCACCTTCCAGGCCACCTTTTCATTAACATTAACAGCAAGTTTCATTGTGCCTTTATCTAAATCAAGGCTGGGCACCGTATAATCTATTTTAACGCTATCGGCAACCGGCTCAACCTGTGCAGAAAATTGTTCGCTCAACATTGCATTTATTTTAACGTGTATATCTTCTTCCCGGAAAAGTAGAGCTCTTATCTTAACTTTTGAAACAGCCTTCACTGAATCGGCCTTGTCATCTGTTTCTTGATTCGAAAGTGTTTCCTGATTCATAAATTTAGCGTCATCCAAAAGAAGAAAACCGTCAGGAATTTTTTCTGCAAATTCCTTTTCAGCTTGCGCCAACACATCCTTTGTTGCCGCCTCTTCAGCTTTCTTTACATCTTCAGCAGTAATAACTTTTACGGTTCCCTTGGCTCCACCGGACATTGCGACACTTGAACGTCCATAAAACTTGGTATATTTGGGCGTACCTTGAAAGCCGGGAATAGAAAAAGTTGCCGGGCCTATGTTGTATTCCGAACCGGGTTCACCGGCTATAACGGGAACATCAATTGACGAAGGAATTATTTCGCCGTCCTCAATAGTTGCTCCCGGAATAACAACGGTTGCAGAAGTTCTAAAAAGTTTTCCGTCTTGAGATACTAATCTGGTTGTATCAACAAGTGTTTGAGGGGCTGAACTATATGCGTTAAAAATTTTAACTGTTCCGGTAGCTTTATCTTCAACAACGGCAGAGCCGGAAGCTGAAACTTCTCCCACTCCTTCTTTTTCAATTTCTACGGATTGTCCTGCGATATCTTCGGCTCCGGGATTAACAGCAACATTAAAAGTAAAATTAGATGAAAAGTCATCGCTACGTGGAACTATTGAAAGTTCTGCTCTGGGCGAAAAAAACAAAGCATAAGCCACAACCACCGCAGCCAAAGCTCCGCCTATGACAAGTAAAATGGGCCATGATTCCAGCTTATGAACTACGGCGCGAAAAGAAATTTTTGCGGCAACAGGGATTTTTTCTTCTTCATCATTCTTAATTTGAGTAACTTCAGTTTTTGGAAAAAATTCTTTTCTATCCAAAATTTCATGTTCTTCCTTAATTTCTTCCAGTTTTGCGGGCGCACGCTGAACCTTGGGTTCTTTTATAAAATGCATTGTTGGGGCGACTTCCTGATCTGGCGGTTGAGAGTGTTTTATAAAAGCCGAAGGTGGCAATATATCAGACATACGAGGCCGGAAATAATTCAATTCATTCTCTTCATATGACTGCAAAGATACGGCGAAAACCGCCAAACCGGCAGCTTGAGCAAAAGAACGGGCTCGCGGATCCCCGGTAGCCACAGAAACCGTCTTACCCGCGGCTTCAGCTTCACGCTTAATTAAAGAGAAGTTTTCAACGCTTTCTAAAATCCGAGCTCCGTTTGGAACAACCAGCCGAATTTCCGGCTGGGTAGAGGTCACTATTTTATCTATAACAGACAATAATTCTTCGTCTTGAGAAATTGATATAGTTATCATAATCAACTTTTTAAGGGATGCGCTACGGGAAAGACCTTTAATGTTAGTGCCGGACCGATAATAGCTTTTTGAGGTTTAACCTTATTTACTATCCAGGGATAAATAAGATTAGATAAATTATATTCGGCTAATTCTTTCGTCGCAATTGAAGAAAATAGATTATCGGGTTGAATTACAGCACGCGAATTTTTAATTTCTTGGGAATACAATCCAAAATTAACCATTATATCTTTTGGATAAGGAACGCTGCCTGAAAGAACCATTCTTGATGGCATTAAATTATTTTTATAGATCCTTTCGTTAAAAATAAGTTCGAGTGCGCTCAACCAATGGCGCATAGCGGGAGTGAGTATTTTTCTTATTCTTGTGTTCATGCTTCGGCTTAAAACTCCCTGGGCATCCGCAACCAAAACTCGCTCAGCTTCTTGCGCGGGCAGAACAAAAGCTTCTGCAAGTAAATGAGTAAAAATATCTCTTCCAACAGAAATTGTAAATACGGAACTGAGCGCGCCGGAATTAAAAAGTAAAATATCTGTAGCGTCATTGCGCAAAAATATTCCGCAGCCAACACGATCGGTACGCAACATTGGAGAGATGGTCGGTGCAACCAGGGCCGCAAAAGCAGTTTGGTGCAAATAATTAACTTCTAATTTCTTTGCAAGTTTTTGAGCAAAATTAACGGCTTCAGCAAAAGAAAAAACAGCTAAAAGTTTCGCCTCGATAGTCGCGCCCTTCAAACCCACAGGATTATAAACCGAATAACCATCAATTTTAAAATCAGCCATTATGGCATCCACCAAAACAAAACTGCCGCCCCCCTCTCGCAATAATTCTTTCCGTAAGTTTTCTCTTGCGTTTTGTAGTATCTGATAAACTTCATTTTGAATCTCGCGTTCATCAATTTTATCCGAAGGACGTGAACGATTTAAATGAAAAGTCATCGGAATAAAACGGCAAACGCCGGCAGGAAAGGCTACAGTCAGCCATGAATCAGATATCTTTCCGAATTGTTCCTTGATTTTATAAAAAATTTGCTCTTCTTGGTTTAACCAAGGAGCAAAGGCATAATTATCTGCATTGTTCTGCGCAACATCAAGAGTAATTGTTGAACGATGCAATTTTTGTTCTGTGTCTAGGCCAAAAACATTGGATTTTAAACCATCGGGAGCTATAAGCAATCGCGTATATTTAGGTGAAGAATCTAAAAAGTTGGAAAACCGCATTACCACTCTATTATATGATTTTTATTCATCTCTTTCAATTCATTTACATCTGTGGATTAATTTTTTTCATCGATTTAAACCTTTTAATCAGCCACTTGTGCGCGTATGCGTCTAACTCCAGCAGAAGATGCCTCTTCTTTTGTAATTTTGAAGTTTACCACCTCGCCGGTATGAGCAACATGCGGTCCTCCGCATACTTCTTTTGAAAAATTTTCAATAGAATACACTTTAACCATGGGCGCATATTTTGCACGCTCAACCGTAAGAGCCCCCGAAGCTTTTGCTTCCTCAATTGGCACCTCAATAATATTCACAGTTAAATCCTCTTTTATTTTTTGATTTATCAAATCCTCTACTGAACTTATTTCCTCGGGTGTTACTTTCCGCGGAAAAGTAAAGTCAAAACGCAGACGTTCTGCTGTAATATCAGAACCCATTTGATGCACTTCTGGCCCCAAAACCTGTCTTAAAGCGGCCTGTAACATATGCGTTGCGGTGTGAAGACGGGTAACCTTTTTAAGCTCTTCTTCATCGGCGGCCTTTAATTCTCCGGTATCTAAAAGCAATCCGTGTCCGCCGAATTTTCTTTCTATGCCCGCTCTAGAAATTTCTTGATGTTTTTTAAATGCCTCTTCAAAAGCTTTTTCATCTATATCTATCTCGTGTAGACCTCGCCTAGCTAAATCTCTTATTGTATCTAATGTAAATCCATAAGTTTGATGGAAATAAAAGGCATCCTCACCTGATATTTTATTAGCTTGATGAACTTTTAACGGTTTTCCTGGTTCAATAAATTGAGCTTCGAGTTCTGGATATTTTTTTAAAAATTCTTTTAATCCTACATCAAGTGTTTTATTAAATCTCTTTTGTTCTTCCAAAAAAATACTAAGAATATTATTTTTTTGATCTAAAAGTCCCTTATAAAAACCTCCATAAAAATCTATAGCATTATTGAAAAGCACCTCTAAAGCTTCTGCTGGCAAAGAAACAGTTTTTGCTTGTACTATTGTTCTACGGATTAACCTTCGAAGTATGTATCCCGCTCCCTTATTAGATACCTTCACTCCATCAGCAATTAAGAATACGCTTCCTCGTAAATGATCCGCGATTATTCTATAACTTTTTACATCGACTCCTTCGATTAAATTTGGAAAAGGAACTGTAAACAAATCCGTTTCAAAAATATTTTTTGTATTTTGAACCGCCATCATAATTCGCTCAAGGCCCATTCCAGTATCAACTCCCGGCGTTTTTAATTTCTCCAGTTTTTTTTCTGAAACTCCGCTTAAAAGTTCTTCGCGTGAACCGGGATAAAAATATTCATTGAAAACAAGATTCCAAGTTTCTACGTCCTGCCCTTGTGCATTTTCAAAATAAACCTCAGTGGTCGGACCACATGGTCCTGAATTTCCTGTCGGTCCCCAAAAAACATCTTCCATTCCTTGTTTTTCAATCCTTATGGATGGATCGATCTTTTGCCATATTGCCGCAGAATCTTTATCTTCGGGAACGCCAATAGAATTATTGCCCTCAAAGACAGTTACATAAGAAATTTTCAATCCAAGCTCTTTAGTAAGGAATTCGTGGGCTAATTCAATTGCTTTTTCCTTAAAATATCCTCCAAAGCTAAAATTGCCCATCATTTCAAAAAAAGTAAGATGGCTTTCGTCACCAACCTCATCAATATCGGAGGTTCTAAAAGACTTTTGTATTGAAACAGCGTTTTTCCCTACAGGTTTCCCGAGATTAGAATGAATGGTTTTATCCGGATCCAATTCACCGTAATAAGACTTAAATTGTTGCATGCCGGCAGTGGTCAAAAGAACCGAAGGATCCTCAGGCACAAGTGAAGAAGAAGGGACTATAGTATGTCCTTTATCTTCAAAAAATTTCAGGAATTTTTCGCGTATTTCTTTAGAATTCATATCTAAAATGCATAATAACAATAAAAATACCCCTGCGCCATATTAGCGCAGGGGTTATAAAGTTCCGGCGAATTCATCGCCAAAATAATCATTATTATCTTCGTTTGTTTCTATATAACGAGCAACATAGTTCGCGTGTTCATCAGGAAGAAATTGTCCCATCACTGATATTATGCGCCTTACGATATGTTCAGGATTTTCGCCAAGACTAAAGACTGAAGAAAATTTTAATTTTGAAAATGCATATATAGACTCCCCGAAAGCATCTTTTGCTAAACTAAATTCTTCTTCTTGAGAATATTTGATCGCTGCAAGATACGCTCTAATACCAAAACAAAATAGTTTTCGCTCATCCGCGATTGCATGCCAGATTGCTGCAGCCCAGTACCATTCGTCATAGCCTGACTCCAATATTTTAGCGAATTTATACTTATTTTCAGATTCTGCATAATTCACAACCAAATATGAACCCAAAGCAAATTCATCATTCTTAAAAATCTCATAGATCATTTTTTCGATTTCTCTTTTTTCGCCGATAAAAATATATATTTGCGCAGCTAAAATAAAAGCTTTGAGTTGTCGAGCTCTGACGGCATAATCCGTAAGTTTCCTGTGCGCATTTGGGCTCAGCCATGCCGGATCTACGTATGTTTTTTTTATTTCAAAGAAACGGTCTTTTAGATGCTGAATCTCGGGAGGATCCATTGGACTTCCTTAATTAGCGCTTTGATTTTATTTTGATTCTATAAAATTCCCCCGCCAATAACAAGGTCATCCAGATAAAAGACAACTGACTGTCCTTCGGTTACAGCTTTTTGAGGTTTATCAAACTTTAAATAGGCTATGCCGTCTTTAATCTCAGTCACAGTACAATTCTGCAACTCCTGTCTATATCGTATACGGCATAAGCATTTAAACGGTAATTTTGGCTGATCGCCTGATAACCAATTGATACCTTTAATGCTTGCTTCTTTTTGATAAAGCTCCTCTATATCAGATGGCGGCACCACAACAACCGTATTTGTGGTCATATCTTTCCTTGCAACATAATAAGGCGTACCTGCTCCATATACACCCACGCCCTTACGTTGACCTTTAGTGTAAAAAGCCGCACCTTCGTGCTTACCTACAATTTTTCCTTGAGTTGTAAGTACTTCTCCTGGTTTCTCTTTGATATAGTGTTTAAGAAATTCTCTTATTGTAATATTCCCCACAAAACATATTCCCTGGCTATCCGGTTTTTCAGCGGTTGGCAAATTAAATTTTTTAGCTAAACTACGAACTTCTGATTTCTTATATTCGCCTATCGGAAAAAGACTATGCGCAACCTGCTCTTTAGTTAACATCCACAAAAAATAAGACTGGTCTTTGTTCGGATCCGAACCTCTTAACAACTCATTATTTTGAGATTTTCTAACGTAATGACCTGTTGCGATAAAATCGGCTCCTTGTGCCAGGGCATATTCTAGAAACAAACCAAATTTTATTTCCTTATTACATAAAACATCGGGGTTTGGGGTTAAACCCTTAGCATATCCGTCGATCATTGGCTTTGAAACATTTTGCCAATATTCCTGCTCCAAATTTAAAGAACGGAACGGTATCCCTAATTTTTCAGCAACCGCTTGTGCATCGGCTTGATCACGCTCCCACGGACAATCCCATTCACCTCCGCCAGAGGCGGATCCGCCTTCGGCGGAAAAGCCCGCAAATTCACTGGACCAACATTTTAAAAAAACACCCGTAACTTGATATCCCTGTTCCTTAAGCAAAGCTGCGGATACAGAACTGTCTACCCCTCCGGACAAACCCACAAATACACTTCGACCCTGCTCAGTATAAACTTTTTTATCTGCATATTTTCCCATAAACTATATTTTACAATAATTTAAGCTTTTTAGCAATAAAAATAAAACTCCACTTTTGTGGAGTTTGGTTATTCTATTTCTTGTAATATCAGTCGTGTAACGTGAGCTATCGACTGATTAGCTTTTATTTTCTTCACAGATATCCCGTGCTGATTTTCAACGTGCTTAATGACAGGGCGCGTTTGCTCTTCAAAAATTTCCATACGGTGCGCAATTGCTTCGGGGGTATCAAAACCCAAAGCTCTTTGGCGGGCAGCCGCCCTTTGAAGCAAAACCTTCTTGGGTAAGTTAGTAAGCTCAAACGCACTAAAAAGAGCGTCGGGAAACATTTCTCTTAAAATAGGAATAAGCTTATCGGCTTCCTGTATCTTGCGTGGAGAACCGCTAAAAACAACCCCATCGTTGGCTGCGCGCGCTTCTTCCAAAGCATGCGTAATAAGTCCAAAAACGAAATTGCTGTCGTTTAATTCTTTAGCGTCGTATTTTCGCTTCTCTTCAACAAGAGAATAATAATGGCCGTAAAGATTGATCCCTCTATCAATACCTTCGGGCATATTATCCGGAACCATACTTATCGCTTCGCGTATAAGCTGGCTGGTTTCGATATGACGCAAGTTCAAAAGCTTAGCCAATTCTTCAGCCTGCGTGGTCTTGCCGTAAAGAGGAGGCCCGATCAAAAAAATAATGCGTCTTTTGGCCGACTCTTCAGGAAACTTAGAATCATAAACCCTTGAAGACCTTTTTCCGCTAAAATTGGAAAACGGCCGGGGGGCCAACATATGATTATATTTATCGTGCAGGTCTGCAAGAAATTCAGGCCAAGAGTAAAAAATATTTATATTCAACTCTGCGGTAAGACAATCTAACCAAGGATTCATTTCCTCGCGTTTATCTTCAAAAATAATAACCGTTGGTATGCCCAGATCTCGCGCATACAATAGTTCATGCATGGTTCCAACCGCCGGGATCTCATTTTTCCATCTTATGATGAGCATGCGGCTTCTTGTTACTTTTTTTAGATCCAAATGTATTACCGCGCTCATCATTCTTCGGAAGGTTTTGAAATCTTTCTTAATACGCAAAGCAGTTTTGAGATTACCCCAACCTTCAAAAGAATAACCCAGTAAATCTGGTTCTTCCTTTGACGGATCAAACGTTCTTAACTTAAAACCGACTTCGTTGCCAAGCTCTTCAAGATCTGATGCGTATTGCTCACGCCATTCACCGCTTTGCTGTTTGGCTTTTTTAGATTCGATTGGACCTGCCAAATAAAAGAAATCTGTTCCGGCTATCCGATTACGTAAACGGGTTACAAAAGAAACGCTTATTGAATCATCTGATTTAACAGACATTTTTTGCGCTCCGCTCTTGTCAAAGTTCAAGGATTTTATCAAAACCATAACACAAGTTTATTCATTTGGCAAACCATAAATAATTGGCTCATACAACAAAACCGCCCGTATATTGCGGGCGGTTTTATTTTCTTTTTTATTCTTTAGAATTATTGTTACCGTCTTCCTGTTTCATCGCGCTTTCCAATATCTCGCGCAATCCTACAATATCCGGAGCCTTACGTTCTTTTTTTTCTTCTTGAATAGTGCTTTGTGGGGAGTTTTTAGAACTATTTAATACCGATAAAGAAACGGGTTTACCCAAAGGTCTGGCAACAATTTCACCTATCTTCTTGGGCAAAGGAGGAGGTGCCGGAGATACTCTTCCCGCGCCGGGAGATCCAATAAATTTCTTTCCTCTGTTTTTTGTTATTTGCCCGGATAAAACTTGCTCCGTTGAACGGTCAGAGATTTTGGCCTTAACCTTAATAGGTTCTCTTTTGCCCGATCGAATATCCGCAAGACAATTTTTACAATAAATCGGACGTACTCCGTCAGGCTCAAAAGGAACTTGGGTTTCTATGCCACAAACCCAACAATTAGCAACTATCTTATTCTCATCTTCTTTAATCGGACCGCTGAAAAGTTTTCTTGTCTTTGTTTCGGCATCTTGAGAACTTTCAGGTGTTTTTTCAGCTCGATCGCTTTCAACAGAAGTTTGTGCGCTTATGCCCGGAATATGTCCGGCCCATTCAATTATGCCGGCTTCCACTTCTTCGCGTGGCGTACCATAACGTTCCCGCGTTTTACGGATTATTTCCTCGCGATAACTCTCAGACGGCTTTGGCATTGGATTTAAAGTAATGGCTGAAAATGGTTTAGACGCCAAACCATCTATCATTAATTTAAGATAGATACGATATTTGCCCAAATTAACCAAATCCTCTTTTGTAAATCCGGGCATAAATTCAGGTTCCAACACTTCAGCATCGGCGGCTCCAACGCGAAAAACAGCCAATGTTCCAATATTGCCAAAGACTGCGGCGCTAACCGTTTCATCCAATTGCTCGATATATTGATGGGCCAAAATAAGATTTAACCTATATTTTCTGGCTTCAGACAAAATATTAATAAATGAAGTCGTGGCGAAATTCTGAAACTCATCAACATAAAGATAAAAATCCTTTCTTTCATTTTCCGGTGTATCTATACGCGACATAGCCGCAAGCTGTAGTTTGGTTATCATCATCGCGCCCAAAAGACGGCTTGAAGCCTCACCAACCTTACCTTTGGATAAGTTCAAAATAAGAATTTTCTGGTTATCCATTACGTCACGCAAATTAATTGCGGTTTTTGCCTGGCCAACTATATTACGAATCAAGGGGCTGGTTAAAAACTGTCCAACTTTATTTTGTATAGGAGCAATAGCTTCTGCCTGGAATTTATCCGGATAACGGGAATATTCATCTACCCAGAAAGATCTGACAACCGGGTCTTTAATGCTGGCCACAACCACTTTTCTATATTCTTTATCAACAAGAATACGCATAATTCCAAGCAGAGTGGAATCCGGATATTCCATAAGCGCTAAAATGGCATTTCGCAAAACATATTCCAGACGCGGTCCCCAGGTTTCCGCCCATAATTTTTGAAAGACCCCGACTAAACCATCGGCAATAAGATGACGATATTTCGGTTCAACGTGTTCTATGGCATTGAAAGCAATTGGAAAATCCTGATCGCCCGGATCAAAATATATAACATCATCTATACGTTCACGCGGCACAAAATCGATCATTTTTTCAGCAAATTCACCGTGAGGATCAACAACCGCAACCCCTTTACCTGACTGCATATCCGAAATGACCATGTTTTCAAGCATGGTTGTTTTACCCATACCGGTTTTCCCGATGACATACATATGTCTGCGACGATCATCTGCTTTAATACCGAATTTAATTTTTTGATTGCGAAAATCTGTTTCCGCAAAAGGTACGATTTCGCTCATGATAATTTAAAGGACCTGATTAAAATTATTATTTCTATCCTGTTATAGGTAGAGTTGACGGAGGCTCACCTTTCTTTGCGTCAATACGTGAAACCATAGGCGCCATTGCTACCATAGAACCCGGGAAATGATACACCGTGGCTAATTCTTCTGTATTAAAAATAAATTTCTTTTTTACAAAAAATCTTAATCTATATAAACGCATAAGTCTGCGCTTACGGAAATAATTGCGCTGTTTGCCCATAATATAAAGCGTTTTGGGCATTACTGAAATATTTGGACGCAAACTATTCAAATTTTGTGTATTAAATTGCCGTATCGCTCCAAAGAAAGCGGCAATATTTGATTTATTAAAAGTTTCTCTGCGACCCACGTAAACAACGCGCGCTCCGGTCAAAAATCCTATTTTGCCCAATTTCATTTCAATGGCCGCGATCGATTCTCTCTCACCCGGAGTCATGTGCATCATCAGTGAGGGGGGGTCTTGAGGTTTTTCTTTTTTAACCTGTATCGCTGCGGTAGTAGGACTAAAAACCGTACTAAAACCTCCGACGGTTTCGGATAAAAATTTACTCAAACCGTCTTGTTTTTTATCTTTTCTGCGGCTTATCAGATCATCCACCAACTCTTTTCCGGCATCATGCCACTGCGTTAAAGTCGGCTCGATCAACCACTGAAACCACATTTGTTCACCTGGCCCTAAAGAGCCAAAAAGTTCAAGAAGTGCCGCTAACGGATCCAAACGTTTCTCTTCGACAATTTCTTCAAACGCGGGATAAGTACGTATAGGATAAGCATCCGGTTTATTTAAAATTAATTCTGCTCCCCATACATCCCAATTTTTGTTCGGAATATCCATAGGAACTTTTTTCACGTAATCCTCCGCTTCGCTTATTTCGGCTTCGGGATATTGTGCCCAAACGTGAGATTGAACTAAATTTTTATGTGCGCGCGGAACATGAATATAAAAATGAGTAGCGCCCTCAATACTAACCATTTCAACCGAAGCCCACTGCTGATATTTACCCTGAAAATATTTCTCAATAAACCTGGGTTGGTCAAATAAAGCATGCAAACCTGAAAAAACCTGCTCCATTGCCTTGGGCGTGCGATCAACTACTTTGGGTATTCTAATTTCAAGCAAAATATGTTCGGTTGATAAAAACTTTTTCCAGCGAAGGTATAAAAGCCAAAGATCTCGTAAAACAAAAAAAAGAACCGGGGGCGTAACAATCCACCACCAGTCTCCATAAAAAGATTGGAAAACACTGAGTACATCTCTAAACGTATCTACTGGAAAAAAATATTTTAATATCTCCATTTCGTGTGCTTCTATGGTTTTCCCGCTTCAATTATATAAAATAAATGATAACGGGATCCGCCTATTGCGGAAAGGATTATGCTTTTCCGTTTGAACGCCAAGCGTCCAAAAGAATCAGTGTTCCTGTTCCCAAAAATAAATGGGACAGGCTATCTGAAAACCATCAGTGTTTTTAAAGTAATTTATGCTCTCCTTACGGTATATTCACCGCGAGAAGTTCTAGTAAACAATCTTTTATTCTGCAAATTAAGCAAAATGGTATTTGGCTTTACAACTCTTACTTTAGCAACCTGTGCCATGATTTTATTTATAGGCAAGGGCGAACCGGCATCTTTCAAAATTTTAGACAAAACTTCTTTTACTGTTCCTGGTTCATAACCCCATTCGGCAAGTGCATATATACCCCGTCCCACCAATACAAACCTTTTATCTTTTATGAGTTCATTATGTACGGTTTGTACATGCGCTGGGCGGGTTGCTCTTTGGTAATTCTTTGATAAATTCTCACCCGGAATAAAGTGTACTTTATTCATTCTCTCAACTATATCAACAAAATGCAATGGTTTAGTTTCTTTCTGCAAGACAATATAAGCTTTATCGCCAACACTGCGCGGAACAATTTCCGGCCACTCTGCTAAACCCCATTCATTAAAACGATTATGAATTATTGCTTTTGAAATATCCAGCCAAGATTCTAAAGCTTTCTTTGAAAGAGATAACTTTTCTCTTCGGGCTAAACGTTCCATTTCTTTCCAGAAGGTAACACTATCCAAAGGTTTTGAAATGTCTGCTAAATAATCCTCAACAGTATCAACAAACTTTTCCAAATGGTTTATTCTATCAGTATTAACCGTCCAAAAAGTGTGGTGTTTTTTTGTTTCATTACGACGACTAAAATAACTTGAAAGATCCAATAAAAATAACATGGCCGGAGAACTCTTCTGATACGCAAAATCAGATAAAAACCGCTCTTCTCTGCGATGTTCACCGTGATCGGACAAATGTTTGTATAAATATTTAAAAATATCCTCTATATCTTTTATGCTGTCGCTCTTTCGTAATTGTCCGAAAGCCGCCTCTTCAATTTGTCTTACTCTTTCGCGGGTAACGCCAAAATCCTCTCCTATGGCTTCGAGAGTTTCGGCCTCGCCACTAACAATACCGTAACGTCTTTCCAATACTTCCTTGCCCCTGTCAGGAAGAGTTTTTAAAAGTGAATTGACTGTTTTTTGATAATTTTGTTCCACAATTTTTTATAGCACGTATCATATTTGATGTCAAGGTTTTTGACACCACATAGATTATGAAAATTGGGTAAAGCGTGCCATAAATATATAAGCACTAAGGATAAACTACGTCAAGAGCTCCCAAAAAACTTGTAAAGAACCTGTATCCGCAAAGCGACTCTTTTATAAAATAAATCGCCTCAAATACGAAATTTTTTGTGTCCCTACATGGTCTTGAACCGCACTCAGCGTTATGCCCCTACACGGTCTAGAACCTATAGTTACTAAACATTATAAGGCGATTTTACGGATGATTTTCCCGCGAAGAACTGAGGCCTCTCGGTCTGGGTCGAAAACCGAAAATGGAACAAACGGAACACTATAAAAGGGTGTTCCGTGTTCCATTCTTGCGCTTCCTTTTGGTACAAAAAGTTACAAACGTTACACCAAAACGATACATTGACGTGTAACTTTTTGAATCAAAATGAGACAAATGAGACACCGAAAGACCGTTTTCGGACTGTCTCACAGAATGCACTGTGCCTCCAAGACGCCTCATTTAATGGACAACTTTCTTCGTTCAATAAATGGGCGGACCCCCGTAACTGTTGCATCGTAAACATCATAATAAATTGTTGAGTTGTCGATCCAGCCAAGATTAAGGCCCGAACACTGCCCAACAGCACTCTCATTGAAATCGGTCAATGTCTCCCCGTCCGGCAATTGAACTAATACTTCCTTCTCGTCTTCACGTAAATGAAGAAGCGCTAATATGCGCAAATTGCAATAGTTTTCTTGAGAATAAGGTTCGCTTGCTTGCGCAACTAGAACTTTCTCTCCATCGTGAGAAACTACACTGGTCAAATCCTGGGGATAGC
This sequence comes from Parcubacteria group bacterium GW2011_GWB1_40_14, assembly GCA_000996085.1. Taxonomy (GTDB): domain Bacteria; phylum Patescibacteriota; class Minisyncoccia; order Terrybacterales; family GWB1-40-14; genus GWB1-40-14. The sequence goes on along the minus strand of LBYG01000002.1, from coordinate 36,151 downwards.
TAACAGCTAAATCTGATCGAAAGTTTTCGCTCACTGATAATTCTTGTAGCGTTGCATCAGCGACGTGCCACGCAAAAATTCCCTTGCGGGGAGCGTCTGTTTCATAGAGAGCTACGGTCAAATATATTCTGTTACAGTTCTCTTGAGGCGCGGCAAGAATGAAAAAAGTATTTCCACCCATCGGCGGAGCTTTTATGCTCGTGGCAAAATCTTCCGCTGAATTAGTGCCTCGATAGATATTATTAAAATAGCCCGTCTGGTCTTCTGTTAAAACCGTTTCAAAAATATACGTCTCAGCATTACATCGTATTTCCTCAGTCCGAATCACTTCACCAACAACCCTTTCATGAGGTGGGGCGGGGAGGATTTGCCTGGATCGTAGAAAGAAAAAAGCATATCCAGCACCTATGGCAATCCCAACGAAAATAATGAGAATTGTTTTCTTTCTAATAACCATTGATGAAAATAGCGATTATCTTTGCGAACATACTCGTAAATAGATCTACCCTGGCAGAGAAAGTGTTCAGAATACTTGCAACGAACCCATCCTTCTTGATAACTCTAATAACATCACTCCCTTCAAATGAAGTGTTATCAAATAATCTGCCCGTGATGGTTAAAGCGACTTCTTCACCAGCGGGAACACCGACAAGCTCTTGGGTATTGAATTTCAGAATAATCTCGTTTTTCCCTTTATTTATTATTGCGCTTCTGGCGCTTGCACCAGCTAAAATAATGGAATTTGTATCAATATCTTCTATGTTAACCTGGAAACCATTATCTATGCTTAAGAAAACGGTAAATTGACCTTTTTGTGTAAGGTTTAGGGTTTCGGGTTCAATTCTAATTTGAACCTCAAGCGCGCCTTCGGATACTGATATATCTGAAGTCCCTGAAATGCGGTGAATGTAAGTTTCACCGGGGTTTATTGTGTTCTCCTCCAATATGGATGATGTAAATATACCCGTATCCGGGTCTATAAAGCGGGCATAGATATCATAACTGTCTAAAAGGTCCTCAATTCCCTCGCCTGATTCAGGATTTTCTTCCAAAAAAACTTTGTTATCGCGGGCGAAAACCTTGAAGTCGCAGTTGTCGTTATTTTCGGGAATTAATATCCATTCGGGGGAGTTTGAGTTGTCTCCGGACACTATGGCATCCATAACCTGTATGTCATATTCCCCCGTTTCGTAATTCGGACCTACATGCCTGCCATCATCGCAGAATAAGTGGAGGTCGAGGTCTGGCTTAACAGGTAACGGTACAGGAACTTCTTTCAATTCATTAGAGGTTGTTTGTTGCAAATCTATAAACTTATTATTTTTATTTAAATTCGGTTCAGATACATAATTAATGGACAAAGAAATGAGTATAAATAAAACTATACTAAAAAGCTTTAAGCCCGAATAACGCAATAGAAGGTATCCCGCCATGATGATACTGACGGCTGCCGCAAACAGTACAACGGCTGTTGTTTTCTTTTTAGGTTGTTGACCTTCGCTTGCAGCATCCTCTTTATCTGATGGGTCAAAATGATCTTTTTCATTCGACAGATCTTGTACAATCGAGGTCTCTTGCAAATCAAAGCCCACATATCCCCCCAGATCAGGATCGCCGCCCCATCTCAAATTTGCATCAATTATTTTTCCGACATCAAGTTCGCCATAAATTTTAGTATGTGGATATATAACAACATATATCTCCTTTCCATCTAGATCTTCAACTTTAGCTTTATTATCAATCGGCTGCGATTCCAGAATCCGAACTTTAATAATGGGGTAAGAGGAAAGATTATCCTGAACCAACTCAGATTGCGTTACTTCTGTTGGCGAAACATCTATTGCTAAAATTTCTGCTATAACTTTATTATATTTAGTCGGAACAGGCTCGGCCAACTGGTTGAAGCTAATTTTATTTCTAAATATTGAATTTGGTTTTAGAATAACACCGGCTAAATTTATAAAAGGGAAATTTTCAGCAGAATTAAGCTGTTTAACTTCTGCTAAAATACGGTATTGGCCATTTGAAAGTCCGTCCGATTTAGCAGCAAACTTAACCATATTATCCCAGTCCCTATAAAATTCATTTGTCGCGGGATCAAGAATGCCGTCTTGACCTGATTCATTGACCGTAGGTATCGTAACTTCACGCAAAGAATTATTAATTTTGCCCTTCTGGTTATAACCATACTCGGGCTCATTATTCTCATCAATATGATAGAGAATCAAGGCCTTTTCCTTAGGCAATGAAGTATCCCAAGTTTTTAAATTCCTGTTCCTTGCCTCTAAAATATAGTACTCCTGTGTCGAAGGAGAATTGTTGTCTTTAAGATTATACCTAAATATAGAATCGCCCAATTTGCTTGAATCAAGAGAATTTATCCAAAATTCGCCGAAATCTGATTTTGCGTGAATGTCGTAACGCATCCATTGCAAAAACTCTTTAAGGTAAGAGCTCATATGCGGCGGGTTGCCCCCATTTTCATTTCGGGAACCACTTGCCATAAGATCCCAATTGCCCACATTTCCCATTTCATATAGATCGGGCAGCATGGTGTTATCTGGAGGTGGTATAACTAATTCTCCTATTATATGACCGAATTCATGAGCCCACGTTCCGGTGAACCTTGTTTCTGCGGCAACAAAAACAAAAGGGTTGTCGTCAATTGGTTGAAAGGGTTGATTAATTGGCGTCCATGTTAAAGCTCCAAAAAGTGATTCGTCGCCTGCATATATGATACCCGCAATGTCAAATTGATTTAAGTCTAAGCCGCTTACACTCACTGTATCTAATACCAATTGCTTTGCTGAAGATGGCAGTGTAGTTAATTTAAACCACTCTCCACCATTATCAAAAAACTCAAAATTAAGGTCCACAATTCCAAAAGAGTTCTCTCTATGATAATCCTCAACACAAAAGGCAAGATCCTGGAAGTAATCTATGTTATGGCCATTCGGGTATATTTTTTCAGGTATTAATTTACAGGGTTGTGCTGTTATTTCGCTTGATTCGTGAGGCACATTAGATGGTTCAGTCAAAATAACAGCTATGTCTATTGGTATTGTTTTTTTAATCTCAAAATCAACATTCCCTCCTACTTCAAACTCTTGCCAGTCGGAGATATTGCCGTTTGTGTCAACTGCGCGTGCGCGCCAGTGATATTGTGCGTCTACTAGGCCAAAGCGTGTAATGGCTACTTCTTGTCCTGAAGGTACAAACGGGGACTCAATTATTCCTCCGTCAAAGGTTCCGGTAAAGGATTCGGTTATTTGGCGCAGTTCTACTTGTAGCTTAAGGTTTAGGTCCTGAGGACTATTTAGGGTTGCTTTGAAGGTTATTATATCTTCTATAGTTATATCTTCTTCTGGTATGGTTGTTATTCCGTCTGACTTGTATTGGTTTAAATTAGAAAGCGTAGGTGTAGTTTGTGTCCAACCATCCTGTATAATCCAGGGAAGATTATCCTGATCTCCGGAGAAAATATAAGGCGCGTCGCAAAAGTTATCGCTGTTTGCGTCATTGCAGCCTTCAGCAGGAGTATCATAATTGCTCCAATAATTGCCTCCGGTAGGCTGGCTAAGGTTAAAGGTGGCAGAACCGCCGAAAACGACAGCCTGAACGGCATTCTGAATAAAATTATTGTTATATACGGTATATGAGCCGACCCCTAAATGATATTGCGCTAGAATTCCTGTGTGGTTATTTACAAGATTATTGTTGTATATATTTGCTGACGTAGACGTTAAGTCTATACCTACGACGTTATTTGTAATAGTGTTGTTATAAATTTCATTAGGCACTAAAAGATTTAAACTGGAGGACGAATGCGAAAAAATGCCGTTCTTCGTGTTTCCGACAATACTATTTCCGTTAATAGCGGCGCCTTCTGAATTGTGCATGCGTATGCCATTATCGAGATTATCTGAAAACGTATTGTTAATAAAACGGTTATTGTGCGAGTAGTTCACAAATATACCATGGAGATTATTAGACGAAATGGTATTTTCTATCGTGGTATTGTCTGTATGTTGTAAAAATATGCCGTTTCTGTGTCCTGAAGATTCTATTTGTACATTGCTTATATGAGAGCCGTCCGCGTCGCAAAGTATGAGCTCTGAAAAGGTTTGATTGGTGATGGAAGACAAACTGTTTACAAAGACAAGAGGCGCGTTGTCTGTGCCATTGTTGTTTTCAATTGTGGCGTTACGACAATCGGCATCGGTACCGGCGTCAATAAACATATCAGCATAGCCATCGCCCGCTTTAAACACGTTATTCTTGATAGTCGTATTTCCGCGGATATTGAAAGAGCCGCCATTACCCACCCCTTCGCTTATGCTTATATTGTTTTGAATATTGTGATTAAAGCCGAGAATTATCATTCCAGCGCATCCCCCAAAAGAGGTAAAGTTATTGTCTGTAATAATACTGCCTGAAGTATCAATTGTTATTCCGCTGCAAAACCCGGAAGTGGCATTGTGCGTTATAACAGCGCCATAGCTATCTTGTATGACTATTCCATGGCTGCCTGATACAATCTGGTTTTCTGTTATCGTGATATTAGTGGCATCATTAGTGAATATTCCGATACTAAATCCAGAAATAGTAACGTTTTGTATCGTAATTGCGGATTTCTGATAAATATACACGCCAAAACTGTTTGAACCGCTGTTGGTGAAACCCGCGCCATCTAAGGTTATGCCATTGCTGTCGATTTGAATGGTTTGATTAATATTACCTGTAAGCGTGCAAGTTTTTGTTGCGGAATTCCAATTACCAATAGTGACGCAATCGCCTCCTGTTGCGTTATCACTAATGAATTTTGTGCCAGTGGTTGGCTGGATGAAGATAAAGTGAGGCGTAGAAATGTCTTGGGTGTATGAATATTGGCCCGAAGCGGTGGTTTGTATAATGGTTTCGTTGTGATAGTCGTCTTGGTATTTATAATAGGTGTGGTTGGGTTCTAAACCCGAAAATGAAATATTTGTGCTAGTGGCTGTAGTGGTTGGTTCAATATTTAGTAAAATCATCTGCGGTATTGAATCCAAACTAACTTTAATTTCTTCTGAACTGTCAAGAACAAGGTTGAGATAAGCGCTATCGATAACTTCAAAATGGGTATCGATACCAGAAACACTGCCGGGTACATGAAATATATCGTCTTCAAAAGCAGAAGCGTGGGTGAACGGTAAAAACAAAAACACGCCAAAAAAGATGGCGCCGAATTTAATAACTAAATTTGAAATTGATATTTTATGTGCCATATAAATTCATTCTATCACAAACTGAACCGACTCGTTTTAACAAACCCCGTAAAGATTACTATTGGTCTGGACTCACTTGAGCCTTTGCGTCATCCAATGTGTTGTATGAACAACACAACCATTACGGAGTCCAAGGGAGCTAGGACCCAAACAAAGGAACAACTCCCAGCAAAAGTTAAATATTGCCTCTACGCCCGGAAGTCGACCGAGAGCGAGGAACAGCAGATCCTCTCGATAGACAGCCAGATCAATGAAATGACCAAGATAGCGGAACGGGACGGACTTGAGATAGCGGAGATCAGAAAAGAAAGCCACTCGGCAAAAGCGGTCGGCCAGCGGGAAATATTCAACTCCCTCCTTGCTGATATCCGCTCTGCCAAATTCAACGGCATCCTGACGTGGGCGCCTGACCGCCTCTCGCGCAACGCCGGAGACTTGGGATCGCTGGTCGATCTCATGGACCAAAAGCTATTAATCGAGATACGCACCTTCAGCCAGAAATTTACGAACAACCCGAGCGAAAAATTCATGCTGATGATTCTCTGCTCAACAGCGAAACTCGAAAACGACAACAAGAGCGAAAACGTAAAACGGGGACTTCGGACGAGATGCGAGCAAGGGCTGCGGCCATCCGTGGCTCCCACGGGATATCTGAACGAAAAACGCACGGACAGGCCATGCGAAGTGATCGTGGACCCGATACGGGGCCCGATCGTCAAACAAATGTTCGAGAAGGTGGCAAATGAAAGCTGGTCCGGCAGAAAGATCTACCAATGGCTCAAATACGAGATGAAATTCAAAACGAAGTACGGCAAATCCCTTTCCCTAAGCAATATCTATATGATCCTCAAGAAGCCGTTCTACTACGGCGTCTTTGAATATCCCGACGGAAGCGGCAATTGGTACACTGGACGGCATGAACCCATCATCGCTAAAGAGCTGTTCGACCGAGTGCAGGCACAAGTAGTCCGCAGCGAGATACGTAAAAACAACAAGGAATTCGCGTTCACGAAGCTCATCTCCTGCGGACTCTGCGGCTCGGGAATAACGGCTGGAGAGAAATACAAGCATCAGAAGAATGGGAACACGCACCGCTATGTGTATTACTCCTGCACCAAGGCCAAAGATCCATATTGCAAGGTAAGCTACATCAGAGAAGAAGAAATCATTGTCCAGATCATAACGCTTCTTGACGCGCTGGACATAGACGAGCTTGGCGTCAGACATAAGTTCAAAGAAGAGATCACGCGGTATAACAAGTTCAGGAGGATAGCGCTCGGGAAAAACAAGGAACATATCGAGCCCGAAGAATTCGACGCAAAATCCTATGCAATATATCTTCTCACCGAGGGAACGATATCCGAAAAACGCGAACTGCTCGCGAATCTGAGAAGCCGGCTGATTCTCAAGGACAAAATAATCGCGCTTGAACGGCAAGGAAGCCGGTAGTCACGGAAGCAACAAAAAACAACGCGAGAGAAAAATTCCATCGCGTTGTTTTTTTTATTTGCTGCGACCATGTCGGTCGCTCATGCAAGGCGGGAATCGCGGTCTCCAGAACCCTGCACAGCTTTGTGCCCCCAGAAGGAATCGAACCTTCAACCTTCTCCTTAAAAGGGAGCTGCTCTGCCAATTGAGCTATGGGGGCATTATAATAAAGTCAAAATGCAAAATTCAAAAATCAAAATTTTGGTATCCCGATATATGATCGGGATTACATCTTTATTTCCATAAGCGAATATTTTGGTTTTACGACTTAGCGAAGGCATTAGCGCAAAAAAGAACTAAGTGCCAGCGAATTTATCGAAAAAGGAAACGCACCTTAAGACGACTTTGCTGAGCCCAGCGAAGCATTAGTCGTCTTAGGGCGGCCTGCTTCGCAAATTCGCGTAGGCACGAAACCTCTTTTTGCCTAATGCTGTAGCGTTAAGTAAAACCAAAATATTCACTCACTCCCCTTCTACGCGCAAAAAAATCAGAAACAAAACCGGCACTGCCGCCCATAAAAATGGGGCTAAACCGTCTCTAAAAATATAAGCGACTCCAGAAGAAATAGCAAGAGTATTATACGGTAAAAACTGCAAAAACAAACTAATGAAAAGCCCTGCTATTAATAAACTTAATACTATAACCTGCCACAAACTTTTCAAACCCTCGGCAGAAAACTGAAAAATGTTCAAAAATATTTTTCCCGACAATAAAAAACTCAACAATAAAAATAGAACTATAAAAACTTCGAGTTTAGTAAATGATGAAACGCGTATACCGTATTCCACAAAAACAGAGAGTACTTGAGGGCTGGTACTTGCAATGGTAGAAGCTGCATACAAAGACAACAGCAAAGCTAATAGACGGTCTCTTCCTGAAGTTAATCCGAAAAGAAAAATTAAAATGGCAACAAAAAATATAGCCGCGATATCCCAGCTTAATCCGGATAGCGTTAAACTAGAAGAAAATTGCGGAATATTTTCCAAGATTTAATCTTAAGGATTTAAAATAAATTATTTTATAATTGCTGGCGAGCCCGCAAGCGAAGGCTTGCTTTCGTTTGGGACGAACGACGCAATTTCATGCGCCGTGACAGCGCTTATAGTTCTTCTTCCAGATCTTCGAGTAATTCCTGACCTTTTTTGGATATTTTTTGCGGCACTCGAACAACGATCGTAACGTACGAATCTCCCCGTGAAACTACCGTTCTGCCTCGTCCGCCCACGATAGGCATGCCCTTACCTTTTATTCTAAGAATTTTACCGGAAGGCGTACCCGCCGGAACAGTTAATTTAATAGAACCGTCGATCATCGGAACATCCAATTTTGTTCCCATAACAGCTTGTGGAAAAGAAACTTCGACACGATTCCATAAATCATTTCCTTTTCGCTGAAATACGACATGAGGCTTAATGTGAATGTTCAAAAACAAATCTCCGGCTGAAGACCCCTGCTTACCCGCCTCCCCCGCACCTGAAACCTTAAGCGTTTCGCCGTCTGCCACGCCCGGAGGAATAGAAATATCCATTTTTACGGATCTCTTCATCCTTCCTTCTCCACGACAAGTGGTACAAGGCTTTTCAGGAATTTCTCCTCTGCCATGACAATTTGGGCACGTAGTTAAACGTGTAAACGTTCCAAAAAATGTTTGCTCCATCCTTTCTAATCCGCCCCTGCCCTGGCAAGTTTTACACGTAGACAACGGTGTCCCGGGTTCAGCGCCTTTACCGCTGCATCTTTCGCAATTTGCAAACTTAGTTATAACAACTTCTTTGCTTTGTCCGGCAAAAACTTCTTCTAAAGAAAGCTCTATATCAACAATAATATCTTTTCCGCGTCCTTGTGAGGCTCTACGTTTTGGTCTTCCAAATCCAAAAAATTCTTCAAATATTTCTCCCAAATCTTCAAAGCCGGCTCCTTGATAGCCGAAATCTTCCGGACCCCAAGCAGCGCCGCCTGTACCCGGACCAAAAGCTGAACCGAAACTATCGTAACGCTTCTTTTTTTCAGGATCACTCAGAATAGAATAGGCCTCGTTAATTTCCTTAAACTTAGACTCATCTCCTCCTGATTTATCGGGATGATATTTGTGCGCAAGCTTACGATATGCATTCTTAATCTCATCCGATGAGGCGCCGGATGCAACACCTAAAATTTTATAATAATCTTTGGCCATAGTTAAATCAAAATTATCTTTTTATATGATTGGCGGAGAAGATTTCCAATGCGCGAAATATTTTCTCGCAGACCTGTCTTCAACAACTATTACTCCGCCGGCCTCAAATGTAAATAGCATAAATCGTGTAGCCATATTGGCAATAATTTTTGCAGGCCAAGCCAAAAGTTGAAACATAAAAAATGAGCTTACTGCAAAAATAATCAAGAAAAGATCCCCCGCCTGATCTTTTACTTTATTGATCTCTCGATTTACTATCTGAAAAATAACATCTTTAACGGTCTCTTCACCTGAAAGAACCGCTCCCAAAGATTTACTAAGTTCCGCGCGAGCTTGCGCCAAAAGCCGAGGATCTTTAATTTTGCCTTCACTTGAAATTTCTATAGCTTGGTCAACCGTATGATTTATATTAAGATTCGCAAACCTTTCAATGGGTTTTTCAATATAAGATAAACCAAAAAATACCACCTCTTTGGGTAGTGGCTCGCTTAAAAACTTTTCGGCAGAGGGAGAGGCCAATATCGCAGCCGTAAAAATAATACTTAAAGCTGTAAAATAAAGCGGTAGCCCGGCATGTAAAGCCCAAGAAGGTTTCCACGGCAGCAAATCCTTAATAATTTCTTTCATGCGCCACGCAGAAAATATCCACAAACCTAAACACGGGATAATAGCTATTATATATATCGACACCTGACCAAAAAGAATCGGCAAAGATAGAATTAGCGCCGCCAAAGAACCAATCGCTATAAAAATAAGTTTACCCTCAACTAACACGATAAGAGAATAAAATACAGCTGAAACTACAATTAAAGTATATACGGATACAAAAGAAGTGACCGGCAATTCAAAACCGAATAAATTCAATGTTCTTCCTCCGTCGCCCGATAACATTTGTCCTGCCGCGGTCCAAACACCCACCATGGTCAAAACAAACAATGCCATTAAAACAAAAACAGGAAAAATAGCTTTTATCTTATTCATACCAGGTAGTAGAAATTCGACTTTTACATTTTTAATTAACGAATTTCGTGTTTAAACTTTTATTTATTAATTTTATTGTATTGTTTGCCAGATACTTTTGTTCCGCTTTTAGCGGAACGGTCGAATTTCACTACCTGGCATAATTTATGCTTTATTGTCTCCTGACTCTTCGGTTTGCCCGTCTTCAACATCGGCAGGCTTCTCAGCTGAATCACTCTGCGAAGAATCTTGAGGTCCCGCGCTCTGCTCTTTGCTATACAACGTAGAGCCGATTTTTTGAGCGGCTTGGGATAGATCTTCCATAGCTCTTCGAATTGCAGCTATATCATCTTTATCTTTAACCTCTTTCAAGGTTTTTAATTTATCTTCGACATCTTTTCGGATATCCTGAGAAATTTTTTCGGAATTTTCACGCAAAACACGTTCTGTAGAATATATCAGTGCGTCTGATGTATTACGAGCTTCAACAGTTTCCTTCTTTTTGCGGTCTTCATCTGCGTGCATTTCTGCATCTTTTTTCATTCTTTCTACCTCTTCTTTTGATAGTCCGGTTGATGCTTCTACACGAACAGTTTGAGCCTTACCTGTAGCTTTATCCTTAGCTGTAACGTTCAAAATACCGTTAGCATCAATATCAAATGTAACTTCAACTTGAGGCACCCCTCTTGGAGAAGGCGGAAGACCATCCAGTATGAATCTGGCCAATGTTTTATTGTCGTTGGCTAATGTTCTTTCGCCCTGCAAAACATGTATCTCTACAGAGGGTTGATTATCGGCTGCAGTTGAAAAAACTTGGGCTTTTGAGACAGGAATCGTTGTATTTTTCTCAATAATAGGGGTCATCACGTTACCCAACGTTTCAATGCCCAAAGATAAGGGTGTAACATCGAGTAAAAGAACATCGTGTACCTCTCCTTCCATAATACCACCTTGCGCAGCAGCTCCAATAGCCACAACCTCATCAGGATTAATCCCCATATGAGGCTCCTTGCCAAAAAGTTTGCCTACCGCCTCTTGAATGGCCGGCATTCTAGTCTGCCCACCAACCATTACCACTTCATTAATATCCGATAATGAAAATTTAGCTTCACCAACGACATCTTTTACTATCTGTACGGATCTCTCTATATAATCATGAACCAATTCTTCAAATTGAGCGCGACTTAATTTAAGCAAAAGATGTTTCGGTCCCTGAGCGTCCGAAGTAATAAAAGGTATATTGATTTCGGTTTCATTTGTACTCGAGAGTTCAAGTTTGGCGCGTTCAGCTCCTTCTTTGAGTCGTTGTAAGGCTAATTTGTCTTTAGATAGATCTATACCCTGATCTTTTTTAAATTCATCAATCAGCCAGCCAATAATCTTCTTATCAAGATCGTCTCCGCCCAAATGCGTATCACCGCCTGTGGCTTTAACTTCAACGGTATTTTCAGAAATTTCAAGGACCGAAACATCAAATGTTCCTCCGCCAAAATCATAAACTACAATTTTTTCATTCTTTTTCTTTTCTAATCCATATGCCAAAGCAGCGGCTGTGGGCTCATTAATTATCCGTCTAACATTAAAACCTGCAATTTCTCCCGCTTCCTTAGTTGATTTTCTTTGAGCATCATCAAAATAAGCCGGTACAGTGATAACCGCATCGGTTATTGTGGTTCCTAATCTTGCTTCAGCGTTAGCTTTGAGTTTCGACAAAATCATTGCGGAGATTTCCTGAGGAGCATACCACTTATCTCCCATTTTTATTTCAACTCCACCGTTCGATGATTCACGAATAGTATAAGGAAGCCATTCTTTATCTCTTTGAACTTCAATATCCGAAAACCTCCTGCCGATGAGTCTTTTAGCTGAAAAAATTGTGTTTTCAGCGTTAGTCACAGCCTGACGCTTAGCTAAAACACCAACAGCTCTTTCGCCGGATTTATTTATAGAAACAATAGAAGGAGTGGTTCTTACGCCTTCAGAATTTTCTAGAATCTTAGGCTCTCCATTTTCCATTACCGCCATAGCAGAATTGGTTGTGCCAAGATCGATACCTAATACTTTTGACATGCCATTGTTGCCCGCGAACTTCGAGAGCGGTTGCAACAATGTGCATCCCGAGCGAAGTCGAGGGATTACTAGAATTAGATAAAATTATTTATTTTTGTTTTCCTATTTTAACTTGTGCAGGACGCACAATAAAGTCGTCTTCGGTTATAAAACCCGATCTTACTTCTTCTACAACTTCTTCCCCGTCTTCATCTGTTCTGCCTACGGCTTCATGATATTTTGGATCAAGCTCTCTTCCGATTGTTTCTATCTTTCTAATACCTTCTTTATTCAAAAGCTTTAAAAACTCTTCATAAATAAGACGAATGCCTTCAGTCCAAGATGATTTTTCTATCTCCGAAGGAACATTTTTCAAGGCTCTTTCCAGCATATCGATTAGCGGCAAAAGATTACGTATAGCTTCCATTTTGCTGAACTTTGAAAAAGCCGCAAAACGCTTTATTTCATCTTTTTTATAGTTTTCATAATCAGCCAATGCTCTTTTCCAACGACCCTCATAGTCGAGGGAAGATGGTTCTGCGTTTCCGCTATTGTTTATATTGTTGTCTTCTGCCATCGTTGCCCGCGATTCGCTTCTGCGAAGAGCGGATGCAACGATGTGCATCCGCCAAAGCCTTAGGCGAAGGCGGACTTAATTAATGTATACTTATTCCTCCGTAAACTCAGATAACACTGAACCCAGATAGTCTATGGTGGGAATAGCCCGTTCATAATGCATACGCAAAGGACCAACCGTTGCGATAAAACCGGAAGCTCTAGAATTTCTATTCCGCCATGGTCGTATCACTAAACTCAAAAAATTAAACTTTCCAAACTTGATATCTTTTCCGATAAATACCGAAGTTCTATTAGCGTCTGCGGAATTCAAAATTTCATTACGCCTCTTTTCCAATATTTCAATTGCAGACAACATCTCACCGACGATATCCGGAGAAGAAAATTCGGGCTGAAGACGAAAATCTCTAAATCGTTGCAAAAAAACAGCCTGATCGTTCCATGTCAATGTAACCATGCTTGTTACTTGAGAAAATCCGGCAATATCATCGGCGGCAGTTTCCAAAGCGGCAAGTTTATTTTTGGACCATAATCTGGAAATTTGCCCGAATTTTTCGCGTATCTTTTCAGAAAGACCCCACTTATTAGAATGCTGTTCAACAAAAAGACGATATGCGTTTTCAGTCGGCGTTCTTCCGGCAGAAGTATGGGGTTGAACCAAAAAGCCTCTCGCTTCAAGTTCGGCCATTTCTGCTCTTATCGTTGCTCCGCTAAAATCAAATCCACCTTCACGACGCAAAAAATCAGAACTTATCGGTAAGGCGCCATTTATATATTTTTCTACAATAGCATCAAGAATATTCTGTTGTCTGGGCGTTAAAATAAACATATATGTTTTGGCACTCAAGTAGTAAGACTGCTAATACAAGGCATTATATAAAAATAGGGTAAGGTGTCAATCCCGTACCCATAAACGCTGTCCCAAATTCATCAGAATGATATAATAAAATCACGAATCCCGTTAGAGACAAATTAACGGGAAATTATAAATTTTTTAATAATTATTTGTAGATAGTAAATTTTTTACAGGATCAAACGCAATATTACGGAAGCGCTTTAATCTCTTCCGTAAAAAGCGCTTCCTGTCTCTAACGGGATGAAAATACTTCGTGACCCTGATCTGACGTGGGTTAACCTGGACAATCCGAGTTCAGACGATATTGCCTGGTTACAAAAAGAATTTAATCTACATCCTCTGGTCATAAAAGATATTAATTTGCCTACACGTCATCCAAAAATAGATGTTTTTGGAAATTATATTTTTGTAGCCTTACAAATACCTATTGAAAAAGACGGCGCCGGTACAACATTAAGAATAGAAGAACTGGATTTGGTAATAAGCGCAAATTGGCTTATTACCAGTCACACGAGCCGATTACCTTTTGTCAGTGATTTTTTTGGAAAATGCATGGCCTCACAAGAAACCAGAAGGGAATATTTTGAAGCCGGACCGGCAGCGGTAATACAAGGACTTATTGCCGGACTATTTGAAAATGTAAACGCAGAACTTGATAATATTGAAGAGCAAATAGCTTTTATTGAAGATGAAATATTCCGAGGCCGAGAGCAAAATATAGTTTTGGTTATTTCTCAGATAAGAAGAAAAATAATTGATTTCATGCGCACACTTGAGCCAATGCAAATTTTATTTAAGGATCTATTGGTTTCCGGCCCTACCCTATTGGGAAAAGACGCGCGTCCTTATCTTGAATACGTTGCCGAATCCCACTCACGATTAATTAATATTTTAGTTACTCAGAAAGAAACAATGTCAACTCTTGAACAAACAAATTATTCCCTTCTATCAACAAAAACCAATGAAAATATCCGCTTACTTGCCGTATATGCTACTCTTCTGCTGATCCCCTCTATAATTCCCGCTCTTTTCGGTATGAACCTGAAAAATATTCCGTTCAGCGAAAACCCGGATGGTTTTGCGGTTGTCACATCTATAGTTGTAATCTCAACGGTTATAACTTTCTTTTTCTTCAAATTTAAACGTTGGGTTTAAAATAATAATATGAAGTTTGTTTTTTATAATACCCTTACACGCAAAAAGGAAGAATTAAAACCGCTTAAGAAAGATAAATTGGATGTTTTTGTGTGCGGCCCGACTGTATATGACTTATCGCATATAGGCCATGGACGTATTTATGTTGTTTTCGATTCAATTGTTAAAACGTTCAAAAAAAACGGTCTTAGGGTCAGATATCTGCAAAATATAACGGATGTTGACGACAAGATAATTGATCGCGCACGTCTAACAAATAAAACGCCTAAAGCGTTGGCCCGGGAATTTGAAAAAGAATACTTAAAAGACATGAAAGCGTTAAAAATAGACTCGGTAGATATTTATGCTCGAGCCAGCGACCACATAGCCGAAATAATAAGCCAAATCGAAAGACTGCTGGAAAAAGGTTTTGCTTATATAGCTTCTTCAGGAATATATTTTGAAGTGAACAAATTTGATGACTACGGCAAACTTTCCGGACAAAAACTTGAAGACAAATTCCATACTGAACGGGTAGAACACGATCCGGAAAAGAAAAATCAAAAAGATTTTGCGCTTTGGAAAAGATCATCCTTCGACAAAGCTCAGGATAAAAAATCCGAACCCTCTTGGCCTAGCCCGTGGGGTATGGGCCGACCGGGTTGGCATATTGAAGATACGGCAATTGCCGAAAAATATTTCGGGCAACAATATGATATGCATGGCGGCGCTTTAGATCTTATATTCCCGCATCACGAATGTGAAATTGCCCAGATCGAAGCAATAAGCAATAAAAAACCATATGTAAATATGTGGCTCCACGGAGGATTCTTAACTGTACGCGGAGAAAAAATGTCAAAATCCATCGGGAATATTATTGTGCTTCGCGATCTATTGAAAAATTATTCTGCGGAAAGCTTCCGTTTAATGATACTTCAAGCCCACTATCGTTCCCCTATTGATTACGATGAAGATCTTATTAAACAGGCAGAAGCAACTTCGGAAAGATTAGCTGAATTTTACGAACGTGTTAAACAAAATAAAAGAAATTCTTCTGAAAATAATCATTTAGCAGAAAAAATTAAAAATACCCGGGAAAATTTTTGGCGTGCAGTCGGCAATGATTTTGATACACCGGTAGCATTTGCAATACTTTTTTCTTTTGTTAAAGATATAAACCCCTTACTTGATAATTCTAGTCTTTCCGAAAGAGAAACTAAATCCGTAATAAATTTACTTGAAGAAATAAACGAAGTTTTTGGAATCATCAAAAAACGCACCAAACAAACCGCGCCCCGGGAAATAAAAGATCTTGCTAAAGAAAGAGAACTTTTTCGCAAAGAAAAACGCTGGGCAGAAGCAGACCAAACCAGAAAACAGCTCTCGGAACTTGGCTGGGTCGTTGAAGATACGCCGCAAGGACCAAAGTTAAAAAGAATAATCTGAAGAGATAGAAGTTGGCGCCAAAAAACTCCTCAAAAAAAGATAGGACTTCGTGCGTGCATCTTTGAGCAGTTTCCGCGGCCATTTTGGCATGGTGTCCGATGCGCCCATCGGATCCAAAATGGCCGAGGCCTCGGAGCCCGCGTTGGCGGGCGAGAATGAGCGAAAAGATGGCACGCGCAGAAGTCCTCTACTATCAACAATCCACATTTTCTCCACTTTATCCACCATTGCCTGTGTTGGTTTTAAACGATAAGCTGGTAATAATTAAAGTAATCCTTCGACTTCGCTCAGGATGCACGTAGTTGTATCCTTCGCTTTGCTCAGGGACAACCACGGCATGGCCAAGAAAACCTTTGCTAAAAAATCAAAAAATGAAGCTTTAACTCTCAAAGATCTCCTGGCAATGCCGGAAACAGATCTTTCTTTAGCGGTTCCATCCGGCCGTATACCGCCCCAGGACATTGACGCGGAACAATCTTTGCTTGGAAGCATGCTTTTGGATAACAACGCTATTATTCGCGTTGTTGATTTTTTACGCACAGAAGACTTTTATCGCAAACAACACAGGGTTATATATCAGGCAATGCTTGATCTTTTTACTCATCACGAACCGATTGATATACTTTCTGTTTCAACACGATTAAAAGACGGCAACGTACTTGAAGATATCGGCGGTCGTACATATTTGGCTAGTCTGGTGAATATGGTACCAACCTCTTCCCACGTAGTACACTATGCAAAAATAATTCAGAAAAAAAGATTATTACGCGATCTTATCGATGCTTCATGGCATATCGCACAACTTGGCTGGAATGAGACAAGACACATGGACGAACTTTTAGACGAAGCCGAACAAAAAATATTCTCTATTTCACAGCACGCCATGACGCAAGAATTCGGCCCGGTTAAAGATGAATTAGCAAAAACTTTTGACAGATTAGAACAATTATCGCACCACGAAGGATCTATACGCGGGGTCGCAACAGGTTTTACTGATATGGATAATATGCTTTCCGGTCTGCAACCTTCCGATATGATCGTTATTGCCGCAAGACCGTCAATCGGTAAAACTTCTTTAGCCTTAAGTATCGCGCGCCATGTTGCGGTCAATGAAAAAAAATCCGTCGGAATATTCAGTTTAGAAATGTCCAAAGAACAGGTTGTCGACAGATTATTAGCGGCTCAAGCCAATGTTGATCTGTGGCGAATGCGTACGGGAAGATTATCTACAGAAGATTTTGACCGTTTGCGTGATGCATTAGACCAATTGGCAGACGCTCCTATTTTTATTGATGACGCGGTTTCTTCAACAGTGCTCCAAATGCGCGCTATGGCACGCCGTCTGCAAGCCAAACACGATCTTTCTCTTATTATCGTAGACTATCTGCAATTAATAACCTCGCATACAAATACAGACAATATGGTCCAACAGGTCACTGAAATATCGCGTTCATTGAAAGCATTGGCCCGCGAACTAAACGTGCCTGTTATAGCCGTTTCTCAGCTTTCCCGCGCTGTTGAAGCAAGACCCGACCAAAGACCCAAACTTTCAGATCTGCGCGAATCAGGCGCAATAGAACAAGACGCGGATGTGGTTATGTTGATCTGGCGCGAAGATATGGTTAAAAAGGACTCGGGCGTAAAAAATATAGCCAAAATACATGTTGCCAAACACAGAAATGGTCCGGTAGGTGAAATTACTCTGCGCTTTGATCCTGAACGTGCAATGTTCTGGAATATAGAAAAACACTTTGAAGTATAAGAATTAGCAATTTTGTTCGTGACTGCCTGCGGGGAAAATTGTTGGCATGTCGCGAAACCGGTCGCCTCTCGATGAACTCCTCCCCAGCCCAAATTTTTCGAAATTAGAGCTCGTTTGTCAAACAGCACCTTCGGCGACCTCTTCATGACGCCAACTTCCATCTCTTCGGATGTCACTCACAAAACAGCTACTTCTTTAAACGCGAACGTATGTTGCCCTCTCCAATACGCGAAACCGCGGATATTATAAAAAAATTACCCGGCATTGGACCGCGTCAAGCGCTTCGATGCGCTTTTTATATTTTGCGCAATCCCGCAATAAGACAGGATCTTAAACTTGTTTTGGATAAAATTGAATCCGTAAAAAATTGTTCTATTTGCTTCCGCTATATACATCTCTCACCCAATGCCGCAGATTCTACCTGTTCCATCTGTCGTGATATAGAAAGAGATAAAAATTCTTTATGTGTCGTAGAAGAAGATGTCGATCTTGAACAACTTGAGAAAGCCGGCGCATTCGGTGGACAATATTTTGTACTTGGGGGAAGATTATCCCTAAACCAGGATCCGCGCGCATTACGTATCAACGAACTTAAACAACGAGCACTTAAAGATAAAGATTTAAAAGAGATAATAATGGCCATGAGTCCCACAGCCGAAGGTAATGCTGCCTTTCTTTGGCTAAAACAAGAAATTTTATCTGCTTCAGATAATACTGCGCAAATAAAAATAACCCGCTTAGGCATTGGCATGCCCTCAGGCGGAGAAATAGAATACGCCGACGAAGAAACATTACGGGGCGCATTAGAAAACAGAAATTAATTTTAATTAACTATTTACAAAACATCCCGCTATTATAGCGGGATGTTTTATTTTTCGCTTGATTTTTTTGTTACTCGCTTTAGGGCAACCTTTCTTGGAAGCAAAACTGCTGCGGGCTTTTTTTCTGTATCTTGAACAT
This sequence comes from Parcubacteria group bacterium GW2011_GWB1_40_14, assembly GCA_000996085.1. Lineage (GTDB taxonomy): Bacteria > Patescibacteriota > Minisyncoccia > Terrybacterales > GWB1-40-14 > GWB1-40-14. Next base: position 17,480 of record LBYG01000002.1, on the reverse strand, counting down.
TATCCGACACCTTAACATCTTTATCTTTTATATCCAGAATCTCAACTAAAGTATATGCCTGACGATGTCCTCTTTTGCGTTTCTGACGTTTTTTGGGTTTAAATTTAAAAACAATAACTTTATCGTGCAACGCATGAGACAATACCTTACCGCGAACTTTTGCTCCGGAAACATACGGCGACCCCACCTTAACCTGCCCCGCATACACCAAAGCCAAAACTTCATTAAAATCAAATTCATCTCCTTCATTATAAGGAAGTTTCTCAACAGCGATACGCTGTCCTCTGCTTATTACGTATTGTTTTCCACCGGTTTTAATAACTGCAAGTTGCATAAGCTTTAAGTAATTAACGAATTATAGACTACCTTAATAATCCTTTATGGTCAATCCCGTTTAGAACTATTTTCTCCGCTTTCCTCGTCTTAAATTATTGAAATTAGAAGATATTTTTTGAAACTCTATAAGCAATGGTCCTGCTACGAAAATAGATGAATAAGTGCCTATAGCAATACCGATAAATAAAGCTAAAGCAAAATCAAATACGGCTGGTCCGCCAAAAACAGCAATAGCCGCTATCGTCAAAAGAACCGTTGTGGAAGTAGCCAACGAACGACCCAGCGTTTGATTAAGGCTCGTGTTTACTATCTCAGCAAAAGATTTATCAAATATTCTCCTTAAATTCTCGCGAGTTCTATCAAATACTACAATACTGTCATGAACCGAAAAACCTAAAATCGTAAGAATCGCGGCTATAAAAGCGACGTTTATTTCAATGCCCATATAATGTCCCAACGCAGAGAAAACGCCCAAAGGAATTATAACATCATGCAACAATGCGACTAAAGAAACTATAAATCCGTATTGCCACGAAGAAACAGGCTTTGAAACTCTCCGGAATGCCCATGCTATATATATCATTATGCCCACTATAGCCAAACCTATAGCCCATGCCGCTTTCTGTTTCAATTCACTTCCTATAACCGGGCCGATAGAAGTAAACTGTTCTTCTTGCGCGGGAGCTATCTCTTTTATTTTATTTAATATTTCCTGATGTTTATTTTCATCAACCGCCTTGAAACGCAAAATTAAATTTTTCTCATCCGCATTTTGAATGGCTATATCTCCTAAATCTTGATCGGATAATTTAGAAATAATTTCTTCCCGTGTGGGCACCCTTTCCTCAAAATTTACATTCATTAATGAACCCCCGGTAAATTCAACGCCAAAATGCAAACCCCAGATAACTAAGGCAACTATGCTTGAGACAATCAATACTCCCGAAACCGCTAGAAATAGCCAACGAAATTTAATTATGGGGAATTCTTTAATTACCATAACTTTTGTAATTTAGATAAACGGGTATGTACGATCTGTAAAAGAAGCAATCTTGATATAAATACGGCTGAAAACATTGACATTAAAACGCCTATACCAAGGGTCAAAGCAAATCCGCGTATAAAGCTTGTGGTTAAAAAATAAAGTACGAAGGTTGTAATCAAAGTGGCAATATTTGAATCTCGAATTGAGGGCCAGGCTCTCAAAAATCCGGCTTCAATACTCTCTTCTACTGAACGGCCCCATTGGCGTTCTTCGCGCATGCGCGCAAAAATAAGAATGTTGGCGTCGACAGCCATACCAACAGAAAGAATAAATCCGGCAATGCCGGGTAAAGTAAAGGTTACGGGCAATAATTTAAATATAGTCAAAGTTAAAACTGCATAGATCGTAAGAGCCAAAACCGCAATAATACCGGGTATGCGGTATAACAACAGCATAAAAATAATAACCCCAAGCAAACCTATGGTGCCTGCAAAAATTATATTGCTCAAAGATTCCTGACCCAGAGTTGCTCCAACGCTTTGTTGGGAAATAAGATTAATTGGAACCGGTAAGGCTCCTGCATTCAAATCCTTAACTAAAGCCTCGGCCTCAGGTATAGAAAAACTTCCGCTAATGATAGCTTCTCCCGAAGGAATCTCCTGTTGAACTGTCGGGGCGCTTACTATCTGGCCATCCAAAAAAATAGCGAGACGCTTGCCCACATTGGCTGCTGTGATTTCTCTGAAAATTTCTTTGCCTTCATCGTTAAAGCGGAGCGCAACAGTAGGCTGATTTGTTGTTGGATCAAAAGTAAGTTCAGCACGACTAAGATATTGTCCGGTGAGTTTAGCCGGTTTAAATAAAAGTTCGGCGGTATTTAATTGCTCTTCAGATAATTGCACGCCCCCTCCCGGTCCTTGCCTTATCGCATCAAGCTCCTCTTCGCTCCTCTCCTCACGAAATTCAAGAAACGGAGTTTTGCCTATAGACTGAATAGCCTGATTAATATCCTTTACGCCGGCTAATTCAACCATAAGACGATTTGAATCGCCGGTTTTTTCCAATTGCACTTGCGGCTCACGTACTCCGAAACTATTTACGCGCCGTTCTATAACATCGCGTAAAGATTCCAAAGCACTTTTCTGATCTTCAGAGGAAATATTGGTTAGATCAGCTTCATATACTAATTGCGTGCCGCCCTGCAAATCTAATCCCAAAAGAAAGGGCGATTCGTCAATTTTAGTTATTTTTATTTTAGAAGCCCATTCTTTAAACTGCGGTTGGTTATATTTTGAAGATAAGTATTCTATACCACCCCACAATTTAGGCTGCACCTGATCATAGGGATAATTCCAAATTTGCGGATAAATAACAAACAAAGATAAGAAAGTGAACAAAAAAATCAACACCAAAATATTGCGCCTCTGTTTTCTTTTCTCGATTCCTTTGCGTAAAGGAGAAAATAACCATAACTTCTTAAATGGCCAAAAAACTATACCAAACGTAAATTTACCCGCCCAAATAGTACTACTACCCACACCTTCAACGCCACGAGCAACCAAAACAAATACCTTTTTAACGGGTGCTCTTACGGGTGAAGATATAGACCACAAAAACCCAAAAACGCCCCTAAAAATCCACTTAAGCAGCTTTAAAACAATTCTCAGCGGTTTAATAAGAACCCGCAAAACCAACTTCTTTCCAATTCTAAAAACCCATCTTATCGGGTAAAAAACTATAAATACTCGCTTTAAAAAGCCAAATTTATTAATTATTTTTGGTAATTCCATAAACCAAATTAAATCCAGCTCTGATTTTTACTGAAATCAGGGCTGGACAAGCCTTCCCTATTGTAATACCCAAAAGGCCAAAAAGTCAAAGCCCCGTTAGAAATTTACGTTTAAAGTTAATAGCGAGAAAAAGCCACGGCTTTTTCTCGCTAAAGCAAGCACATCTTCTATAAAATATTTCCAATCGATTCTAATAATTTTGTAAATTTCTAACGAGGCAAAGCCAATCCTGGCTTTATTGAAAACTAGAACCGGCTAAATATTTAGCATAATTACTTACTGCGCAACAATCGGAGCTTTATTTATAGGCAAACCCACAAAAAAAGTTGAGCCTTTACCTAGCTCAGATGTAAACCAAATGTTGCCTTCGTGCCCCCAAACAATATTCCTAGATATATATAATCCAAGACCAGTCCCGACATTTCTTGTATCTATCGCATTCACCGCGCGGAAAAACTGCGTAAATACCATTTTATGTTCTTCGGATGGTATACCTATTCCTGTATCGGCAACTCTAATTTCCACAGAATTTTCCTGTTTAATTACTGTAATTGTTATTTGTCCTTCAGGTTTTGTATACCTGATCGCATTCCCTAAGATATTTTCAAAAAGAACCCTTAAAGCCGGATAGCTTGCTTTAATTTTAATATCTTCCGGCAGGGGCGTATTAACAAACTTGATCTTATTTTTTTCAATAGCGCCAGCAAAATGCTCGCAAATTTCAGTTAAAAGTTTAGATATGGATACTTCAACCATGTCCTTTGCTTTATATCCGATGCCATAACTTGCCGCGTTAATAAGATCAGTGGAAATTTCGGATAAAAATTCGGCATGTTCGTAAGCTCCCGCAACCAACTCTTTATCTGTGGGCGGAATATCTTCGCCCAACAACAATTCCAGTTGCCACTTTATGGCTGAAATAGGAGTACGCAACTGATGCGAGGCGGTATCCAAAAAAGAATCTTTTATATCGACAAGCTCTTTTTCTTTAGCTAAACTCAACTCCAAAAGCTTAGCCTCCCCCGCCTTACGTTTCAATTCATCCAAATCCCTAAGTTCATGCGACATATCATTTAGCGAATGCGCCAAAAGTTCCAATTCATCTCCTGTTTTTATTTCGGATATCGGGTCAAAAGAACCCTTTCCTATGCGTGAAGCGGCAAACTGCAATATCGAAATAGGTTTTGTTATTTGTCGCGCAAGAGTTCTACTCAATACAATAATTGCAACCAGTATCAAGATCATGAAAAAAACTACCTGATTAGCTATTGAATAAACTATTGAATACGCATCGGAATATGGCCATTCAACTACAACGCCTAAATTAAGCCGGCCTACCGGCTTTGCCGAAGCAACAACCGTCTCGCCAAAAAGGTTCTTATACACGCTGATTCCGGTTACAGAAACATTATTATTTAATTTTTCGGTTAACGGATTAGTGATAAGAAGACCTTGCGGAAAATCCTTGCCCACACTTGAGGCAATTGGTGAGCCGAACTCATCAACAAGATAGGCATAACCGGCTTCGCCAAGTATTGCTGAAGCAAAAATATTATTCAGCGGTTTAAGCGAAAGTTCACCGCGTAAACCCGAAACAATATAACCGCCCTCAATTATCTCCCCTTTATCATTTTTAATTGTATTACTGTACACAGGAGCCGCTATGGTTATGTAATAACCATCAAGGGTTTTATACGGTTTTCCTATATAGTTTTTCCCTGAAGAAACGGCACGGAATAAATCTGAATTCGGATAGTATGCGTAATATTCACATTCCTCTACGGTTTGCGGACTAGATTCTAACCCGCAATCTGTAGGTATATCATAAAAACGAGACAATCTTTTTGTCTCCTTTCCTGCCGGAGGGACATTTGTCTGGGCTGTGGGAAGAATTGTATTAATAAAAGCTACTTCCACTAAATTACGATTAGCAGCCAATAACCCCTCCAAAAAGAACAGCTGTTCATCGCACAAATTATCATACGGCGAATTGCAGGTATAACCGTTTGAAAGCTTAATAGCATCAACCGATTGAAATCCCGGCCACGGCGGAACTTGTGATGTATAACTAACTTGTATTTCAAACGTATCAAGCGTTTCATCAATGAAACGGGCCGTTTCTTCAGTCTTCTGTCTCAAAAGAAGCGTTTCCGTCTCTTCTATGCTTTGCTGTCGTGAAATAGTTAAAAAAACTATACCCGCAATACCCAAAGCAATTATCGGCAAAATACCCAAAATAATGAAAATTCTCACGAATTTACGCCTAATACTTCCTTTGGACGGATGTAGATGTTCTTGTTCTATAGTAATTTCTTTTTTCTTTAAAAATTTCATAATATCCAATTTATTTTATGCCCATTCTTCTTTTTATATCATCACTGAAATAAACATAGTTAATTGCGCGGTAACGACCGGATCCCATTAAGTCATCTGAATAATCTTCGTATGTTTCATAATCATATAAATCCGGCATGCCCAAAGTGTGTCCGAACTCGTGAGCTAAAACAGAGGTGCCGTATCCTATAGCTGGGTCGGTAATATAATTACGCGATAAAAGAAGCATTCCTTCGCTACCTACAGCAGAAACTCCTTCAACAAAAATTACTTTAACTGCATAGGCGTTATTAGGAATATCTACAAATGCCTTACGATAAAAAGGCGCGCTTGATTTGGTGATATTATCCTCAATAAACTTATCAATTGGTTCCAGATCAACTAGAGTTGCGCGCCTCAATCCTGTCGGCAATGAATCAACAAATTCATTAGGAGCGACTACCGGAATATCCAACAAAGAAAAAGTTAATTCCGAACTGTTGCCAAACTGGCTTTCATGAAATTTTTTTAATTCTTCCAATGCTCCGGTAAAATCTTCTTTCCACGATAAAGTAAAGTCATTTAAAGATTTACGCGGCACTAAATAAAACGCCTGCACATGCACGCGCTCCAAAGAAATATTTGGATTGTCATAATAATGTAGTTTATCTGATTTAAATTTTAAATCAGTCTTGGAAAATAAAAAAGTTTTAATTAAAGGATGTTCCGCTACAAAAGATATCCTCAAAGACAAGATCCCGCCCGCAACGAAAAGCACAACAAAAACTGCGACAAGTATCTTATATTTTAATTTTCCGATAATATTCATTTTTTAAAAGTCCCGTCCCGTATAATCCGAGCCGGGACTTTAACTCTATTATGACAACGCTAAGACCTTACGGTAAAATTATTCCAAATTGCTGCCTGTGACCATCAGATTCAATACGCTATCTGGTACATTTCTTATTGCCGCCCAATCAAATTGGTTGGTATTAAATATTTCACCGGAAGTAATGTGGCGCTTCTTTCCGCCCTCAACAAAATAAACTTCGGGAGCGGAGCCCTTAATCAAAGTATAATCCGGATATGCCAGCGCGTTGCCTATTTGAATGCTTTCCAGCACAGAAGAAAGGACTTTAATGACTCTCTTGAAATCAAGCTTCCGTATATTGAATACATCGAGCGTCGGAATGCCTCTTCGAACACCATTATCTACAAACCATACTGTTGGATCCCCTTCTTTCTGTATTAATGATCCGCTTGGATAACTTACGGCTGTCGATAAGCTGGCTCCGGTCGAATGCAGGCTTAATTCTGAATCATTTACGGTACGGATATTTTCCCACTTATATCCCAAAGCATTGAATGCTTCGGCTGTTGTAACGGGTAGTTTTTTGCCATCAGCAATAATATAAACTGTCGGAGCGCTACCCTTAATAAGCAGGCCGTCAGGATAACCTATTGCGGAATCTTCGGTATAAAGTTCAGTATGAGTAGCGTCTGTAATATTTTTTACGTTCTTCCAATCAAATCTTGATTCAAAAACCCCTAGTGATGGAATACCACGACGTTTACCGTTATCGACATACCAAACCGTAGGATTACTTCCGACTTTGAACAAAGTGCCTGAAGGATAAGGACCAACTGTTTGTGATGAAGAAATTTCTCCAGCTATTACAGCGGTTTGTGCAAGACTCGTAGATTCATTTCCGGCTAAGTCTACTGATTTAATGTTGTAATAATACTTCGTGCCATTCTGCACCGAAGAATCGGACCAATTTGCAAGTGTAATATTTTCGGCAACCTTGCTGCCTTTTTCTCCCGCAACCGTGGAGCGATAAACTTTAGCGCTATGGAAATCAGCACTTGGATTGATCCAACTGAAAGTTATTTTATCGGCAGACACTTGAGCGCGAACAGTAGAAGGCGACGCAGGAGGAGTGATATCGGCCGGACGCACAATAGCAAATCTAGTCAAATGAGTTACTGAACCGGTAATAATATTGTTATTTGTATCTACCACGGTAGAAGTAACATCTTGCCAAGCGCCCAGCGCTTCATCCCAAAAAGCCAGATCCAAAAATGCTTCTTCGCCTGCGCTTATTAATGTTTCATTGTAAGGAATACTTACGGTTGCCGGAACATTAAGAGTTGTAACTGCCTGACCATTTTCATCCTTAACTTCAACTTCATACGCAACACCAATAACGTTAGCAGTACCCTGCGAAGGCGCATCTGTCGATGAAGAAAGGGTTACTGTTACAGATCCTGTCACAGCAATAGAGTTTGATGGAATATTAATGCTTACGCCTGTTTCATTTGTAACAACCTGATCGGTAGACGTAGTGCCCGTTTTAACTATAGGAGCAGACAAGAAAATCCGTGAATCAATTAAGAATATATCTAATGATTTATTCTCTCCGGAAAATAGTTCTATTGCGATTTCGGACGCTTTAAATAATATTTGATCGCGTTCATAAGAGGCTCCGACCTTCCATTTTCCCGGACTTAATTTCAACACGTATGAGCCGTCTGAAGATGCAGTAGTACTAAAACCACCACCGCTTTCACCCCATGCCCATACAAATGCCGGCCTGCCTTGCCCGCCCTCAAATACTTTTCCGGATATCGTGAGATTTGGTGATCTCAAAACCAAATCCACCGTTTTGGTTTCTCCTGCTACCACCATAACGGTTTTCTCTTCAGAACCTATAAATTCGCCGCCCGAACTTACATAAGTATGCAGATAATAAGTCCCCGGCAACAAAGCAATTTTATAATTTCCGCTCGCGTCAGTTGTAGCTCTGAAAGAATTTATGAAAGAAGATGTAGTTAACGGCTGACTAAAACTATTGTAATCAGCTGAAACCTGAACATTGGCTACCCCCGCACCCAAAGGAGAAGTTATTTTCCCAATTATCGTTGAGCTTGCGGCACTAACAGCAATATCCTGAGTAAGTGTCTGACCCGAAATAAGATTCACAGATAAAAGTGAACCGGGAATATATCCTGAACCGTCAACTCTCAAACCCAACTGCCAAGAATCAGCAAAAAGTGAAAGTTTATATGTTCCGCTTGTCGTATTAACATCTGTCTCATTCCAAACACCTTTATTATTTGAAACAAATACTTTCATCTTTACTCCGCTTATTGGACTGCCGGCAGAATTTCTAATGGTGCCCTGTATAATACTGTTTCCGGCGTTTATCTTTACTAAAACCTTAGCGGTTGTTCCCGATAAAACAGTTACAGGCACCGAAGCGCTTGGAGAATAATTTGAACCGTAAGCAGGATATACCTGTACGTTATAATTTCCCGGAGGAAGCGCAATTGTAAATGCGCCGAATTCCGCATATCCGTAATAACCTTGAGTAGAGGTCCCGAATCCATCCTGCGGCATTACACCAACATGCCCATAAAAACCCGTGATTATTTGTCCGGATGCATCAACAACGTTACCGGATAAAACTGAACCGGCTTTACTCAAAGCGAAATCAACAGAAGAAACGGTTGATCCCGCAGCAACAGCAATACTACGCGCTGCTCCATTATACGCATAACCACCCAAGGTATTGGGATTCAAACCTATGTTCCAAGTACCAGCTGTAACATTGAGTTCATATGATCCGTCTGATTTGGTAAGCGCTACAATAGAATTAGTCGTCCCTGACAAATAACCTTTAACTTCTGCGCCACCGACACCTTCACCGTTTGGTCCGTAAACACGACCGCGGATAAGTTCGCTTTTCTTTTTCAACGTGATTATTCCCAAATCTTTAGTTTGACCGTCAGAAACAGAAACCGAACCCAAAATAGGAGCATATAATGTCGGATCGGTAATATAAACATCGACTTGATATGTTCCCGCGGCAATAGCAACCTTAAAAGTCCCGTCTGCGGCTATTGAACTTACTGCGCCAATACGTGTAGTTGAGTTAAAGAAACCGACACTGCTCAAAGAAGCAGGAGGGATACTGCCGTCGGGATATCTTACGGAACCAATTATAAATGAACTCTGGGATGCAACAGTAAAATTAACGCTTTTGTTTTCGGTCGTACTGTCTGCAATAAACTCTATAAGCGTCGGTTCAGAATTATAAAACCAGTCGGCGCTTGAGACAGAAGCGGAAGAAGGATGAACCGAAACATTCCATTTGCCGCCGCTTAAAGTAATAGAATAATTACCGTTTGAATCAGTTGCTGCCATACCGCCTCCAGGCTGACCATCGGCGCGCCAAGCCCCAACCTCAGCATATGTTACAGCGCGTCCATCGTTTCTTAAAACTTTTCCTGTCAAAATCTTTGTTCCGGAAATTAACTGCAAATCACGTACGGTATTTTGGTCGGCTGCAATAGAAACACTTTGAGCGCTTGAAGGAGAAAGATCGGTTCTATTAGACGGAGGATATGCGGTTAAAATATAAGAATAAGGGAACAAATTATTAAAATGATATGTACCATCCGAAGCTGCGGTTGTGTAAAAATTATAAACATTGTCAGAACTCCTTATATTTATATTAGCTCCCGCAACAGCAACGCCACTTGAAGTTTTAACAGTCCCTGAGACCGAACCGTTTTGTGTTGTTGTAGTTGAGGTACCACCGACAGAAACATTCGTAAGGTATGCGCTTGATGTAGAGCAACCATAACCCGAATGACATGCCTCTACCCGATAATCATAATAAACGCTCACTCCAACGCTTGAATCGGCGTATGAAGTATTTGTGTTGCCCATCAACTGCGGGAAATACGTCCAATTGTTAAGTCCGTGCTGACTGCGGCTTAAATTATATTTATCCGCATCCGTTGAAACATTCCATTTTAAATATATGGTCGGAGTCGGCGAAGACACCGGAGCCGGCTCTAAACGAAAATTGGTCGGTGTAGGTGGCACGCCCGAAGTATCTGTTCCTGATGCAGATTGAAAATCGCCGGTAGCCTGAATTTGAAGTCCTGCCGCATTAACAGATCTTACCCGATAAAAATATGTCGTATTAAGAGTAAGATTTGTCAGATACAAACAATGATCTGTAACCAAACCTGAACCATAACAATAGGAACTTGAATTATTGGTGTAATTGCCAAAACTGGTACCGTATTCGACAAAAGAATCAGACGGATCATCGGTAAGCCATTTTACTTTTGCGCCCATGCCGATAATATCCTGTTCCCCTAAATTAGAAATAACAGGAGCTGTATTATCACCTGTAGTGCCGGACACAACAGAAAACACAGCGCTTACCGTAACCGGAGAACAACTTGAGGTAAAACAAGCACGCAATGTGTAGTCGCCCGCAGAAAGATTTGAAGTGCTAAAACCTAGAGTATTTTGGCTTACATTGGTTGCTGTATTATATGTTGTCGCAGTACCACCGGGACTAACCACCTGAACCGTAACGTTAGGCGCAGTTCCTCCAGGAATACAGATATAGGTATATGTAACCATATCCCCGATGACATAAGAGGTGTCATTGTTTGCAAATGTAAGCGATAAACCGGTACATGATGCGGTACCGCTTGGCGTAACAGCCGAAGCCGTAGCGCTGGCAGTAGACTCATTTCCTGCCGCATCAACAGCCTTAATGTAATAAGAATAAGTCGTATTACTTGTTAAGCCCGTATCTGCATAAGAAAGCGCTGAGGTTTGATACCAAAAAGCGCTGTTGCGGAAAATTTTATAATTTGTAACCCCCACATTATCTGTAGATGCGTTCCAGGATAAATCTATCCGTGAAACAGAATACGGGGTCGCGGTAAGTCCGGTTGGTGCAGTCGGCGCAGTAGTATCAGTACCACCAGGAATAAGTACATTGTACGCATAAGCATAATTATCGGAATTGCCGGAACAACCATAACCACTTAAACAAGATTCAACTTTATAATCATAAGAGGAGCCGGGAGATATCGAAGAACTATCAGAGTGCGACGTTGTAGTTACTTGCAGTACATAAGACCATGTTCCCGTGCTGGCAGGACTGCGGCGATAAATATTATATTTATCCGCACATGTTACGACCGGCCAACTCAATGCTACCTGACTTGATGAAGGGGTCGCTGTCAAACTTGAAGGTGCGGGTGGAACGCTACTGCAACCGGTGGCACCGCTTATAGTTATTGCCCAAGTTGAAGTCCACCCGGATTCTGCACCACCCGAATCTTTTGCTTTAGCTTTTACATAATAAGTTCCCGATGTATTCCAAACGTGCCCAATCGGAGTTGTAGAAGTTCCTCCGCCTGAAGGAGTAATAAAAGTTGAATAACCGAAAGATGAACCGTCACCCCAATCAAAAACTGCCTGCACTTGCTGACCGTCAGGATCAGAATAAAGTATTACAGAAAAATTATAAGAAGTTCCAACAGTTCCGCTTGGCGCTCCGGCAATTGTACCGGGAACAGGAGGCGCACTTGATCCTCCGCCGCAAGATGTACTTACGCCGAAAGATGTAGAAGACATTGCTGACTCAAGAGTAGTGTGAGCAGAATCGTGTCCATCAATTACAATTTTTATCGGAAAACCAATAACAGAAGTTTCCGGAGTCCAAGAAATCGAATTTCCGGTCACAGGATGGCCTCCGGGAATCAAAGTTTTAGTTGATCCGTCATTGGTTGTGTAATAAACAGCGTAATGATTTACGCCTGGTAACGTAGAAGCTGTCCAGGAGATCGGAATAGATGTTCCGTAAACATAACACGTTCCTCCTGAAGGTGAGGTGATATTAAAAGTAGCACCCTTGGCATTAAAGATAATACCAAAAATAAAAGCCGCGCTTATAAGAACGGCGACAACAAAAGCCGGAACAACCCGTTTTTGCTTAGAAAGAATTAAACTGTACATATATTGATTTGTTTTAGGTTAATAACACGCAAATTGGCTTAAAATAAACCAATAAATAATTAAAATAACCCTTATATTATAGCATGTTTTTAAACGAACTTTGACCTACACAGGTTATCCACAAGTCATATCAAAAATTAAATATAAAATATCAAAATAAATGTACCCCGCCGAAGGCGGGATTATAATTTCGCCCTGCAAACGCAGGGCGAATCACCAAAATTTTAATGTTTGATTTTTAATATTTGATTTAAACGGTCATTCCAATATAAGCCATCATTACCTCGTCGGAATTCTTATCTCTGCGCCGGGAAAAAAATTTTCCGTTCTCGCAATAAGTACACAAACCGGAAAATTCTATATTTTCCCGCTTTAACCCTCGTTCAAGCATTTTTTTCTCCAAAATAGCGGGCAAATCAACGAAAATTTTCCCATTTTTATGTTCGATTTCTTCAGGATATGCAGTAAAATTGTCCAAAACATCTTCCTTGACCTCAAAATGGCATTTGCCCAGCCCGGGACCTATGCCGACTAAAATATCTTGCGGATCAGAAGAAAACTTTAAAACAAAATAATCTATAACATTGCATAAAATATCTTTCGTTATGCCCCGCCAACCCGCGTGAGCAATGGCAACGATCTTGCGGGTAGGATCAAAAAGATAAATTGGATAACAATCGGCAACGGTAATAGTTAAAACTTTATTTGGTGCATTGGTAACCAAAGCATCGGCAACAAAAGTAGCGTTACCGGTTATATTCTCTGAATTCAAAACTTTATTTCCGTGAACTTGCTTGAGCTCATATATTTTTGAATCTTTAATCCCCTCTCTGGTTAAAAAATCCTTTTCATTTCTTCTAAAAATATCCGCAGAATTAAAATCTGCGGTAATTTTTTTTAACGAACCGTGCCTCTTTTTTGAAATACCGTATTTTAAGTTGGGATATTTTTTGAAAATATCAAACTCCATACCAGGTAGTAGAAATTCGACATTCAAACTATCGAACTTCTTTCTAATAGTTAATATTTAAAAAGTAATAGATTAAAACTATAATATTGCTCTAAGTAGCCTTGTTCGCTTAGCGAACAGTCGAATTTTCACTACCTGGCATAAAATTAATTGGCTACTGTAGTATATGAATTAAAATCTATTATATTTATAACATGAACCATATCAGGCGATATTGCTGAAATATTATTTACGATTTTCTTAGTATTGCCGCTAATTTCATATATAATATCGCTTCCTGTCTGACGAATATATTTTGCTTCAGGGTATAATACAAGTTCATGTTCTGAAATTAACGCGATATCGGCAAAATTAAATCCATATGAATTATACGCATCAGGCGAAGGAAATAGACGTCTGTAACCTTTATCGTTAAGCGCATATATCACACCGTTAGAATTTTTTATTAGATTATTTGTAAATATTGTTTCAATTATGCTGTTTGGCAATACAATGCCTCTTGTTGTGGTGCTGATTCCCGGAGGAAACAAACGCTTTTTATTATGGAACATTACATAGGCAACGTTATCGCTTTGCGATCTTATTGTAGTACCGTCAGGAAATGAAGAAAATCCCGGCAAGGGTACTGCCTTACCCAAAACATTAAATATATTGTTTGCAGGATCCATATACGCAATCACAATACTCCGGTTGTTATCTAATCTATTCTCCAATATGGATCCTTTTGGATTACTGTCCAGAAGAAGACGGTACGTAGCGGGTGTTAAACCATGTACGTCAAGATATTGGTCCGGAAGTGAATAACTATACACATCCGCCCATCCGACAGAAACTCCTTGACGTGTGCTGGTGCATGTACTGAAAGTTCTCGTTGCGGCGGAAACAGAACTATTTTCAATACGATCGTCACGCAAACAAAAACTAACTTTCTCTTTTGCGGATATAACTGTGCCTTTTGAATCTGCCGGCTCCAACATATAACCCATAACATTAGTAACATGATAATGCCCGTGCATGGCGTGCCAGAGAAAATAACCGGTAAGGCGCAAACGTTCCGTTCCGTTTGTGTTAACTACTCGTTGAAATACTTCTTTTAATGCATCTGTTGATAAAGTAAGGGGTTTTGCTACAACTTCAAGAAATCCGCCCCCTTGATTTAAAAATACAGAAGTAAAACGCAGTATTTTTCTGCCATTTAAAGTATCATATTGAATTTCTTCTGCGGATAGCGGTACAAGATCCGGAAGTCTTGTTTCTTCACCCGCAAGAATTACCGGTGAAGCAGATGTTATCTTGTCTCCTTCAGGCAGACTCATCAGCTCCTCTGGAGCGATGGTGCGCACAGCATCCCAGGAAAAACCTTGCGCTTGAAAACTTTCAAAAGATTCTACCCATCGCTTTTTACCTTCCTCTAAATAATAAACACGCGTATCGCCTATAGCGCGTACCAAATCCGCAGTGAGATAAAAGCTTTTATTGCGGGAATTGCTGAGAACTTCTGCCAGATTATTTATTAATATAACAGATACAACAAGCCCCAGAACAAAGCGTACAATATATTTTGCTTTGACCCGTTCGATCTTACTCGGAGTCATGGTGAGCTTATTCGAATCCATAATTTTAAGCATAATATTTAAGGATTAATCCCGTTAGAGGCAGGAAATACTTTATTAAAGCATTTCCGTAAATCAAGCGTAAATCTAGCAAAAAAAATAATTTGTTTTTAAATTCGATAATAATAAGAGACGATGAGATTGCCTCTAAACGGGATTAATCTTCGAAACGCGATATATAACGTTGGCTCTATCATCAGAAATATATAAGACGCCGTCACTATCAAAAATAACATCAACCGGCCTGCCTAAACGTGAAGCATCAGGCCGTAACCAACCAGAAATAAAATCGTATTCTCCAATAACGCTGTTACCCTCAACATCAAGCCTTACAACTTTATATCCTGTATATTGGCTTCTGTTCCAAGAACCGTGATACGCAACCAAAAGATCTCCCTGCCATAAACTTGAAAACTGCGCCGTTATAAAGCGCAAACCCAATGCGGCAGAATGCGCTTGAAGATCGAAGAGTGAAGGCTCTTTGTCGCCACAAGGAAGCGGCGGATAAAGCAGGATATAGATGTTCTTATCAAAATCCGTGTCATGGATATTCTTTCCGTAACAATTGGGCCACCCATAATTTCCCCCATCTTTAATTATATTTATTTCGTCCGGCGGAAGATTGTCTCCAAGATAATCTCTTCCATTATCCGTTCCCCATATTTCTGCCGTTGACGGGTTAAAAGTAAAGCCTACCGTGTTTCTTAATCCTGTAGCAAAAACCCGACCGCCTGTCCCGTCCGCATTATATTCACGAACAGTAGCAAAATGTGAATTGCTTTGTTCGCACACATTACACGAAGAACCCATCGAAATATACATTTTACCCGAAGGACTAAAACCTATTGTACGCGAAAGATGTTCTCCGGCAGTCGGAAGATCTGTTACAATTACTTCTCTCGCTCCTAAATTTGAGTCACCAAGATACGCGTAACGCACTACTTTCCCTTCTTCGGCTACATATAAATAATTGTTATAAAATGCAATGCCATGCGGAAGGTGTAAATTTGTCAATACTGCGGTTGCCTGATCCGCAACACCATCCTTATTTTTATCAGGGATAGCAAAAATTTTTCCGTCATCCTGACTTTGCGATGAATACAAACCCGCGGAACTTGACATACTTACAAACAAAATACCGTCCGGTGAAAAAGCCATAAAACGCAACGGGCCTACTGCTTGTGGCGTAAATAAAGAAATACTATAACCATCAGGAAGTACCAAGGGCATAGTAGTTAAATTAACGCCTCCGGGTAAAACAGATGCGCGGGAATAAGAAGGTATCTGCGACAAAGAACTATATGCTGAAGCGGATATATAATGTTGGAATTCCCGTGTATTTATACAAAAAACTTTCTCAAAAAAATCGTCATCGGCTTCTGCTGCGTTATCGCCGCTTACATTTACCCAATGCAGAGACGCTTCATCTTCTCCGGTTGTCGCTAACGCATGTACTTTATAATCATTTATTTCACAGTTACGAAATAATCCTGATGTGGGCATCGCATCCAATAACGCTTTTGGAATTGCTTTTACGTTATCCCAACGTAAATGAGCATATAAACCAAAAATAGCAGGAGATAAAAAAAGTCGCTTATATCCCTGCTGATTAATAATAAAGATGTCGGGATCTGCCACATCACTAGCACGTACAATATCTCCCTCATGTAGTCCTATCTGTGTAATGTCTATTTCACCATGAGCAAAAACAGTCGGTGCCGATATAAAAAATGCGCTTAAAAAAATGCTTACTGAGATTAAAATATTTATCATATCTTTTAATTATATTCTTTTTAGAATTAATGACCAGCCCTAATTTTCGGAAAAAATCAGAGCTGATTGACTAAATCATAAAAATATGTTATCATTAGTCTATGCTGTTCAAGAGTTTTATCCTTATATTGGCGTTTATGAGTCTGTCTGCAATTGCCGGCGGATTGTCTTTTTTTATTATAAAAAATAATTCTGCCGATACACAATCTGCTGTTTTAAAGGCTCAAGCTTTAAGCGCTGAGACTGAAAAAACCGTATGGAATTTTTATTACGCCGCAAACCTCTCCGGTACAACCTGATAAATTTACCGGTTTCCACAATGCCGTGGATATAGAATACGGCGACGTATCGACAGACGTTCCGGTAAGAGCAATAGCAAACGGCGCTATTATTTTAAGCAGATACGCATCCGGCTATGGAGGAGTTATTGTAATTAAACACGAAATAAATAATCAATCGTTCGTTGCGCTTTACGGGCATCTTGACCCCGAACAAATGCTGCCTGAAGGCACTGACGTTGAACTAGGTCAAAAAATAGGAATTCTTGGCGATGGACACACACACGAAACCGATGGCGCGCGCAAACATCTGCATTTTTCTATAATGCCCTATAACTCTCAAGATAAACTTGATATACGCGGTTACGTAAATACAGAAGAAGATCTATCAAAATGGATAGATCCTCTTATCTTTTTTAATTAAAAAATTATACGCCTACCCGCATAAATCTTATGCGGGAGTTTTTTATTTGAGCAATCCTTCCCAAACTTCTTCCTGCGATATTCCTTCCTGTTGAGCCATCTTACCTATCACGGCAGTGTGATCTTTTAATATTTGCGCCGCTTCCAGAGATACGAATTTTGCT
>LBYG01000001.1 GCA_000996085.1 Parcubacteria group bacterium GW2011_GWB1_40_14 | reverse complement strand
GGATATCGCAAAAATATTGGGCAAGGAAGAAACACTTGAACGGGTTAAAGATGCAATTGACAAAATCTAAATAACTATATATTATAATAAAACTTCAGTCCTTTGATTTTGCAGCGGAGAACAGCCTTGCATCTTGCAATGCTTTCGGGATTTTTAGCTATAATTTTTGGTGTCTTCGCCATATCTGAGAATTTGCATAATAATCACGGCCGCGCCATAGTTTGGTTTGCGGCTTATGTTGTTTTTATGATCTTATTTCTTTGGCGCTCACTTAACGCATAAGGAGGAAAGAATGGAAAGTTTGCATGGTAGCGAAGTTTTTCTCCAAAAGCTGAAACATAAAGTTACGCCCAAAGAGATCGAACTTATTCGTCGTGCTTACGAGCAGGCAAAATCCGGCCATAGAGGTCAACCGCGTGATGGCGGCGAAAGATATTTTGAACACCCGAAAGGTACTGCTTTAATTTTAATAGATGAATTGCATATTTATGATTCAGAAATGATAATTGCAGCGTTATTGCATGATATTGTTGAAGATACTTGGTTGTTAAGTCCGAAGGCCATTCACGATTTTTTTGGAGATAGAGTAGCTTATCTTGTTGGTATGGTAACCAAAAAAGAAAATGCCACTCCTGAAGAAAAACAATCATATCTGGATAATATTGCTGGGGCAGGTGAAGACGTACGTATCATTAAATTGGCCGATCGACTTCACAATATGCGTTCAATAGAAACGTGTACGCGTGAAAAACAACTCCGACAATTACAGGAAACAAAAACTTTCTTTATGCCTCTTGCCTGGAAAACAAACGCATATCTGGCTCAGGAGCTTGAAGAAGTTTGTGAAAAAACAGAATTAAGATTGTCTCAAAACCCTTAAAATAAAGATCAATTCAGCTCCGACATTAAGCCGGGGCTATTTTATATAAATGGATTTTACGATATAATATACATATGGAAAAACGCCGTATCTCTATAACTTATAGTAGGCGTACTAAAACCATTTTAGCCCTTTTGTTTATGGGCTTTTTGTTTATTTCACCAATGGTCGCCAAAGGCAGCATGATTGATGACTTGCGTAAGCAAATTTCTACAAAAAATGAAGAGGTAAAACAATTACAACAAAAGATGGCTGAAGCAAAGCAGAATCTTGTTGAGGCACAGGGACAAGCACGCTCTCTACAAAATCAGATATATAGATTTAACAAACAAATTGAAGCTTTTGAGTTAGAAATGGCAATAACCGAAGGGCAAATTGAAGAAACGCGGCTTAAAATAACAGAGTTGGAAGCGCGGATCAAGCAAACAGAAGACGCTATAAATCTTGAAAAAGCTCGAATTGCTTCAGCTCTGAGAATGCTTTATGAGACTGGGACTCCGGATATTATTGAACTTTCTTTGGGTGCTGACAGCTTAAGTACAATTTTTAATGATTTTTACGGAGCGCAAAGACTTGAGGGCGAGTTGAAAACCAGACTTAGTGTTGCAAAAGAATTGACTGTGAACTTAGAAAAAGAAAAAGAAGACGCAACCCAAGAAGAAGAAAATTTAATTACGTTGCGTACAAAATTAAGCTTGCAGCAAGATTTGGCGGAAGAACAACGCACGGAAAAAAGTCAGGTATTGAAAAATACAAAGCAACAGGAAACGGTTTATCAGAAATCTCTTAAACAACTTGAAACACAGCAGGTTGACGCTCAAAAAGAAATAGTCGGTTTGGAAGCGAAATTACGTTATGCAATCAATCCTGATACTTTACCCAAAGGAAAGGGAGTATTGGCATGGCCTGTCGATGAAGTAAGGATTACTCAATATTACGGATCAACATCTAAAACCGGATTTGTGAATAACGGATATGAATTTCATAACGGAATTGATATCGCGCCTACAAGCGGAATAGGCACTCCAATTTATGCCGCGGGAGACGGCAAGGTTGTCTCAAAAGGTGACGATAG
The DNA here is from genome assembly GCA_000996085.1 of Parcubacteria group bacterium GW2011_GWB1_40_14. Classification (GTDB taxonomy): domain Bacteria; phylum Patescibacteriota; class Minisyncoccia; order Terrybacterales; family GWB1-40-14; genus GWB1-40-14. The sequence goes on along the minus strand of LBYG01000001.1, from coordinate 63,696 downwards.
CCGATATGCTTACGGTCGCTGGGTAGCCGTAGACCATAAAAACGGCTTGGTTACTTTATATGCCCATCTTTCAAGGATTGCTGTTTCAAACGGACAAAATGTGAGCAAGGGTGCAGTTATCGGTTATATGGGTTCCACGGGCTTTTCTACAGGACCTCATCTGCATTTTACAGTTTATGCCGCAAATACATTTGAGGTTATACAAAGATGGTATGGTCCCTTACCGATAGGCGGACATCTTGATCCGATAGAATATTTATAAATTAAAAAAATACAACATTATGCCACATACTAAACATTTTATTATTTTAGTGCTTGTCGGCATCCTTTTAACAGGAAGCGGTATTTATGCCGCCGAAGTAACAGTTCAGGTAGATGAAAAAGAATTAGCCTCAGCGCTCATAACACAGATAGTTGAACAACTAAATAACGCCAAAAACCTTATTTTTAAGTACGTTCCACAAGATATTTGGAATAGAACTTGGGAATTAGGCGCTCAAGTATATATTTTAGTCCAAAAAACATTCAAAGAAGTTTCTTCCGTTTTTATCCACGTTATTCGACCCAATAATTAAAGTGGTTTTAGCACGAAATATTTTGCCTTATATTACGTCATATATTATAAGTATTCGTTTGTTTGGCTAAAAAGATGATTTTTGGGTAAAATGTTCATATGAGCTCATATAATATCGGATATTTAATTAAAAAAAGGCTTGTCCTGAGCTTGTCGAAGGGGTTTGCCACAGCGTTTGCGGTGGCGATTTTGTTTTTGAATTCTCAAGCTCAGGCTGCGGACATAGACCCGAGCGTTTTGGATACAACCTCTTCTTCGGGTCCCGGAACCGTTATATCTGGGAACAATTTTACCGCGGAAGGTGTGCCGGTTATATTGCCACGTAGTACGTGGGAAAATACTGATGAATTAAGAGCTATGATGACTTGGTTCCCGGAAGAAAGTCATATTCCGCCCGATTATGCTTCAGTTGAAAGAATAGTTGTTCATGATTTGGGTTGTCGTTTATCCTCGCCTGCCTGTAACAGCGATTCGACCAATCCTATATCTTTAATTCAAGCTGTTTATAGATTTCACGCAATAACATATGGCTGGGAAGACATAGGTTATAACTACATAATAGATCGTCAAGGGCGGATATATGAAGGACGTTTTGGCGGTAACGGCACACGAGGAGCGCATCTTTATCATTCCAGAAAATGTCAAAATTTTAATATAAATACAGTAGGAATTATGTTGCTTGGTAATTACGCAGCAACACCCATGCCTCAAGCTATGGAAGATAGTTTAGCCAGACTTTCAGCTTGGTTAGCTGTTGTTAATGGATTTGAACCTTCTGCAGTTTCCACAAGTGAAATCTGGGAAAATCCTAGAAACATAGAAGGGAAGTGTGATATTTCATCCGGAGCATACTCGACAACATTCACCGGTCCGACGGTTCTGAGCCACGGCGATATTGAAGCCGGCAATTCGGATTTTTTTGATTTTACTTTATTGAGAACAAAAGCTCAGAATTTTGCCAATACGTATAAAAATTTGTTTTATAAAACAACTAACAGTTCTGATATTTTTTCTCTTTCAAGCGGCGCTGCGCGCAAAATGGTTTCCGCAAGCGCTGATAAAATTGTAGCTATTTCAGAAACCCAACTGCACCTTTTTCCGTCAGAAACATTGGCAAAATTTGCCGACGGAACTTTGATACGTTCAGCTAGCCGCGGCCGTATTTATAAAGTAGAAGCCGAAAAACGCCGGGATATTTTAAACGAAGAGATATTTAAATTTGCCAATTTCAAATGGGAAGATATTAAAATAGTTTCTGATCGCGAATTGATCCTGTATCCTTTCGGTGAACCGATTCCGTATCCTGACGGAACTTTGGTAAAGGATGAAAAAGGATCAGTTTATAAATTTGAAGGAGAGAAATTAAGATATATAACTTCCCTGAACCTTTATGCTAAAGGTCAACCTTTGGTATATCCGGATGGAACTTTAATAACTTCGAATAAGATAATAAAAGGTGTTTCAAACACAATATATAAAGTTGAAAGCGGACAAAGGCGACCGATTAGCTCTCAGACCTTATTTATTAAGCTTAAATTAAGCACTAAAAATATTAAAAAAATAAGTGATACGGAGATGAGTTTTTATCCTGTCGGTCAATATGTAAATTGGCCAGGCGGTACATTGCTGCGTTCTTCAAACGATACAAAGGTGTGGTATATACAAAGCGGTTTTAAGCGTTGGATCCAAGACGGCAACGTTTTGAAAGCTCTGGGTTTTTCATGGAATTCAATTAATATCGTAAGCGCGGATGAAATAAGCTCTTATCAGGAAGCTCAACACTATTTATAATTTAATAACCGGAATAGCTTATTCTAATCCCGAAACCCTCGCAAAAGACTTGGGTATTCAAAGCAGTCAAATAGACTGGTCAAAAATTCCGATAAATCAGATATCATCCATTCCAACTCCGCCACAGACTCCGGTTCCACCAACTCCTCCTCCGCCTGTTCCGCCTACCGCGCCGGTTTTAGCTGAAGAACCAAAAATAAGAATAGGTATTTATTCTCCTGCGCAAGGCGAAACAGTTCAAGTTACTTCAAGTTCAGTATATACAATCACTAAAACAAATTCAGTAAATGAAGATAAGCTTGCCGGTATTATTACAAATATTATTCCTGATACCACAACAACCACACGAATAATTCCCAAAGACAGCAACGGTATAATTACATTAAATTCTTATACAAATTTGGCTTATAATGGGACAAACGATAGTACTTTTCGTGGAATAATAGAAATTGTATATTCTGCAACCTCACAAAAATATTGGGTAGTAAACGAGTTGCCCATAGAATCTTATCTTAAAGGAATTGCTGAAATGGCAAACGGCGAATTGCCGGAATACGCTAAAGCTTTCATGATAGCTGCCCGCTCATACGCTTACTATTATATTAAAGCAGGAGGGAAGAGAATCGGTGAACCATATCATTTAATAAATACGCCCTCAGACCAATGGTATAAAGGATATAATTTTGAGCTACGCGCAAAAGATACTGTAACAGGAGTAACGGCAACCCATGCGCAAGTTGCAACATATAACAATAAACCTATTGTTGCCGCTTATTCCTCCGGAGCGCCTGGACTTACTAAGAATGCCTGTGAGGTATGGGGCGGAAAATATTGTACTGCCGACTATATTTATTTAAATGGGGGAGTAGATGATCCGGCAGGAACAATATATAAAAACCAATCCTGTTCAGCTACTAACCATTGCGTCGGTTTGGATGCCGATGGCGCTCGTCGCATGGCGGCACTAGGTTCAAAAGCAGAAGATATACTTAAAAAATACTATCCCGGTATTGTTTTAACTCAAGCGTATAAATAAAATGGGGCTTTCTAAAATTTTTATTATTATTGTAAATTGGAACGGATGGCAAGACACTTACGAGTGTCTTGATTCTTTGTCGGAAATTGTTTTGCCTCCGTTAACGGAACTGAATATCGTTGTGGTTGATAATGCTTCAGCGAACCATTCCGTTGAACGTTTGAACGAATATATTCAAAATCATTCCACGCAAAAAAATGTTGTGTTGTTAAAAAATAAACACAATGCGGGTTTTGCCGGGGGAAATAATTTTGGGATCAAATATGCTTTGGAGAAAAAAGCTGATTGGATCTTAATGCTCAATAACGATACTATAGTTGATAAGGATTTTTTGGTCGAACTAATAACCGGAATAAAAAAAGATCGTAAAATTGCTTTTGCAAACCCCAAAATATTCCTTGGTGCCGATAAAAATGAAAATAAAATTTGGTTTATAGGCGGGAAAATAAATCCTATTAACATGCGCGGCACGCATATTAAATATGGGCTTAAAGATGAAACAAGTTTTTTAAAAGAAGAGATCAATAGAACCGCTTACGCAACCGGATGCTGCTTGTTGTTTAAAGCTAGTCTGATAGATGATATTGGTTTCATGCCCGAGGAGTATTTTCTTTATTATGAAGATGCTGAATGGAGTTTACGCGCCAGACGCAAAGGTTTATATTGCGTGGTGGTTCCGTCTGCAAAAATATGGCATAAAGGAGCCGCCTCCAGCAAAGAAGGTTCGCCAAATTATATACGTTACCATGTGCGAAACGGATTACTGTTTATTTTTAGGAATGGAAATCCGGCGCAAATTTTATTTGCTTATATGCTTACTTTCCCGCGTTTTTTATGGCAAATATTTAAACTTATATTTTCCATCAAAAGATCTTGGGCTAAGGCCGTACTCCAAGGTATAATAGATGTCTGGACCGTTAAAAAGGGAAAAATAGCATGAAAATTGGAATAGATTCTCATTGTTTAGAAGGAAACCGTACCGGCGTTGGCCGGTATCTTTCTGCAATTTTAAATGAGTGGAAGGCAGAAAAATCAGACCACGAATTCTTGCTGTATTTTAAGAACGAGATACCCAAGGATTTTTCTTTTACTGAGAAGGGTTTTGCCTCAAAACTATTGCCGAAAGTTTTTGGGCGCAATAGCACGGCTCTTTTTATGCATAAGGCATTACCGGATGCCGTTTTGACCGACCGTCCTGATATAATGTTCTTTCCTGAATATATAGCACCTCTTACTTTAACAAAACCCTTTGTTTTAACTTTGCACGATATAGTGTATGCCGCGCGTCCCGAGTTACACTTTTGGCCCAGTCCGCTGGACCATATTTTATTAACTCAGGTTTCAAAATTATCCGCAAAAAAAGCTTCTGCAATATTAACCCCGTCAGAATTTGTTAAAAAAGAAATAATGCGCATATGGAAAGTTAAAGAAAATAAAATATTTGTAACAAGAGAAGCGGCCGGTGAAGAATTTAAACCCGTCAAAGAACAGGAAAAACAACAGGAACTTCGTTTGCGTTATGATATAGAAGATAAGTTTTTCTTTTTTGTGGGATCCGCGTTCAAACGCCGGCACGTACGTGAATGTATGGAAGCTTTTATGAATATCGCCGTACAACATAAAAATTATCAATTTTTAATTGCCGGATCAGATCGTTATGGCTCACATAATGAACTTAGCGGTTTAGCTCAAAGTTTGAACAAGGCATTAAAACGAAACGCTTTTATACGTAAAGATTTTATCGAAAATAAAGACTTGCCGGGATTATATAGTTCTGCTCATGCTACTATTTGGTTATCCGAATATGAAGGCTTTGGTTTGCCGCCTCTTGAATCGTTAGCTTGTGGAACTCCGGTAATTACTAATAAGGCCGCATCTTTACCTGAGGTGGTAGGGGACTGCGCAATTTTTGTTGAAGACATTACAGATATACGTTCTATTTATAACGCAATGCAGAAAACTATAAACGATAATGAAAAAATGTCAGAACTTAATTCATGTTCGGTCACACAAGCTGAAAAGTTTTCGTGGAAAGATTGCGCAGCTCAAACGCTTGATATTTTAATTGGTTCATCAAAATTATAATGGATTTTCCGTTAATAAAATTAAAACGTGTGTTTTTATTTGTTGCTATCGAATGCCTGGCTGTATTTGCTATATATACAGGTGCTTTAGATCGCGAAGCGTCTTTTTTGATTTTTGGAGGAGTTGTTCTAATACTAACTTTTTTGCCCATTGAAGAAGGTTTAACTTTTTTTATTTTTTCTATACCGCTTTTTATTGCTCTGCCTATAAACCAAAATTTTGATAATTTTGCCGCTTGGCGGATAATAATCTTTTATTTATTTGTAATGTGGCTAATTAAACAAAAAATCAACCTGGCCTTTTTTAGTCTCAAAGAAACAAAAGAAATAATCGGTAAAATTTTAAACTTTGAGTGGTGCATCATAATTTTTATGTTCGTTGCCATAGCTTCACTTTTTGTTGCAGAAAGTCCGGGCTTTGGTCTGCGAAAAATTATATTTTTAGGGAACGTATTTCCTTTATATATAGTTATAAGATCTTTGACGGTGAAGAAAGAAACGCGTTCTTTAATATTTTTCAGTATACTTGGCGCGGGCTTAATCTCGGTATTTGTGGGATTTATTCAGTTTATAAGCATTCAATTCACATCTCTTTTTGAGTTTTGGAAACATTGGGTTCAGTGGGTGATCCCTATTTTTTACGGAAATTCTTTAGCGGTTCTGTTGGAAAAAAGCAATACTTGGTTTTCCTATTATCCGGCCTCTCCGCCGACGCTTAGATTGTTTTCTGTTTTTCCGGATTCACATTCTTTCGGACTGTTTTCCTTGTTGTCGGCCTGTGCCGCATTAATATTGTTTAAATTACGTGAGAATAAAAACAGATTTGTTTTTTTGATTTTTTGGGGAATTTTATCTTTAAATATCTATCTTTCCGGAACACGGGGTTTATGGTTAGCTGTTCTGCCGCTTATTTTTGCCGTAATGTTGGTTTATTTACTTACAAATAACCGTTTTCACAGGACCAAACAATTTTTTGGAGTTTTTCTTCTTTCGTTTACCGTTTGTATTTTATTTATTTACTTTATTTTAAATAAATTAGCGTTAAGCGTTGCTTTTGGCGCATGTAATCCAACGCCATTTTTATGTACCGATATCGTAGTAAAAGCATATCAATTCCCTTATAGTTTATGGATTATAATTACTGCTTTGTGCGCGGCCGGGATAATACTTTTGCTGTCTTTTCTTTTAGCGGTCAGGTTTAAAATTTTTGGAAATTTTCTTCTACCCAAAACAATGCTTTTGCCTTTGTTTATGTTCTTGTTGCTTTTGCCTGTTTCTTCTGCCATTATCGCGCACGCGCATGGAAAAGGAGTTAATTCTGAAGATGAGACGCTCCTTTTAGCTAGAGCTTCATCTATACTGGATATTACAGAGGAGTCCAATAAGGCCAGAATTGATATATGGAAGATCACCGCAAGTTCAATTTTGAAGTATCCGTTATTGGGCGTTGGTATAGGTAATTACGCTAAGGTTTTAGATGAAAATATAGATGCATCAAAACGAGGGGCTTCGGCACATAATTTATATCTGGATTTTGCTGCAGAAACAGGTCTTGTTGGCGGCGGATTGATAGTCGGATTTTTTGCGTTGCTTATTCTTTACGCTAATAAACTTTTTAATACTTCAGATAACAGGATTTTGGGGGCGATATTTGGTATTTACTTTATATGGATCGCGTTATATAATTTTTTTGATGTTGTTTTAATCAACGACAAAGTTTTGTTATTATTCGCATCAATACTCGGGACGTTCTCGGGTCTTTTTATTGAAAAACTGGTTCAAAAACATGGATAAAACACCTCTTGTTTCGGTGAATATAGTAACCTATAACGGATTGCGCTGGTTAGAACGCTGTTTTTCTTCTTTATTTGCTCAAACTTACGGTAATATTGAAATAATAGCTTTGGATAATGCATCTGTTGACGGCTCAAAAGAATGGTTAAAAAAAACAGCGCAAGAACATACCAACCTTAAAGTGATAGAAAACCCAACCAATCTGGGCTTTGCGGCGGCGCATAATATAGGGATAAGTCAGGCGAACGGTAAATATGTATGTCTGTTGAATCAAGATATTATAATGGACGAAAATTTTGTACAAAATGTTGTGATTGAATTTGAAAAACAGGATGAAAAAATAGCCGCAATCCAAGGAAAACTTTTTAGGCTTGGTTCAAATTTTGATAAAACCGATATTTTAGATTCTTGCGGACTGGAGATGCTTAAAAATAGACGGATAATTAGCCGCGGTCAAGGCGAGAAAGACAACGGGCAATATAACAACATGAGGGTTATTTTTGGAGTTGACGGAGCTTTGCCGGTTTATAGTAAAAAGGCGTTGGAAGATATTAAAATCCCGATTGGTAAAAATAAATTTGAATATTTCGATGAAGATTTTTTTATGTACAAAGAAGATGTTGATCTGGCCTGGCGGTTTATTTTATTCGGCTGGCAAAGTATTTTTGTGCCTTCAGCAAAGGCGTGGCATGCCAGAGGAGCGGGGGAATCTGCCGCAAAAAACATGATGGCGGTAATACGGGAACGAAGAAAAATACCTTCATGGTCAAAGTTTTATTCATGGAAAAACCAACGCTTAATGCAGATAAAAAATGAGTTGCCAGTCCTGTTTTTAAAAGACCTACCCGTTATTTTAATTAAAGAAATCTTATCTATTGGATATATTATTTTATTCGAAACAAAAAATTCCAAAAGTTTTTTTGTGCTTTTAAAACAACTGCCGAATGCGATCCATAAACGTTCTTATATAATGACACACAAACGAATTAAAAACTCTCAGGATATAAGTTTTTGGTTTAAATCTTAGAAATATGAAAGATTTATTTGATAAAAATAAAGAATTTAAATCGGATATAAACACCTCACCGCTATCTGCAAAACGTAAAGAAAAATCTTTACTTAAAATGATGTTTTTGTTTTTTGCTAGTTTTATAATAATACTTGCCGTTATATTCTTCGTTTTTGTTTTTAAAGCCAGTTCAACTTTCAGTATAGTTTCCCAACAAATAACATCTTTTCTCGGTATTTCGGCGGCAAAATTTCCTGTGGCTGACCCGGCAGAACGTAATAGATTAGATATTTTGATACTTGGTATTCGTGGCGATGAAGACCCTTACGGAGGGAAACTAACCGATACTATTATTTTAGCCAGTATAGACACAAAAACTTACGAAACTGCCCTTATTTCTATCCCGAGAGATACATATCTTAAATTTCCGATAGTAAATATTTCTGCAAAAATAAATGAAGCATATGAGGTGGGAGAACAAAAACAACGCAACGGTGGCGGTATTGCCCTTGCAAAACTTGCTGTTTCTGAGGTTGCGGGTGTAAATATAGATTACGCTATTGTTGTTGATTTTACTGCTTTTAAGGAGACGGTGGATTTAATGGGCGGAATCGATGTGAATGTAACAAAAAAATTTAGTGAAAATTTACAATGGGGGGGTATAAATTTTTCGTTTGAACCAGGAGTACACCACATGGACGGCGATACGGCATTATTGTATGCCCGTTCAAGATTTACTACTTCTGATTTTGATCGCGCGCGAAGACAACAGGAAATTATACTTGCCATAAGACAAAAAGCTGAATCTATGGGTTTATCGGCAAGCCCACAAAAAGCTTTTAAATTATTAGATATTCTTGGTCGAAATGTAAAAACAGACCTTACTGTCAGTGAAATTACAAAGTTATTTTCAGTTGTTAAAAAAATTGAAAATTCAAAACCTAATCTTAAAGTGCTGGATACTTCCGGCGGATTACTTTTTTCTACATATTCGACAGAAGGCGCCTATATTCTATTGCCGACTAAAGGAGATTTTTCGGATGTGCACGATTTTGTCAGAAATATTTTTACAGAATAAATTAATTATTTGTATTTAACAAAAATTAATACAATGCTCAAAGTTCTTTCGATAATAATTACACACTATAAAACACCACATTTACTAAAATTGGCTCTTCGATCTATCAAAGAAACCTGCAAGGAAATAAACTATGAAATTATTGTTAGCGACGCAGAAGCTCAGCACGAAACCATAGAAATGTTGGCTGATGAGTTCCCTGAAGTTAAACATCATGCTTTTAAAGATAACGTGGGATATGCCCGTTTAGTTAACTCAGGCATTAAAAATAGTCAAAGCGATTATGTGCTTATTTTAAATGCGGATATAGTTTTGCTCAAGGATACCGCAAAAACTCTTATTGAATATCTTAAAAACAACGAAAAAGTAGGGTTAGTCGGTCCTAAATTATTAAATTTTAACGGAACCCATCAACACTCATGTTTCAAATTTTATAAACCCTTTACGGTAATGGCACGTAGAACGTTCCTTGCTAAAACAACTTTTGGCGCAGAAGCTATACGTAAATTTTTAATGGAAGATGAATTGGCTGCAAATTATAATAAACCCCTAGCCGCTGACTGGTTAATGGGTTCAGCTCTTTGTGTGAAACGCTCTGCCATGAATAAAGTAGGTCTTATGGATGAAAGGTTTTTCATGTATTTTGAGGATGTTGACTGGTGCAGAAGGTTTTGGGAAAATGGTTTTGCTGTAGTTTATCTTCCTCAAGCATTGGCCTATCATTACCACCAGAAAGCCAGCCATACCGGCAGGGGAATTCTAGATATTATTAATAACAAGCAAACCCGAATCCATGCGGCAAGCGCGTATAAATATTTTCGTAAGTACAAAAATAAACCGGTTCCATCGGCAAAACTTTAAGAAAATAATAGTATTAGATTTTAATTAATGAAAATATTACTCAAATATTCAAAAAAGTTTTTTCTAAAAAGCATTCTTTTTATATCCGCCATTGTTCTTGGGATGGCTTTTGAATATTCTTGGCAGCCGATTCAAACTTATATTGCCTCATCTAATTTAAGCAATAAAACAGTAACCACGTTAAATCATTCTCGTTTGGATAAAGTATGGCAATTATTAAACGACGAATACATAGATCCATCGGCATTGGATTCTGAAAAAGCTTTATTTGGTGCGATAAGAGGTATGGTAAGTTCAATAGGGGATCCGTACACCAGTTTTTTTGATCCTGAAGAAGCTAAGCTTTTTCTTTCCGATACAGAAGGTTCTTTTGAAGGCATAGGCGCAGAAATCGGAATGCGTAAAGGAAATATTATTATTATTGCGCCGATACAAGGAACGCCGGCCCAGCGCGCCGGATTAAAAGCGGGGGATATAATTTTACAAATAGACGAGATCTCTACCGCAAATCTAACCTTAGATCAGGCGGTATCTAAAATACGCGGACCAAGAAATACCCCTGTTAAACTTTTGATTATCAGAGATGAAGGCGAACCTTTCATAATCGAAATTATAAGAGATCAAATAACAATACCCTCACTTAGTTGGGAAATGAGAGATAATAATATAGCTTATCTGCAACTGTTTAATTTTTCTCAACGTTCCGACCAGGAATTTGAAAAAGCCGCAAAAGATATACTTCTGCAAAAACCATCCGGCATAATTTTGGATCTTAGAAATAATCCCGGGGGCTATTTGGACAGAGCTGTAGATATTGCCGGTTGGTTCTTGCCCAGAGAAACCGCTGTTGTTATGGAAGAAACTAAAGATAAAAGCCGTACAATTTTGCGTTCGGAAGGAAATGGATGGCTTAAGGATATCCCGCTCATTATTCTGATAAATGAGGGTTCGGCATCAGCTTCTGAAATTCTTGCCGGTGCTTTATCTGAGAACCTAAACATTCCTTTGGTGGGTCAAAAAACATTTGGTAAGGGTTCGGTACAAAGCCTTGAATCAATATCTGATGGTTCTGCGGTAAAAATTACTGTTGCGCATTGGCTTACACCAAATGGAATCTCGATAAACAACGAGGGTATTAAACCTACGGTAGAAATTACCGCAACAGAAACATCAGAAAATACACAAAAAGATGCTCAATACGAAAAAGCAAAAGAGATTTTACTGCAACGCATAAACAATAATTAATATAATGTGCGCGCATCTATTCTAATTTCCGGGAAGGTACAAGGAGTATTTTTTAGGGTTAGCGGACTTTCATTGGCTCAACGATTTGGTTTAAAATGTATAACGAAAAATAAATCTGACGGAACAGTACAATTTATTGTCGGGGGAGAGGGGATAAATATAGAAAAATTTATTTCCTGGTGCAACGGCGGCCCGCCTCTTGCCAAAGTAATAAACGTTGAGGTAACATGGTTAAACTCTCTGCCTAAAACCGATCGGTCTCAGGCGGAAAAATAAAATATTATTGGTATGAAAGTAATATTACTAAAACAAGTGGATAATCTAGGCGAACAATGGGATATCAAAAGCGTTGCTGATGGTTACGCCCGTAATTTTTTAATCCCTAAAGGTTTTGCCGTTCTTGCTACAGTCGACGCTGTCGCTGACGCAAACAAGAGAAAAGAGGATTTGTCTAAACTTGCTGAGCAAGACCTTTCAAAAGTTCAGGAATTAGCCGGTGCGCTAGCTGATTACGAGGTTATTATACCCGCAAAAGCAAACGAAAACGGAACTTTGTATGCCGGTATCACGCCTAAAATTATAAGTGAAGCTTTAGCTGTCCAAGGGTTTAAAGTTCCATCCCGACAAATTAAGCTGGAAAAAGCTTTGGATGCAGTGGGGGAATATACAGTTTTGCTTTCTTTTGACCACGGCCTTGAAGCAAATATTAAGGTTATAGTTGAAGAGTTGCCTCAAGAAATAAAAGAATAATGAGTTATAAATCAAAACACTCCGCTTTAAGACGGAGTGTTTTATATAAAAGTAATATTTTTATTCAACGCTTACAACGCTTGTTAATCGCATTCTTCCATCAAATCTTTTCTTTTTTATTGTTTTGAATTTAACCGTACCTGCTGAAAGCGCAAACAAAGTATCGTCATCGGCACGCTTAACGTTTTTCCCGGGCAAAAATTTAGTGCCTCGTTGGCGAACCAAAATAGAGCCGGTTTTTGCTTTTTCTCCGGCAAACAACTTTATGCCTAGTCTTTTAGATATAGAATCTCGACCAAGCTTTGTAGAACCTGAGGCTTTTGTCTTTGACATAACTTAAAATACTTAATAAATTACCTAGGGATTTTATAAGAACTAAGAATGTATGTCAACCTGTAAATGAGATATTCATAGTTGAACAAAACATAGAATATATTGTGCGACGTAATTATGAGAGATTTAAATCTTAATCAAAAATTTAATATCAGTAAAAATTTTTGGATCGCTATTTTAAGCACTTTAGCTATAGCAAATATTGTTTTATATAGTTATTTAATTCTTACAGAACCCAAAAAAGACAAATTAACTATAAAAAATATTCCTCAAGAAGCCCTTAAAACGGGGGATAATTCGGTCATTAATGCCCCCAAAAATGGCCAAAAACAGGCTCAAGAAGCCTATGTAGCGTCCAAAAGCGGAGAAAAGTATTACCCTCTGGAATGCCCCGGTGCATTTAGGATAGCAGAAGAAAATATGATATGGTTTGGCACCAAAGAAGAGGCTGAATCTGTAGGATATACCATGGCAAAAAGTTGCTATTGACGTAAATACTAGTTTTAAGTATTGCTTTTTTGTGCAGATAATTCTATATAGTAATTAACTTAGATATTTAACATTTCTTTAGGGAGTCTAGAAATGAAAACTCGTCTAGGCGCATGTAAAGAATACAGAAAAAGAATCCCTGGAGATTCCGGTACCGCACGAGAACTATGGGAAGCGGTGTTAATTATTAGCATAGAAGACCATCCTATTTATGGTCACGCAGAATATTTTCTAAAGATCGGTCATCCTCATGGGTATAGCTGGGAAGGACTGTCCGATAGGATTGCTGAGTATATAAGAATTCCTACGCCATCGGACAGAAATTGGGTTCCCGGTCGAGCGTTTGATCCTAGAAAAAACGGCTTTCCTGAAGACGCGATTAAAACATATAAAGTAAATATCAGATGGCAGCCCAAAGTGGCAAACAAAATAGGCTAAGGGGACAAGTCTCCTTAGCCTTTTTCTATAGTGATGATACTTCGCACAATATACCTTTTGCGACATGATATGAATATCTTTATTCGTATCTTAAAGCCTCAACGGGATCTAGTCTTGCTGCGCGGCGTGCCGGATATAGACCAAAAATAATTCCTATTCCTGCTGCGACAAAAAGTCCGATGATCATTGCAACAACCGGAAATGTATATGTCCATGTCGCATTAAGAGCCTTGGAAAGCACAACAGAAATAATCAGACCAAGCAAAGTACTTATGATTATCCCAAGCGCTCCTCCCAGCGTTGTAAGTGTCATGGCTTCAAGCAAAAACTGACGCATTATATCTCTATCGGTTGCTCCAACCGCTTTACGTAAACCTATTTCTCGGGTCCGTTCAGTAACAGATACGAGCATGATGTTCATAATTCCAACTCCGCCGACAAGTAGCGATATTGCGGCTACGGCTGCAACAAATAATGTCATCACGCTTGTTATGGCGCTTACGGTTTCCATGGCTCCGGCCTGTGTTTCAAGAAAAAAATCGTCTTTATCTGGATCGGTAATATTATGTGCATTACGAAGGGTTGATATAATATCAATTTCAGTGACCGGAACATTAATTTCTTCATCGGTTTCAACAATAATGCGATTAAAATATTTAATACCAAAAATATAATTCTGTGCGGTTGTATAGGGAACCAAAATCGCATTGTCAAAATTAATAAAAGATGCGCCACCTTTTTTGGGTAATACACCGACAACACGGAGAGTCGTACCTTTAATGCGTAACTTCTCCCCCACCGCTTCATTATTTCCAAAAAGTTCTTCCTTAACTTTTGAACCGATTACAATAACGCTGGACGAACTCTCAACATCATCTGCAGTAAAATTCTGACCCTCTCTTGGATAAAGATCATACAAGGGCGCATAGTGTTCGGTGAAACCAAAAATAGTTGTCTGATAAGTATCGTTTTTATAAGATACAACCTCGCTTCCAAATACCATCGGTATAACCCTTGCGGCATGAGGAACATTTGCAGGATTTTTAAGCTGTTTAAGATCCGATTCTTTTAGTGAATCCGAAAAAGCGGAAAGGAAATCTGTCGGACCTTTAGGTTCTCTTCCCGGAATAATCGCTATTGTTTTTGAGCCTATTGCTTGAAGCTGTTGAAGAATAAGGTTTTGCGCGCCCGCACCCAAAGACATTACAAGCATTATTGCGGCAACGCCAATTACAATACCCAAAATAGTTAATACTGAACGGGAACGGTTTGCGTTCAAGCTCGCTAGTGATGTTTTAATCAGATCAAAAAATCCCATATTATTTTATAAATTTATGATCTTTGATCGAATGACGTTCTTCAACAACAGTATCGGCTTCTATCAAGCCGTCTTTTATGTGAATAATTCTTTCGGCAAATGCGGCGGTATATGTTTCATGAGTTATAAGAACAATTGTTTTGCCTTCACCGTGTAATTCTTCAAGAACCCCCATCAACTGTTCTCCGGATGATGAATCTAGATTCCCTGTTGGCTCATCAGCAAAAATCACTTCGGGTTGATTTACTAAAGCGCGCGCAATAGCAACTCTTTGCTTCTCTCCTCCGGAAAGTTGATTTGAAAGATGTTTTGTTCTGTGCCCTAAACCAAGCCGTTCAATAACAATCAGCGCTCGTTGTCGTCGTTCTTTTGGCCGGATATTGGCATACAACATAGGCAATTCTACATTTTCTAAAACTGTTGCCCGGGCTAAAAGATTAAACGATTGAAAAACAAATCCGACGCTTTTATTTCGTAAATTTGCCAGATCCATCAGAGAAAAATTACTCACATCTTTGCCGTCGAAAAAATGCCGACCGCTAGTCGGACGGGAAAGAAAACTTAATATGTGAAGAAGGGTTGATTTCCCCGATCCTGAAGCGCCCATTATTGCAACAAACTCTCCTTTATTTATAGATAACGAAATGCCACGCAACGCATGAGTGGCACTTTCACCTTCATCAAAAGTTTTCTTAACGTCCTGTAGTTCAATTAACATAAATTTTATTGAGCACGAACAAAACTGATTATTTCAGTACCTTCATTAACCCCGGATCTAATTTCAATAAGTCCGTCTGCCGAACGAATACCTACGACAACTTCAATATTTTCTACTTGTTTGTCGTTCAATATTCTAACGTAGCGCTTTCCGTTTTGCTCTATAACTGCTCTTTGCGGGACAGAAAGTACATTCTCGCGGCGATCTGTTTTTATATCCAAATTTGCCGTCATACCGGTTTTTATTCTTTCATCTCCATCTTCAATACTCGTAGTTACACGATATGTTACTACGCCGCCTACATCTTTTGATGCCGGATCAATGCTGATGATCCTTCCCTGATATTCAATATTTTTAACTGCATCCAAAGTTATAGCTAAAGGATCGTTCAAAGTCAGATCGGCAATATCAGCTTCGGGTATGTTTGATTCAATTGTAAATGGTGCGTCAGGCAAAAATTTTATCGCTGTTCCGGTTGCTCCAGCAATTTCACCCCGGCTAACAAGAATATCTATTACAATACCGTCAAGCGGCGCTTTAATGATTGAGTTATCAAGGATTGCCCGAGCTGAATCCAAGCTTGCTTTTGCTTGCAAAGCCTGAGCCCTTAAGGGTTCAAGATCTACAGCGCGCGCAGGTGCCTTTTTTTGTTCCAATTGAGCTTTAGTTGTAGCCAAATTTGATTCTGCTGTACGGATACTTGAATCGTTTGAAGATTTAACTGAGATTATTGTCTGTTCATCGTTGCGTAAAGTTGCACTTATTGTATCAAGATCAATAATCTTTGCTTGAACTGCCGTTTTTTGAGTCCCGGTCTGTAGCGCATCATAAGTTGCTTGTGCTCCGGCACGAATTATTGCAAGATCACTAGCCAACGAAATAAATGCTGAATCAATAGACGTTGTTGCCGAAGCGCTTGTCACCGAAGAAATTGTTGCATTAACGCGTAAAAGTGCTGCATCTGCGGCAACTTTTTTTACTTCTGCATTATGGATCGCTTCTATGGTCGTATAAAAATTGCCCCAATTGCTCCAACATTGAGTTCCGCCGCAAGGCTCAAAATAATTATCCATTTCCTGAATTGCTCCGTCTGCTTTTGCTTTAACTGTTTGAATAGAATTATATGCATCAAGATATTCTTTTTCGAGCGCTTTTATTGCGGCAATAATAGCATTTTGTAATGCAACATCTGCGGCTATAACAGCGGCTTCGGCAACCGCAATATCCTGAGCCGAAGCTCCGGCTTGCGCTTTAATTAAATTGGCTTCTGCCACATCAAAAGCCGCCTCGGCATTACGGATTTGCGCTTCAATTGAAGCGGTATCAAGACGGGCAAATTCTTTTCCTGTCTCTGCATGCTCGCCAACTTTAACCGAAATTAATTTAACCCGTCCGCTGGCTGCAAATGCTAAAGAGATCTCATCGGATTTTTTAACGGTTCCTGTTGCGAGTACGCGTTCAACAAGCGTTCCGCGCTGAACATTAACAAATTCATAAAGAGACTTTTTGGTTTGTGTGATCAGTCCCAAACCAACACCCACCAAAATAATAAACCCAATTGAACCAAAAAAAATAATTCGTTTTTTCATACAGTAAATTAATTTTTAGTAGTTTTATCGATAATATTCTGAATAACCTCCATTTTTTTTGCTAAATGTGAAGCAAATTTTTCAAGATTTGATATTTTAGACAGTATAAGCATATCCTCACCCATACCAAAAACGAGTAATTTTTCTCCTTTACCAAGTTTCATACTGGTCCTTGCTTCTGCAGGAACAACAACTTGACCCTTCTCGCCAAGGGTTGTGGTTCCGTAAAATTTTTGATTTTGCATTTCTTCCATATATATAAATTCCTACAAATCCTACATGTATGATTATATCTTTATTTAATTGTTGATGTCAAGCAAAAAAATACCGTCTTTGAATTATCAAAAGACGGTTTTTGAAATGATTTTTTATTCTTCGTCTATACGTGGCTTTTCTTCTTCTGGATCTATATCTCCGCCAAAACTATCCGGATGCGGTTTCCTTTCTTTTTGATATTCTTCCATTTCTTCCGGAGTCATAACTATTTCACCTCGCTTAAGCTGATCGGCGGTCCAATCATTTTCTCGGAATTGTTTTTCTGGTCCTGACATATTATTTACCTCTTTTGAAATTTTTGTTTTTTTAAAATTTCGCCTACGCGCCACACATCACCTGCACCCATTGTGATAAGAACATCTTTATCTCCTAAAACTTTAGGCAGTTTTTTTTGCGCGGTACTGATATTATTAAAATACAACGAATTCAGTTTTTTGGCAAGTTTTTTTGCTGTTTTATTTTTTACTGCCCTTTCTCGCGCAGAACCATAAGTTTCTAAGATAAATGATCTGTCCGCATTCTTTAACGCAGAAACGAAACCTCCAAACAACGCTCGGGTGCGCGAAAATGTGTGCGGTTGGAACAATACAGCGATATTTTTATCCGGCCAAGCCTTCTTTACCGCAGAAATAGTTGCTGAAATTTCTGTGGGGTGATGCGCATAGTCATCAACAATTATATTTGGTCGATATGAGATCACTTCAAAGCGTCTTGCAGTGCCCTTAAACGCCGCCAGACCCTTACGCACATTTTTAACCGGCAACCCCAAAATAATTCCAAGGGCCACAACGGCAGTAGCGTTGAGAACGTTATGCTTGCCAAAAAGTTTTATATTGAAATATCCTATATTTTCGTTGTTCAAAACAAGACTAAAATTTGTCCCTTTACTGCTCCCCTTTTCAGAAATTATGCGCAATCGGCTTTCTAAACTAAAACCATAACTTAACATAGGTACGTTTTGATTTTTTTCAGCAATTTCAGTCGCTCCGGGATCGTCAGCGCAATATATTAATGAACCTCTTTTATCTAAATTCTTTAAAAATTTTAAGAATGATTTTTTATATATCGCGTTATTTGAAAAATAGTCGGGATGATCCCATTCAATATTTGTAAGCAATATAACGTGGGGATAATAATTTAAAAACGCATCCCTATATTCATCCGCTTCAAGAACAAAAGGCGTTCGTTGTAATGAGGCTTGAGAAACGCGTGCATTTGCCTGCCAATTCAATACTTTTGTTCCGATAATTGCGCGCGGATCCTTGCGGCAATGCTCCAACATCACCGCTGCCATAGCGCTTGTTGTCGATTTGCCGTGTGTTCCCGCAACCGCTATTCCGAAACTTTTGTTAAAAAGCTGAGAAATGGCTTCCGGATATGACAATACCGGAATGTTTTTTGAGATGGCATAATTAATAATTTTAGTACCTGGACCGGAACCCAAAAATGTATTGCCTTTTTTCCGTATATAAGCAGCAGAGCTTATTATTAAATCGGTATCAGTATCAATATTTTTTACGTAAAACCCTTTAAATACTTTAATTTTGAATCGTTTTAAAATATTATCTGTAAAGAAAACCTCTTCTTTATCCGAACCGCTAATATTTTTATCCAAAGCCTTAAGCATTTGGGCAAGAGCGGTCATGCCCACACCCTTAATGCCCACCAGATGAATTTTTTTTGCTTTATGTATGTTTATTTCCATGACGCAAAAGTGAAACCGGAAAAATAATAAGTGCATTAAAAATGCGCTTAACGCGTCTGGGCTCCGTCATCAATCTCCACAACCATTCAAAGCCCAAAGCTCTGATAAAACCAGGCGCTCTTATTTTGCTTCCGGCCCAAACATCCAAAGCCCCGCCGACACCTATCATCATTTTTGCTGACGGGAAATAACTCATATTTTTTTTTATCCACAATTCTTGTTTGGGAGCGCCAAAACCAACCACTATAATATCTGCAAAAAAATAAGCCAATTCTTTAATAATTTCTTTACGGTCATAATCTTGTTTAAACGTGCCGTCATGCAAAATATCCGGTCCAAATGTTGCTCCTCTAAAATTATGCAACGCAAAACGTTTTTTTAATTTTTGTGCGGCTAGTTGAGCGGTATTACCTTCACCGCCCACAAGAAAAACGTTAAGCGTTCTGTCTTTATAGAATTTCAGCATCTGCTCAACAAAATCTATACCCGTTATCCTTTCAATATTATAATGACCAAAAATTTTACATACAATGTTTAAACCTATCCCGTCAGCTAAAGATAGATCCGCATTATTCAATACGTTAAAAAATTCGGGATTCCGTAAAGCTTCAACAATAATTTCGGGGTTTGGAGTTACAACAAAAACAGTCTTGTGATTGGCGGCATTTAAAACTTCTTTAGCAAAATCAAGCGCCTCTTGCTTTTTGATAGCATTAATACCTACGCCACCCAAAAATATCTTGACCAGTTTTGATTGATTTAGCGCATCCGCCATATAATTAGTAAAATGTTACAATACTATTATGATTAAAAAGATAGTAAACGTTATCCCCTTAACATATATTCCCCGACCGCACTCTTCTATATTTAGTTATGAAACGAATCTTGATCTTGCGCCTAGTTCATTGGTTTTAGTGCCTTTTGGAAAAAGAAGTTTTCCGGCAATAGTTAAAGAAATGCACCAAAAAAACGACCCTCTTCCCCCGTATTTAAAACCCATACTATCTATTATATCAGAAAATCCGGTTCTGCCGTTACATACTAAACTATTACTTGAATGGGTGTCGAAATATTATATCACGCCCAAAGGACTGGTATTTAAGTCTGTTTTATCGGGTTTAGATCTGCAAAAAGTAGCGCACGCGGCAAAACAAATACCCAAAATAAACAAAACAAAATCCGAAACAACAGAAAGACGTAATTACGCTTTCGGCTCCGACAGATTTACAGAATACAACGAACAAATTGCCGAAAAATTATCAAAAGATCAAAACGTTCTGATATTGGTACCTACAATAAAACAAGAAACTGAGGTGTCAAGAAAGCTTACGCCCGCAAATAAGAAACGCGCGGTTATGCTATCTTCAAAAAATCCTAAAGCTCAGCACGAACTATGGCTTAAACTATATAGCGCCAAAAAAACAATTTTGATAGGAGCAAAAAAAGCCGTTTTTGCTCCACTAAGCGATATCGGACTTATTATAATTGAAGATGAAAATAATATTCTTCATAAAATATCTCTCCAGCATCCGAAATATAATACAAAAGAAACCGCATTAGCTCTTGCACAAATACTCAAATGCGATGTTATTTTTGGAGGAGAATTACCGTCTTTGGAATCCATAACTGAATCAACCGAAAAAATATATAATTTTTTTAGAGAACCGGCACAAAAAGAATTAAAAATTAGAATTGAGGATTTAACTGATAAAAAACAACGCAGAAGCAATTACAGGTTTTCTCCTAAATTTCTTGATAATCTGGAAAAAATCATTAAAAAGGGAGGAAGAGTGATTATTTTATCTGCACGTAAAGGCGAGGCCAGCGGACTTATGTGCAAAGATTGTGAAGAAATAATACAATGTCCCGCATGTAGCGCGCCTTTTGCTTTGTATACTTCAGTAGACAGCGAACAAAATAAACTGATTTGCCGTCATTGTGGACAAATGATACTCCCGCCTAAAACATGCGCAAATTGCGGTGGGTGGCGCTTCAAACCGATCGGGTTGGCAAGTAGTAAAATAGCCGAATATTTAAACAAGTTTTTCCCTGAGGCCAAAATCTTTCTTTTTGACGGAAGTACTGTTAAAACAGATAAAGATAAAGCTGGGGTGATTGAGGATTTTAACCGAACAAAAAGCAGTATACTTATTGCAACAAAAATGGCTTTAACTGAAAAAATTAAAGCGGTGGATATTGCTGCTATTGTCGCAGTTGATCAATTTCTAACTATACCCAATTTCAATGCGCAAGAAATATTATTTGACACCATCATTAAATTGAAAAGCTTAGTTAAATCTGGAGGGATTTTGGTCATACAAACGTATCGAGCAGAACAAAAAATCCTAAATACCTTAGAGCAAAACGACTTTGAGACATTTTTCAAAGATGAACTCCAAATGCGCAAAGAACTTACCTGGCCGCCTTATACTAAACTAATTAAAATAACAACACATAATAAAAAAGAAGCCTCTGCTCATGAAAGCTTAATAAAGCTCGCAGAAAATCTATCTATTCTGAAAAAATCAAGAAATTTACGCTTTGAAATCATCGGACCGTATCCCGCATATATCCGTAAAATTAAAAATCAATACAGATGGCATATTCTTATAAAAGAATATGTAGCAGATTCAAATAAATTAAGTTTTTCGCTTCAGGATGAACTGCAAAAAATTGTTTCCGCTAATTTTGATATCGATGTAAATCCCGAATCTATTTTGTAATATGACAACACTTCAAACCATACAAGAGCCAAATTATCCGTTAAGAGACCGGTCCTTGTCGGTTAAACCAAAGAACGACAATTTTTTATACTTAAAAGATCTCTGTGATACTATGCGCGACACAATGCGATTTTTAGATGGCATTGGTATAGCGGCTCCCCAAATAGGTGAATCAAAAAGAATTTTTTTGATAGAAACAAGTTTATTTCCCGATATTGCGATTCCTTCAGATATCTTTATCAACCCTAAGATATTGAAACGTTCTTTTAAACAAACCTCAGGAGAAGAAGGATGTTTATCGGTAAAAGGAATGTATGGAACGGTAAAAAGAGCCAAAACCGTCACGCTCGAAGCTTATGATATTAACGGAGAAAAATTTAAACTTAAAGCGTCAGATCTTTTAGCTAGGGTTTTTCAACATGAAACCGATCATTTAGAGGGCATTCTTTATATCGACAAAGCACTTCCATCAAGTTTACATATTTATATAAAATCCGAAGAATATGATAAATAAAATTATATTTTTCGGGACCTCGGAATTTGGAATTCCTATTTTGGATGAATTACGCTGTGCCAAATATAATATTGTTGACGTCGTTACAGCTCCGGATACGCCAGCCGGACGTGGCTATGAAATACAGAAATCTGCAATTAAAAAATGGGCAGAACAGGCAAACATAAAAACATTACAACCGAAAGATCTTAAAAACAAAAAGTTTGTTGAAGAATTATCCGCTTTTGGCGCTGATATGTTTATAATGGCAGCTTACGGTAAAATTATCCCAAAAACCATTTTGGATATTCCTTCTCACGGCACAATAAATGTTCATCCTTCCCTACTTCCTAAATATCGAGGCGCCTCCCCCATCCAAACTGCTATTTTAAACGGAGAACAGGAAACCGGCGTTACTCTTATTCTTGCCGATGAACAAATGGATCACGGACCAATAATAGCTCAGGGAAAAACACATATTGAAGCAACGGATACAAATAAAAGTCTGCATTGGCGTCTTGCCTCTATTGCCTCAGAAATGATGATTAAAACTTTGTCCAAATGGGTTGAGAATAGGATAAAACCCATAGAACAAATTCATGCCGAAGCCACTTATACAAAAATAATTTTGCGGCAAGACGGTAAAATTGATTGGACAAAACCGGCTCAGGAATTAGAGCGTGCAATTCGCGCATATTATCCCTGGCCTGGTACATTTACTTTTTTACCTAACGGCAAAAGACTAAAAATATTGGAATCAGAATTACTAAAAGAAAACTTTGATTATGCGCCCGGCACTATATTTGAGACCGCCGATGGCCAGGCAGCAGTTACTTGCGGTAAGGAAGCAATTATTCTTAAAAAAATACAAAAAGAAGGCGCGGAAGTTACGGATGGTAAGAGCTTTACAAATGGACACAGAAACCTTATAGGCATTGCGTTGAAGTAATAATTTTCATACAATCAAACCAAAGCTCTTATAAAACTCCGGAGAGCGCATGTTAATAGAGGTCTATGTTAAGGGCGTTCTAGAAATAACGAACGCAAACATGCTCATTCTTAAAGAAAAAAATAAAAACCGATATCTTGCTATATATACAGGCCGGTATGAAGCTACCTATATTTCAAATGCTCTGCTCGGCATAGATTCAGAACGTCCGCTAACGCAAGACTTGTTACTTGATGTAATAATGACCCTGGATGCTGAGATCAAATTTGTGACTATCAACGAAATAATAGATGGTATTTATTATTCAGAACTTGTTCTTGAGCAAAACGGGGAAACAAAAAAAATTGATGCTCGTCCCAGTGACTCAATTGCAATTGCTCTCAAAACTCAATCCCCCATTTATGTTGATAAAGAAATATTTAATGCTAACTGCGTTGAACTGGAAGAAGATAACGAAAACGATTCGCCCGTAAAAGAAAAGCTTCCGGAAGCTTTCCAGGATTTTATTGGCGGTCTTTCAGAATTAGATGATCTTGATAAACCTCCCGAAAAATAAAACTTCGCGTTATGCGAAGTTTTTCTTTTTTACTCAAAAATATTTATTTTTCAAACGGTCTTATCGGTTGTAACAATTCAACCGGTATTTTCGA
The DNA here is from genome assembly GCA_000996085.1 of Parcubacteria group bacterium GW2011_GWB1_40_14. Lineage (GTDB taxonomy): Bacteria > Patescibacteriota > Minisyncoccia > Terrybacterales > GWB1-40-14 > GWB1-40-14. Next base: position 39,793 of record LBYG01000001.1, on the reverse strand, counting down.
TAATTTCTTAAATTTTTCACCATCGTCATGTTTACCAACCTCAAAACCGTAATGCATTGGAACAGCAATTTGTGGCCCAATATCAGAAGCGGCTGTTACGGCTTCCTCTATGTTCATAGTATAGATTCCGCCTATTGGAAGCATGGCAATGTCGCACCTTATATCACTCATCTCAGGAATACGATCAGTGTCACCTGCATGATAATAACGCCTACCGTTAATTTCAAAAATGTATCCAACCCAATTATTTTCTTTTGGATGAAAGGGTTTATCTATATTATAAGCCGGCACAACTTCTACTTTGACAATATTTTCGGGATTTATCCGGTCTCCCGGTTTAACAGAAATCACTTTGAAATTAGCATCTAATTCTTCTGCGACATCTTTAGGGCATATTATTAAAGTATGATCGGACGACAACTGTTTTATTGTTCCAATATCAAAATGATCGAAATGAGCGTGGGTTATGAATATTAAATCAGCGATGGGATAGGTATTGGGTACGTCCCATGGATCAATATATATTTTCCTCTTTGTTTCTGCATTAAAGAAGAACGCGGATTGTTTAAACCAGGTTACATTATTTAGCATATGAGGATTTCTTTTTACCGGATTTTTTTAATCTTTGTATCCCCGTCGGACATGTTTTATTTACCGGACAAATTTCACATAGAGGCGTAGGCGCTTTACATACGGCTCTTCCGTGATCAATTAAAGTATATGTTAACTTGAACCAATCTTTTTTTGGAAAAAGCGCCATTAAATCCTGTTCGATCTTGACCGGATTTTCCTCCGCTGTAAAGCCCATGCGCTGTGAAAGTCTTCGCACATGAGTGTCTACCGCAATACCCTCTACGATTTCATACGCATTGCCCAAAACAACATTCGCAGTTTTACGGGCAACCCCGGGCAAGGTAAGTATTTCTTTCATGGTATCTGGCACCCTGCTTCCATACCTTTTATCAATTATTCCGCACGAAGTAATAATATTTCGAGCCTTGGCCCTATAAAATCCCGTTGAACGTATTTCTTGCTCAAAAACTTTTATATCGGCTTTGGCAAAATCGCTTGTGGTTTTATATTTTTTGAATATTTTTTCGGTTACCTCGTTAACTTTTTTATCGGTGCATTGAGCCGAAAGAATAACCGCAACAAGAAGTTGTATATTGTTGTTATATTTCAATGCAATTTTAGCATTAGAATACTCTTTACATAAAACAGCCAGGATTTTCCCGGCTCTTTTTGATTTATTTAATGATACCTTATTCATGTCTAGTAATTCGGAGAAAAGAACAACAAATATACTATAACGACAACGACAAATATTATAAAAAACGGGGGCAAAAGAGCGCAGGGCCAACAAATCTTACTATTCTTGGATTTTTTACTGTTAAACATAAAAGTAATGTTCGTATGATATAATGATTATATCATAAATATAAACAGACAATATGATCGAAATTAAAAATGTAACCAAAAAATTCGGCCCTCTAACGGCGGTAAACCAACTATCTTTAAGTATACCGCAGGGAACTATTTTTGGTTTTATCGGCCCGAATGGTGCCGGTAAAACAACCACCATAAAAATGCTTGTCGGATTAATGAAACCATCTCAAGGAGAAATATTCATTGACGATAAAGATGTACGCTTGAATCCGGAATATACAAAAAAACAACTTGGTTATGTTCCTGACGACCCTTTTGTATATGAAAAAATGACGGGCTGGGAATATTTGTCCTTCGTAGGTGAAATATTCGGTATAAATAAAAAAGAACGGGATGAACGTATAGAAAAATTATCTAAAATCTATCCTTTGAAAAAAATACTTGACGGTTATATGGACAGCTATTCCCGCGGCAATAAACAGAAATTAGTTATATTGGCGGCCTTCCTCCACACTCCAAAGGCTCTTTTAGTTGATGAACCCGTGGTCGGTTTAGACCCCGAAAGTATATCTATCACTAAAAAACTTTTCCGCAACTTTGCTAAAGAGGACGGCGGAACGATATTTATTTCCACGCATACGCTTTCGTTTGCCCAAGATATTTGTGACCGTATTGGAATTATTAAAGATGGAAAACTACTAATAGAAGGTACCATAGACGAATTACTGAAAATGGCCGGTTTATCGGCCGAAACCTTAGTGGAAGCTGAAGAAAAAAATAAAACATTGGAAGAGCTTTATCTGCACTTTGTTGCTTAAACTATGCTTTTTTTGCTTAAAAATCAATTTATTCTTATCGGAAGATTGCTTAAAGAGCCGGCAACCGCCATCGTTGCGGTTATTTTCTTCATGGTACTTGGACTGGTTTTTGCAGCTGAATTCATCGGTTTTCACGAAGGATTCAAATATCTTTTGCGTCAGGAATATTTCGGTAATGCCATAACTCTCTACATATTAGAGGCCTTTCTTCTGCTTGCTTTTATTCTCACCCTGATATCGTCGGCAATTTTGGCTTCCGGTATATTTTTCTACTCCCCGGAACTTAAATTTATTTTTACTACTCCAACACCGGCCAATCATATTTTTGCGTGGCGTCTCATCTTACTTTTTTTATTATCTTCATGGCCCCTGCTGCTTATTGCGCTGCCGGGCATACTTGCACTGGGCATAACCCATAAGACATCTTTAGGTTTTTATTTGCTCAATTTTACGGCTTTATTTTTATTTCTTTCTTTTGTGTGTTCAATAGCCGCATTAATTTCTTTTTTTGTAGCGCGTATCAGTCAAATACGTGCAAGTTATTTACTGAGTGCCGGTCTAAGTTTAGTGGCTGTTCTTGGCGGATGGATCACGGCCAGAATTTTGGTACCCCAAAACATTTCAAATATATTTAATGCCGTAGATTTAACTAAAGTTCAAGCTCCGCTTGATCAGGTTGAAAAGATTTTTTTGCCCTTTCCTTCCCATTTGATCGCTAAATTGGCTTTTGCTTCTGCTACAAATACGCAAAATGTATTCCTTATTTTTCTTATTATTTTAATTGCGTCCCTTAGTTTATTAGCCGTCACTTTTGTGATAGCAAAGAAACTCTATCATCCGTTATTTATAAAGGGACAAGAAGGTGTTTTTATAGCTCGCGCGGTTGATGCAACTATTAATGACATTAAGCGCTGGCCGTTCCCGCTTATCTTAAAAGGTAAAATTGGAATAATAATTGAAAAAGATATTAGAAGTATAATAAGAAATAAACGAGATCTGGCCAACATTGGTTTTTTCATTCTTCTTGCCTCGGTATATCTTTTTTTACTTGCCGGTTTGGCGCAACAAGCAAACGAAGGATATAAGGATAAATTAGCCGTTCTTTTAGCTTTGCATTTTGGCGGATTGGGTTATTTTATAACCACAATATCGTTACGTTTTCTTTTCCCGCTTGTAGGTCGCGAAGGGCAAAGCGCATGGATTTTAGCTTCAATGCCCGTTTCACCTCAAAAAATACTTTTTGCTAAATTTTTATTTGGAACAATACTTTTAACTGTATTAATGACAACGGGCCTATATGTAACCTTGCCGTTTTTTAATATATCGTCATATGTCACTATAAATATCTTAATTCTGGGCGTTATTACATCTATTTTTATTGCTATTTTTCAAATCAGTATGGGAGCAATATCTCCTGAATTGCGCAAACGCGATCCGGAACGTATGAGTACAACGCCTATGGGCCTTATTACAACTTTTATTTCTTTAATTTATATTGGACTCATGGCTGTTTTAGCGATGAACGCAAACGACATTTCTTTAAATTTGTATATACTTGAACTAATAGGCGCCTTAACTTCCGGTTTGATCGTATTGATTTCAATAAAATTAGCGCTAAAAAAATTACGCTATCTTGATTTTTAGTTTCTGATATTTTTATATAAAAAATTCCCGATTCTTAAAGAATCGGGTTTTAATTTTTACTTCACTGAATTAAGTATTGCTTTATAGGGCTTCCAGAGTGCCGTCCAGACGCGCCAGCCATGTTTCGATCGGAAGATCTACTTCCGCTTTAACGGCACGTGCGGCCAAGATCATTTTTTCTCTGTGCTCTGCTTTTTCTTCATCTAGAGATACAAAATTACTTGAGCCCCCATAGGCTCCGCAATCTTCATGGTCAACTATAACCACGCGCTGAATGTTGTGCAAATTTTTTGAGATAGTTATTGCGTTCAGTAATGGTTTCTGTGCCGGATTACTATCTGAAGACAGTCCAAGCGAGGCGCCCGGAAAAGCCATGATGTCATAGCTTTTTATGCCTTTTGCTTTTAGGTTTTCCTGCACATTTTCTCGGAAACGAAAGTCTATGCACATTAAGACTAATGCTTCACAAGTATGACCTTTGCTTACTGAACTCATAATACCTCGTCTAATTTAACTTGTTAGACGAATTAATTATACTCTTTTTATCATAAAAGTCAACCCACACACCATTTTTGCGCAAGAATATTCAGATATACCAAACTTTAACTTTTATCGATAATACAAAAGTTTTGGGGTGTTACAACGCTCCAAAACCGATAGTTCATTATGCAAAAACTGGTGTGGGGTCAACCCAGCTCTAATTAAGAATTGGGGCTGGGTCAATCGCAAAATAAAAATCGCCTTTGCGCGGCGATTATTTAAATTATTATTTAATACATCCTTCAATTTCTTGTTTAAATGCAGTAATTGACCTAGCGCCTACAAAGCGCTTAACGGGTTGGCCTTCCTTAAACAAGATAAACGTAGGAATAGACATGACGGTATAAACCTGCGCGGTTGCCATATTTTCATCAACGTTTAACTTGGCAAATTTAACTTTCTCCTTATATTCTAAAGCCAATTCCTCAACAATTGATATCATGGCGTGACATGGTCCGCACCACTCAGCCCAAAAATCTACAATCACAGGAAGTTTTGATTTTAAAACTTTTTGTTCAAAGGTTGCATTGGTTACTTCAACCGTATTTTTAGACATACAATTACCTCTTTTCTAAAAGTGCATTTTGTTTAAGAATAACAAAATATTTATTCGTTATCAATAGACGCTCTTCCGCCTGTGGTGAACCCACCTGAACCACGGGCGTGTTTTCTTGCTATCTTCGTACGGGATAACGCTCTTTCAAAAACTGCGGTCGCATCAGCAAATTTAACATCATCGGCATTTTTATAGCTTTCCATAGCTTTTTGCGCGCGTTGCTGCGCTTCTTCGGCTGCTTTAACATCTATTTCCTCAGCTCGCTCTGCCTCATCAGCCAATATTATAACTCTCGTAACGTGAGAGCCGCTTAAAGATGGTTTTATTTCAACAAATCCCTCTCCCACATGTAAAGGGATGATTTCTTTATTTTTACGAACAACCAATTCTCCGGTAGCAAGTGGAGCAACTAACGGAATATGATTGGGTAAAATAGTAATTTCTCCGTCTCTTGTCTGTACGGTTAAAGAATCAATTTCATCCTTAAAAGCTGTTCTCTCGGGTGTCGTAATTTCAAATTGAATTTTAAACATATCTTTCAATACCTATTTGGATTATTTTTTTGTTCTGTTCTTTCGGGTTCGCTAAACACTAAAACTAAATAGATAAAAAATAGTATTAGTCCGACTAATATAGAGAAAAATTGGACTAACCCCTCAAGGCTTTCACCGCTAGTGTATCTTGGCGCAAAGCCAAAAAATAAGCCTAAACCAAAAATGAGAACGGTTAAACTGGTAATTAAAACTAGATCCGCAAGAAATTTTTTCACCCCGTTAGAAAATTGCCGAAAAGTTAACGGTCAAACAAGTCGAAAAACTTGTTTGACTATTATAAACCGAACAACTCTTTTTATATAAATAATAATCCATAAATAATAGCAATTTTCTAACGGGGTTCATGCATTATTTTCAGCTTTTCACTTTGCATTTTACGCCTTCACGTCGTCAATAGAACCTCGCAGATAAAATTCTTGTTCTGATATGCCATCGTGTTTTCCTTCAAGAATTTCTTTAAAGCTGCGGATAGTATCGGCTCGGGATACAAATTTTCCTTCTCTTCCGGTAAATGTTTCGGCAACGAAAAACGGCTGAGATAAAAAGCGCTGTATGCGCCTGGCACGACTTACTGTTATCTTGTCGTCATCTGAAAGCTCTTCAAAGCCCAATATAGCTATTATATCCTGTAAATCTTTATAGCGTTGCAAAACCTTCTGAACGCCTCGAGCAACATCATAGTGTTCTTGACCCACATATTCGGGAGCTAAAATTGTTGAGTTTGAATCCAAAGGATCAACCGCAGGATAAATGCCCAATTCAGCTAACTGACGGGATAAAACTATAGTTGAGTCCAAATGAGCGAATGTCGTGGCCGGAGCGGGGTCTGTAAGGTCATCTGCGGGCACATAAACAGCCTGCACAGAAGTAATTGAACCTTTATCGGTAGATGTAATTCTTTCCTGTAATTCACCCATTTCCGTAGCAAGTGTTGGTTGATAACCTACCGCAGAAGGAATACGGCCAAGCAAAGCTGATACTTCTGAGCCGGCCTGTGTGAAACGGAAAATATTATCCACGAACAAAAGAACGTCCTGATTTTGTTCATCGCGGAAATATTCAGCCATTGTTAACCCGGTCAATGCAACCCGCAGACGTGAACCGGGCGGCTCATTCATCTGACCAAAAACCATAGCGAGCTTATCCAAAACTTTAGCTGTTTTCATTTCATGATAAAGATCATTTCCTTCGCGCGTACGTTCACCAACGCCCGCGAACACCGACACGCCGCCGTGAGCTTTAGCAATATTGTTGATTAACTCCTGAATAACAACTGTTTTACCGACGCCTGCGCCACCGAACATGCCCACCTTACCTCCTTTAACAATAGGAGCAATAAGATCAATAACTTTAATTCCTGTTTCTAAAATTTCGGTTTTTGTAGACTGTGAAACAAAAGAAGGTGCTTTACGATGAATCGGATATTTTTTTTCGGAAACAACCTGATCGCCATCATCTACAGTTTCGCCTATTACGTTAAAAATACGACCTAATGTTTCTTTACCCACAGGCACCGAAATCGGTGCTCCGGTTGCAATAACTTCTTCACCACGAGTTAAACCGTCTGTTGCGCCCAAAGAAATACAACGAACAACCTTATCTCCAAGTTGCTGGGCAACTTCAAGCACTAATTTATTCTTTGAGCGGCCTGTGGTGAGCGGCTTGTCCCGAGCGGAGTCGAGGGAAGTCGAACCATTTATTTCAAGTGCGTCATAAATTGCGGGCAGAATTGTTTTTTTATGTTCTCCGCTCTCGCTTGAAAACTCAACGTCCACTACAGGACCTATGACTTGTAAAATTTTTCCGTTCATAAATTTAATTTATTTTTATTTCCTCTTTCTACCCTTGTTAAGACTTAGACGTTTGTCTTTTTTGAGCGGTTTTTGAGGCTGTTTTGGCATGGTTCCCGAGTAATACGAGGGACAAAACAGTCGAAACCTCGGAGGCAAGCGCTGGCTTGCCGAGAATGAGCGAAAAAAAGGACAAACGCATAAGTCTTCACTTCACCGCCATTCTGCCGCCTATTATATCTGCCAAATCAGCAGTAATAGACGCCTGACGGACTGAATTATAAGTAAGAGTAAGATCATTGATAATATCGCGGGCAGAATCAGAAGCGTTTTTCATATTTACCATGCGCGCTGAATGCTCCGAAGCCAAATTCTCAACCAGCGCCTGATAAACCTGTAATTCTATCAATCTCGGGATCAAAGAATTCAGTACTTCTGCCGGCGAAGGTTCAAATAAAAATTCCGCATGCTTTGTCTCGACAGATTCATCACCTATGTTGATCGGCAAAAGCTGCGTTACACGGATCTCATATTTAAGTGTGGAAATAAAATCCGCATAAATAAGTTTTACGCTTTTGAATTGTCCGCCGGCAAAACTATCCATAACAGAACGCGCGATCGGCAATGTATCGGCAAAAGTTGGTTGATTTTCAAAACCGTCATAAGACGCAAAAACATCCAGACCTAAACGTAACGCAGAGCGCAAACCTTTTCTTCCGACAATTATAAATGAATATTTACTTGCACTGAGCTCGTCGAACGTGTCTTTATTGTTCTTTACTATTGAAAACGCGGCATTCACCAATTGTGAATTTAAGGAACCGCACAATCCCCTATTTGATGTTATTAAAATTATAAGTTCTTTATTTAAATTAACCTTTATTCCTCTGGATAAAAATTTATAGAACAATTCGGCGTCGGCTCCGGCAAACTGTTCCGATTTTTCGGCTACCGAAGAAAGCATTTCCCACGCTAAAACAGAATATGGACGCGAAGATAAAGCTGCAAGCTGCGCTTTACGCATTTTGCTTGCGGCTATCATTTCCATAGCTTTAGTTATCTGCCTGATAGATTTTGTGGATTTTATTCTTCTTCTTAATTCTCGTGTATTCTGTGCCATATACAATTTTAATTACCGGATACAATATTTAATTTTTGTTCTTGCTCAGTTTTAATTATTTTTTCAAGTCTTTGCATGTATTCCTGTTTTTTATTATTAAGCTCTACTTCTTTGTAATATGTTTTTACTCTTATGGTTATAATGGTTTGCCAGAAAAATATGGCGGCGAGCAAAATAATCAGAATAAAAAGTAGTATAAATATCCCCTTTCTGCTTCCTATTATTTTACCCATTAAGCTCATAGAATCTTGTTGTATCCTTCTGTCGCTTCTTTAAGCATATTCTCTGTATCTTCTTCCAAATTTTTACTGATGCGTATATTTTCAAGTATTTTATTATTTTGACGTTTCAAGTATTCAATAAAGCCTTCTTCCCAATCATGAATTTTTTCCGGTGCAATATTATCAAGATAACCATTAACACCGGCATACAATACTACAACCTGCTCTTCTACAGGAACGGGCGCGTATAGACCTTGTTTTAATAATTCAGTAAGGCGCTTGCCTCGCTCAAGTTGTTTCTTGGTAGCTTCATCTAAATCTTGCGCAAACTGAGCAAAAACAGCCAATTCACGATATTGAGCCAGATCCAAACGCAACTTACCGGCAACTTTTTTCATCGCTTTGGTCTGAGCGGCAGAACCCACGCGGGATACAGACAAACCTACATTTAAAGCAGGACGGGTTCCTTGGTAAAATAATTCCGGTTCAAGATATATTTGACCGTCGGTAATTGAAATAACATTTGTCGGAATATATGCGGAAATATCGCCCGCTTGAGTTTCAATTATCGGTAAAGCCGTTAAAGAGCCTCCTCCATATTCTTTTGAAAGTTTAGCGGCGCGTTCAAGAAGACGTGAGTGTAAATAGAAAACATCTCCGGGATAAGCTTCACGTCCTGGGGAGCGTTCAAGCAAAAGACTCACCTGACGATAAGCCCATGCATGACGGGAGAGATCGTCATAAACCACCAAAGCATCTTGTCCCTCGTCCATAAAATATTCGCCCATAGCACATCCGGCATACGGCGCAATATACGAATAAGCAGCAGGATCAGAAGCTGAGGCCACAACAACTATCGTATTATCTAAAGCGCCCCGCTTTTCCAATTCCGCAACTATTTTTACAACACGTGATAATTTCTGACCTATGGCAACGTAAATAGATTTAACGTCTGAATTTTTTTGATTGATAATGGTATCAACGGCAATCGCAGTTTTACCCACTTGTCTGTCACCGATAATAAGTTCACGCTGACCGCGTCCTATCGGGATCATTGCATCTATGGCTTTGATTCCTGTAGCTAAAGATGTATCTACGGATTTTCTCGTGATAACACCGGGCGCAATGCGCTCAAGCTGGTTATATCTGTCGGCATGAATCGGCCCCTTACCATCCAAAGATTCGCCTAAAGGATTAACAACTCGTCCTAAAAAAGCCTTGCCGACAGGAACAGAAAGAATTTTTCCGGTTCCGACAACTTCATCGCCTTCCTTAATTTTTTCCCAATCGCCCAAAACTATGGCTCCGACATCTTCGGCCCCAAGGTTTAAGGCCATTGCAGAAATTTCTCCTTCTGAGGTTCTTACAGTCAACATTTCCAGCGCTCCGACCGAATAAAGCCCGGAAATACGTATAACGCCGTCTTTTACCAAAAGAACATTGCCGGTTTGTTCCGCTCGAGTTTCTAATTTTGCTCCGGATATTTCTTTTCTAAGTTCTTCAATTATTTTTTTAGAATCCATACTTATTGTTTAATATTTTTAGAAAGCTGTTCCAGTCTTCTTTTAATTGTCGCATCAATTACCTTATCGGCAATTTTCATTTTGATGCCGCCTAAAAGTTTTTTACTTGTTTCCTGGTCCATATTAACAGTTTCTCCCAATAAAGAAGCGGCTGTTTTTCTGATGTTTTCAATATCTTCTTCACTTAAGTCTCCGGAGTTTTCCATTTGAACCGTTGTCTGCCCTGAGCGCTTTATCATTTCTTCCTGTATAGCTTCCACTAATTTTCCCGAATGCGACAAAAGATTGTTTTGAACAAGGAAAGCAACGAACTGTTTAACCGTCTCGATCTGATCATGTTGCGAATGTTTATCCGCTAAAGAATCAAGAAAGGTTTTTGCGATTTGTTTTGCGTCAATATGTTGAGTCATGGTTTTTATTCTTTGACTTTACTAAGCGCTTCTTGTGCAAGTTTTATACTGTCTTCATTTTTGACCTCGCGCGCAAGTACTTTTTCCGCGGCTAAAATAACCGTAGAAGCCAATTCATTCTTTGCTTCGTTCATTGCTTTTGCCCGCTCTTTCTCTATTTCCGCTAAAGCTTTATTTTTCAATAAAACAAGTTCTTTTTCAAGTTGTGCTATAACGCCAGCACGAATAATTTCTGCTTTTTTTTGACCTTCAACCAATATCTCATCCGCCTCCTTGCGCGCCTTATTTCTTGTTTCCACTATTTCCTGTTCCAAATCGCGTTTAGCCTGAGCCATACTTGCCGCGCCTTCAACAACTTCTTTAGCTTTGGCGCTCCTTTCGGATAATATTTTAAGCATTGGCTTATATAAAAATCTGTGTAACAAAAAAGCCAATATACCAAAATTAACAACCTGCGCTAAAAACAAGTGCCAATCTATTCCTAATTTTGTTAACAGTTCAGACATCCTTAAATAAATTTAATTATCAACGCCACAACCAAAGCATAAATTGCGATGGCCTCAGCGAAAGCAGCAGCCAATATCATTGCCGTCTGTATTTTTGGTGCGGCTTCCGGATTGCGACCTATTGCTTCCATTGCTTTTGCGGCAAGCAAACCGATACCTACGCCGGGACCCAAAGCGCCTGCGCCAATGGCAAAAGCTGCTCCTAACGATTTAAGATCTAAACTTGTTGCTGCTTGTACTGCTTCTTGTGTTTCTAACATAAAATTAGCGGTTAACGTGTAACGGCTAGCGGTTAATAACTAAACGCTGAACCCTAAACGCTGAACGCTGAAACTAATGATGTTCTGCGGTAGCTATTGTTAAAAAGACCAAAGTTAACATAGCAAAAACTAACGCTTGAATAAAGCCCACAAAGAGCTCAAAGCCCAAAAACGGGATTGGTACCAAAAACGGAACTAAGCCTGCCAAAACCAATAACAAAACTTCGCCTGCAAACATATTACCGAATAGCCGGAAAGAAAAAGATAAAATCCTTGAAACTTCGCCTACCGCCTCAAGCAAACCCACAAAAAAATCTATCGGTCCTTTAAAATTTAAGAATTTTCCGATATGTTTTTTAATTCCAAGAGCTTTTAAGCCAAAGAAATGAGCCGAAACAACCGCTATAACGGCTAACGCTAAAGTATTGTTTAGGTCGGTATTTGTAGGACGAAAAAGCGGCAAAAATCCGTCCTCAGTATTTAATCCGATACTGCCTACTCCGGGAACCAAACTTATCCAATTAGCGACAATAACAAAAAGAAAAATAGTTAATACTAAAGGTAAAAACTTTTCTGATTTTTTCCTGTCCTGTGTAATGCTGTCTATGAGATTAAGAAGCGCTTCAAAAACCATCTCAAGTAACGATTGAAATTTTCCGGGTACGGACGAGGCGGTTCGTTTAAAATAAACGGCAACAGATATCAAAATAATTATGGCAAGCCATGACATTAAAAGACTGTTAGTAACAGGAAATCCGAAAATATTAAATAGTTTTTCCGCGGCAATAGAAATATGCATATATTAAGTTTTATTTCCTTCTTCCTGTTCTTTTATAATTCTTTTTACTTTATGATATAAAAGAAATACTGATACGAAAATAGATAATATAATTCCGGTCAATAAAAATACGGGCGAAGTGCTGAAATATTTATCCGCAAAACGACCAAGCAGAGCGAATAACACCAAAGGAACTGTAATTGTATACCCCATCTCCCAGCCAAGCGCAAAAGCCGAAGAAAAAGCGGCGTTTGAGGCCGTATTTTTATTTTTATCTGTATTATTATCTGATTGATTATTCATCGGCAATAACCTATAATACATAAGATAAATTAAGATGTCTAATATATAAATAAGTAATCCTTCGACTTCGCTCAGGGTGCACAATTTTGCATTCCTTCGCGTAGCTCAGGAGCAAAATTGGCATGACAGTAGAACAAATATATAAATTAGCTATTGAGCTTGGACGCAAAAACGACTTCAGGCCGGCGAAAGATATAGATAAAATGCTCTCTCGGCTCGAAGAAAAATATGAAAAGATGTCCGCTGAAGATAAAAAAATGTTTGATACAGAACGACTGACAAATCCTTATTCTGATACAAGGATCCTTTACGATAGCGGAAAAAAAGTGAAACGCATTTTGACCGGAATAGATACCGAAGCGTCTGAAATGCTTCTTGCGGATCGTTTAGGAAATATTGACCTGGTAATAGGCCATCATCCCGAAGGCAAGGGTTTAGCCCGACTCGACGAGGTAATGCACCTACAAGCCGACGTTTTGGCCCAATATGGGGTACCGATCAATATTGCCGAGTCTTTACTTCATACTAGAATTTCTGAAGTTGCGCGCGGACTCTCTCCAAGCAATCACGAAAGAGCGGTACAAATCGCGGAACTTTTAAAAATTTCGTTAATGTGCACTCATACAATTGCAGATAATATGGCCGCATCTTTTCTGAAGAAAAAAATAGATGATGCAAAACCAGAATTTGTTGGCGACCTAATGAAATTGATCAAAGAAATTCCGGAATATCAGGCAGCCATAAAATTAGGATCCGGACCGGCGTTATTTTCAGGCTCCGAAGATAGACGCTGCGGCAAAATAGCCCTCACTGAAATAACAGGCGGCACTGAAGGCTCCGCAGAAATATATGAACGCTTAGCGCATGCCGGTATTGGAACTGTTGTTGCGATGCACATGTCAGAAAAACATACCGAAGCCGCAAAAAAAGCTCATATAAATGCTATTGTCGCCGGACACATGTCTTCTGATTCTATAGGAATGAATTTATTTTTAGATGAACTTGAAAAACGCGGCGTTGAAATTGTTCCTTGCTCCGGATTATTCAGAGTTTCTCGAGTAAAGAAAACATCAAAAAAAATAAAATCTTAAATTAAAAACCTCCGTTTAATCCGCAGGCTTGCGGAAATGGAGGTTTTTTATATTTAACAACTAAACTATTTCTCCCAACCACACTTCCTTATATCTAAAATGCATCCGCAAGAATACCCATTATTGCTCGGAAAGTCGGGATCAATATTGAGAATGCATGTTGTAATTACTCCCGCATATTTTTCGGGTTGATCAGTACAAACACCATGCCTTCCGCCGCATCCCTGTCCTGCCCACGAACATTGTGCTTCAGTGATACAATCGCCTTCAGAATAATCTGTTGTTGATTGAGAATTTAACCGAAGATAATTATCTCTTTGTTTTTGTTTGATTAATACTTCTGTCTTTTTTAAAGATGCTTCAGCCAAAAATTGATCGGTTTTCAGACCTTCCTGATAAAAAACAAATCCGCTGCCGGCTATAAAAAGTAAAACGAATATTCCAAAAGCTGTAATAAAAATCTTATTTCTCGCCATAAATTTATTGTATCACGAAAATACATTCACTTAAATACTTGCTAACACTATTCTATGGTTCGCGTTCTGACGAATAATAAGCATCGGTACGTTTCTCACTTTCCGTTTTTAATTTTGCCTCCTGCTCCTGCTGAATTATATATAAAGGCCTGTCGATTATATCAACACCGTTTTCTGTAAAACTAAGACGCTGAGCATTTATTATACGATAATCTACTAAAAGATTTGGATCATAATTACTCTGGATCATTCCTTTATTATCAAGCGCAAGCTTAACATCTGTTCTGTTAGCAAGTCCTTGCTCAATTTCATCATGCATTAATCCTTTAAGATATTCATAATCCGCAGGCGGTAAAGGCAATTCTGAATCAGGCTGTTCTTGAGTACTGTCAGCTGGCCCAAAAAGAATTCTATATTGCGCCGCATAATCCGCAGCTCTGTCCAGCGCAGCTCTGAAATCATTTTGACTTTTTGGAACTCGCAACACTTCGATTTCATCTTCAAGAGCAACTCTAAATACTTCTTGCAAAAAGGGGGTTTCTGCTTTTTCAATTTGTTCCTTACCGTTAAGCGCTTTTCTCCAAGCCGCTTGTTCAAGCCTCCAAAAATATTTTCTATCACTTGTTTCGGAATTTCCTACAAATTTTTTAATTACAGTATCGGTAACTTCTGCGGTTTTACTGGAACGCACAACTGATTCCGCCTCTCTACGCTTTCCTCTATCTACGTTTTGTGCCTCACCCAATACAATAGCATTTATAACCTCACGAACTCTTCCTTCGTAAGATTTATGTAAAGGTTTTATATCGTCAGACCAAATGGCATTTTTAAATTCATGCTGAAGATATCCTTGCAAGCCGCCAAACTGCTCCTGAGCGGATTTTTGTTCAGTGTTTTTTCCCGATTCTAAAGTTCGTCCAATGGACGAAGAATTAAAAAAGTTTTCCCGATTAAAAATCATAATAAAGGCATTATAACATCTTGATATTTAAGTATTTTAAAACCCCAACCCATTAAATAACCTAATTTATTACTAAATATCAAAATGCCGAACAAGATCAATAATATCGCTGAAATAAACGATAAAACTTGGATATATTTATTAAGTTTTAACAGGTATTTATTAGCAGAACTAAACAAAATAGCTACTACAATAAAAGGTATAGCTAACCCCAATGAGAATACAGCTAAAAGTTGTGCGCCCGCAAACCACGTTGATGAAGCGCTGGCCAGCGTAAGAACGGCTCCCAAAATAGGCCCCACACACGGAGTCCATCCGGCGCCTAAAGCTGCGCCTAATACGAAAGCTCTTAACGATGGATCCATACTGCCGGTATTTTTAATTTTAAAAAGGTTAAAAACAGGAAACTTAATAAAGCCGAGCATGCCTATTCCTGCAAAAACAAGAAAAACTCCGGCTAATTTGGTTATCCATAAACGAAAACCTACAACAACTGTCCCAAGAAGCCCAAACCCCGCACCCAAAAAAACAAAAACAAACGAAAAACCGGCTATAAATAATGCGCCGTTCTTAACCATGTTCCAATTAATAATCTTTCGTTTTGCGGGAACTGCCAAATTTTCTGCGGTCGCACCCGAAATCAAACCCAAATAAGCCGGTATTAATGGAAAGGTGCAGGGAGCAAAAAAAGTAACTAATCCGGATATAAATGCGGGTAGAAAAAGAGAACTAACATCGTACATATGTATAAATTAATCTATAAATTTAAAGGTGGAAAATATTTCGTCATATACGGAATTATGATTGCCGGTCATGTCATAATTGTTATGTGAAATAAGCCAACCTTTTGAGTTGCGGTTAAATAAAATAGAGGTGCTTGGTTTTCCTAATTCATTTTCTCCTGTGACTATCAGCTTGTTTGAGGGTAAACCGAGAAAATCGATCGATTGGAATTTATATCCCGCAGCTTCTCCGTTCATGGCAAGATCTTGTTCTGTAAAAACGTTGGGCATAATTGAAACAATAAAATATTTTTCCTGGTTAGAGTCTTCCAAAACTTGTTGCGATGATATCGATACGCCAAATATTTCGCTATCTTCAATGGTTTGTTCTTCCAAAAACCATTCTTTGGGATAATTTATCTCAAATCCATATTGAGTATTTTGATAAATTTCCCAATTTGAAACGTATGATACGGATATATCCGGCAAATTAACTTCAGTTTCTTCCTGTCCTTCATCGTGGGCGTCTATAACTTCTACATTATTCTGTTGTTCGTTATTATTCAAAAAATTGCTTCTGATGCTTGGCAGTTGCTTATATAAAAATCCGGCTCCGCCCCCAACAAGTGCGGTCACGGCAACTGAACCCACCATCATCGCAATCTGAGTTTTACTTAAAAGCATATTTCTATTCTTTTATTACATCACTCCCCTCTGCCCAACTTTTTAATTCCTCATATGGTACAGCGCCACAAATCCATTTATTACTTAGAGTGTTATAAAAAAACGGAACACCTCCGCAATAACCCTTATCGTATTGTTCTAATAATCTGGCGTTTTGTTCGTTGTGCCAAGTTTCATATTGTTCAACTTTCATATTTGTTTCTTTTTCAAGCCGTTCAATTAAAGGTCGCATTTTAATACAATGCGGACATTCTGTTCCATAAAATTCTAAAAGTCTTTTTTCTTCCATGCTCATTCCTCTTCTCCCGTCTGCGAAACAACAGAACGGAGTTTATCACCTATTTTTGAAATTGTTTTCTCGGCGTCTTCTTCAGCTTTAACGGCATCTTTCATATGCTTGCCGGCAAGTTTAAGTTTCATATCAAGATCTGACATATCTTTTATAAACGACGAAAGAGCGGCTCGTATTTCTTTCGCGCTTTCCTCAATCTGCATTCCGCGAAATCCCATTTCAATTGTTACTAAATAGGCAAAAAGCGTTGAGGGTGATACCGGAATAACACGTGATGCAGCTGCAAAATCCATAAGTGGCTGAATAGATAATACCGTTGCATACATGCCTTCAGAAGGAATATACATAAATGCAAAATCTGTGGTCTTTTCCTGTGGCAAAATATATTTTTTACGGATATCTTCAATTTTTTGCTTAACAGAAGAAGCAAAAGCTTTTTCAGCTGATTCTTTTTCTTCAGGAGAAACCTTAAGCAGACGCTCATAACTTTCCATAGGAAACTTTGAATCAAGCGGAACTATATAATCATTCAAGAAAAGAACAAAATCGACAACTTCGCCGCTTTTAAATCCATATTGTTTTTGATAGTGTTTGCCTTCAACGAGCTTATCCTTCAGAATATTTTCCAGAATAATCTCTCCGACAACTCCTCTGCTTTTTGATGGTCGCAATAGATCCTGAAATGTTTTAAGATCCCGCGTCTGCTCAAGAACCATTTTTACTGCTTCTTCCTGTCTTCCTATCTGAGTCAGCAAACGCGCTGTTGCTTCACCCGATTTATTAGCTTCTTCTTTAACGTCCCGAAGTCGTTCACTTAAATCCCCCTTCAAAGAACTCATTTGCTCAAGCATCAGTTTCATAAGCTCGCTTTCAGCAGATTTCTTGTTTTTTCCGGACCATAATAAGAAAAACGCCCCCACAGAAACGACGGCTGTCAATGCCAGAAGTATAATAATAACCATGTCCATAAGGCTATTGTAGTATTTTTTAGTTAACTTGACTAATACCTAATTCTGCAAGCTTTAAACGATACTTCTGCATTATTTTGTCTTCCGGAGAGTCCGGATGAAATGCCAGCATATTATCGTTTGCAACCACATGACCCTTCGGTTCGTGCGACAATGGATTGTTTAAAATGCGTTTTTCCTGAACTTGTTTCAGTATTTTTTCGATCAGATCACCAAGATAAGTATTTAAAATTATTTCACGGACACTTCCTTTAGCTATTAAAAGTCTGTTTGATTTTATCGTACGACTTGATATAAAATTTTCAGCGTTAGTATCAAAATTTATATATTTCTTTATCCATTCATTGGCTCTGAAAAAATCTTCGGGTTTTGCGCCGTGTAGTGCCAATACCGGTACTAAATTTGCATAAACGTGAGCATTATACAAACTTTCAAATGGGATTTTCATGGATTCATCCGTTATAAAATGGTTTAAGCAAATTCTGTCTTTTATTTTTTTTCCGTGACGGCGCAAGCGTAATATATGCAGCAATAAAGTAACCAAAAAACGGCCCGTCCAAATCCGTCCTTTTTTTAAAACTATAAGAACATCTATATCGCTATCTTTATCCGTATTTCCCAACGCAAACGAACCTGAAGCAAAAACTATCCGTACATATGGAATTGTCGCCAGTAACTTAAATCCCCATTTGGCTTTTTTCCATTTTTGATCAAGAAAATTTAATCTATCTATGCGCTCAGAAGATAAATTATCTCTGCCCGGTAAAAAATTAAATCCTAAATTTTGATCTATAATGCCTTCTTTTTTTAAATAATCAAGATTGGTTAAAATTTCTCCCAGTGAAGGTTTTGCATCGTTGGACCAATTCAATAAGTTGCTATAAATTTCTTGAAAGGTCGGCGCCATATCAAGAACGTCATAGTATACGATTGTAGACAAAATGGCTTTCTGTAAATCAGATAACATAAAAATAATCAACTAACACGAAACAAAATACAGATAAAACTCAAATTCCAAAATCCAAAGTTCAAACCGTTAATTTTTAACTTTTTATTTGATATTTGAGCTTTATTATTTGATATTGCGTAAATATTGTCCTGTATAACTTTTTTTATTTTTAATAATGTCCGACGGAGTGCCTTCAGCGACAATTTCTCCGCCTAGATCACCTCCGTTTGGGCCCAAATCAACGATCCAATCTGCGCATTTTACTACGTCAAGATTGTGTTCAATTATAAGCACGCTATTGCCCAATTTTACCAATCCCTTAAGCAATCCCAACAATTTATCTATATCAGCAAAATGTAATCCTGTTGTGGGCTCATCCAGTAAATATAATGTTTTGCCCGTAGTCCTGCGAGAAAGCTCGGCAGCCAATTTTATACGTTGCGCCTCGCCTCCGGATAAGGTTGTAGCCGGCTGGCCCAAAGTAATATAACCCAAACCCACATCATTTAGAGTTCGCAACTTTACGGTAATTGAAGGCATGCCTCCAAAAAACCTCAAAGCGTCCTCAACGGTCATAGCTAAAATTTCAGCAATGTTTTTGCCCCGCCAAGTTATTTCAAGCGCATCTTTATTATAACGCTGACCCTGACATTCTTCACATTCTATCCAGACATCAGCTAGAAACTGCATTTCTATTTTACGCATTCCTTCGCCTTGACACGTTTCGCAACGACCACCTTTTACGTTAAAAGAAAACCTGCCCGGACCATAACCGCGCACTTTAGCTTCTTTAGTTGAGGAAAAAAGTGTGCGTATAACTGTAAATGTGCCGGTATATGTAGCCGGATTCGAACGAGGCGTGCGCCCTATTGGCGACTGGTCAATAACGATAGCTTTATCGATATTATTTAATCCTTCTATGCTGCCGTGTTGTCCCGGTTGCTCTTTTGCGTCCCAAAAGTATTTAAGCAAACTTTTGGCCAGAATATCGTTAACTAAAGTAGATTTTCCTGAACCGGAAACTCCTGTAACTGCTACAAATTTTCCCAAAGGTATTTTAACATCAATATTTTTCAAATTGTGTTCTCTGGCACCTTTTATAGTCAAAAATTTATTCTCGATATTTGGTGCGCCCATCCGCTGCAAATTTCTATAAACCGCCTGTTCAACCAGTTTACTTTCGGCTTTACCTACTTGTTTATGCCCGGATAAATATTCTCCGGTCAGAGTTTTTGCTTTAAGTAATTCTTTTGGCGTGCCCACAAAAATAACTTTACCGCCGTGTTTGCCCGCACCCGGACCGATATCAATGACCCAATCCGCAGCCATGATTGTCTGTTCATCGTGCTCAACAACAACAACGGTATTACCTATATCACGTAACTCTTTCAAGGTTTTGATAAGTCTTGCTTGGTCACGCGGATGCAAACCGACAGATGGTTCGTCCAAAATATAAAGTATTCCAACCAGACGCGTGCCTATTTGTGTGGCTAAACGAATACGCTGAGCTTCTCCGCCGGATAAAGTTTCTGCTGAACGATTAAGTGTAAGATAATCTAAACCAACGTCCATAAGAAATTGAAGGCGATTTATAACTTCTTTTACAATTAACCGCGCGATTGCTTTCTGCGTCTGCGTTAGTACGTTTGTTAAACTTTCAAAAAACTTTTGGGCATCCTTAATGCTCATAGCCGTAATTAAGTCTATAGATTTGCCGTTAACAGTTACAGCCAAAGCCTCGGGACGCAATCTCTTACCATTACATGCGGAACATTTTTTTATTATCATGTATTTTTCAATTTCCGCCCGCGTCCAATCAGAATCGCTCGAGTTGTGTCTTCGCAAAAGGTTTAACACAACGCCTTCAAATAAAGCCTCTTCTTCATCTTTCCTAACCGTAGAAATCCCTTGCCCGACACCAAGCTGTAAGCTCCGGTGCTGTGATTTTTCACCGTATAAAATTTCTTGTTGAATATCTTTTGGAAGGTCCTGCCATCTCGTATTTAAGGAAAAACCGCGCTTATCTGCAAACTCAGAAAGTATCCACCAATACCAAGATTGTCTTCCTACTTTATGCGAAGCGCCCATCCAAGCGCGTATGGCGCCCTCGGCAATAGTTAATCTGGGATTGGGTATAACCAAATCGGGATCAACCTGAAGTTGGTACCCTATACCGGTACAAGTTGAACACGCACCATGAGGATTATTAAATGAAAATGTACGGGGTTCAATTTCCGGCAAATTAATACCGTCCACGTCACAAGCAAACATTTCAGAGAAAACCATATCGGATTTTTTCTTAGCATTTTGAATATTGATAATCAGTATTCCATTACCCATTTTCAATGCGGTTTCAACGGAAGAAGCAATACGCATGCGATCGTCTGCGCTTCTACCAACTTCCAATCTGTCAACAACAACTTCAATATCGTGTATCTTGTATCTTGCCAATAATTTTGTCTGCGCCTCTTCCACCTTAAGAATTTCGCCGTTTACGCGCACGCGGCTGAAACCGGCACGTCCGATCTCTTCAATAACGCTTTTGTGTTCCCCTTTTTTGCCGCGTATAACAGGAGCTAAAATTGCAATCGGAGTTTTCAGGGGCAAATTGATAATTTGATTTATAATTTGCGTAGGACTTTGCTTTTTAACTTCTCTACTACAAATCGGACAATGAGGTGTACCAACTCGGGCGTATAATAAACGCAAATAATCGTAGATTTCAGTTATAGTCCCTACGGTTGAACGAGGATTTTTTGAAACACTTTTTTGATCTATAGATATTGCGGGAGAAATTCCGTCTATATTATCTACATCGGGTTTTTCCATAACACCCAAAAACTGCCGCGCGTAAGCAGATAAAGATTCAACATACCGGCGCTGACCGTCAGCATATAGAGTATCAAAGGCTAAAGACGATTTACCTGAACCTGAAAGTCCGGTTATAACTGTAAGCTTATTACGTGGAATATCCACATCTATATTTTTTAAATTATGAACCCGCGCCCCACGTATGCGTATCAGGTCTTTTTCTTGTTTAATTTCAGAATTTTTCATAATATAAATAGTCGCTTAGAAATCATGTATTATACAAGTTTTTAGTGTTATAAGCAAGCATAAGCGATTCAGCTCATGATCAAAGAAAACGCCGATAAAATACTGAAAAAAGCCCCTACTGAGCCGGGCGTATATTTCTTTTGGGATAAAAATACAATTATTTATGTGGGCAAAGCGACGAATCTTAAATCGCGATTACGATCGTACTTCAATACCGGGAATTCCGACTCAAGAAAAGTGACCTTGGTTGAACGCGCAACGCGACTGACTTGGCAAACTACAATATCGCCTATTGAAGCCTTGATAATAGAAGCAAAATTAATAAAACAGCATAAACCCTATTACAACGTTTCCTTACGTGATGATAAACAATATTTCTATGTGGGGTTTACTGAAGAAACCTGTCCGCGCATTTTCCTTACCCACCAACCCGCCAAAACAAACAATAAAATAGAAATGGAATATATAGGACCTTTTACAGATGGCGCCGCATTAAAAAGAACCTTAAAACTATTACGCAAAATATTCCCGTACCGCACGCACAAAGACATGCCAAAAAATTGTCTTTGGTACACTTTGGGCTTATGCCCAATCCCCGAAAAACCTACTTCGGAGGAGATCAAAAATTGTCAAAACAATATCGAAGCAATCAAAAGGATCCTGCAAGGTGAAATTAAACGTCTTGTAAAAAATCTTAAAAAAGAAATGTTGGGATATGCAAAATTGGAAAATTTTGAAAAAGCTGTAAAATTACGCGATCAGATAAATGGTTTAGAAAATATATATGCCCATAAAAAAATTATCGGAGACCAGACTCATGAACATAAAAATTCGCCGTTAAACGGTTTGCCCGAAAGTCTTTTAGAATATCTCCCCAAAAAAGATGTTTCTGAGTGGCTCATTGAAGGTTATGATATTTCAAACATCCAAGGCGGCTCTGCCACCGGCTCCTTGGTATCTTTTATGGGCAAAAAACCTATCAAAGCCTTATATAAAAAATTCCGCATAAAAACGGTTGAAGGCGCAAACGATGTTGCGATGCATAAAGAAGTAATGGGACGGCGCCTTACTCATTATAAAGAATGGCCTCTGCCCGATATATTTCTTATTGATGGTGGGCGACCACAAGTAAACGCCGTTAATAATACTCTGCTTGAATGGCAAAAACTTTATGACATTCCTTTCAAAAAAATGCCGATAATAATCGGCTTAGCAAAAAGACAGGAAGAGCTATATATAACCACCGAAAAAAAGCCTTATGCTTTATCGCACAATAACCCGATATTGTTGATGTTTATGCACGCGCGTGATGAATCGCATCGTTTTGCTAAAAGCTATCATCACAAATTACGTTCTAAAACCGAATCAGCTTAAATATTGACAATAATTCTATTTATGATATAATATGAATAACTCACTAGCTTCGTAACGTAAGAGAAGGTACCTCAGATGCTCAAGAAGCTTGTTTCGTTCTTTGTTCAACTCATCCTAGGGAATTACGTTGTCCTTCGGCGAACCGAAACCGATGCGCATGGAAACATGTTCTTGGTCGTCGCGCAGACCGAAGACGCGTACCAAATCAGCGGACCTGCATATCTGTTCCGCCGAAGTCAGCCCACCGAAAACCGTTGGATCCCTAAAGGATACCCGAACATTACGGAAGTTCACGTAAGGTAACTTCCACAAACAAGAACTTAGCGGTCCGATAATAATCGGACCGCTTTACTTTCATAAATTAAAAGCCTCATTATTGAGGCTTACCCAGTAGAATTACCTCGACACTTTAGTTTTTGTTCCCTTTGGCGACGCCAAAGGGAACAGTCGAGGTAGCTCTACTGGGCTTATTGCATTTTCCAATCAGGATAATCCCCTTCTTCAGATCCTGATCTTCCGTCAGTTTTATCTAATACGCGCAACATCTTTTTTAGCGCCGGCAAATTAAGCGCTTCGGCAACACGAATAGCTTCAGTAACTTTCCATCTTTCCTTTGACCAAATCAACCTCAAACCGGTACGAGATAAACTTAATTTCTCAGATGCTTCGTCAAAGCCTATTCTCTTAATTTCTTTAATAGCTGCTATCTTCAAGATGTTCGCAATTTTCTTTTCTGTTTGACACTCATCATTCAGATTAACCGACATTGGATACCTCTTAACTTAAAGAACTAAATCTATATTATCCTAGCTATATATTTTTATCAAATTATGTCAGAAGCTCTTCAACGTCTTCATTTTCTTCTATGGTCGGGCGCACAGCAATGGTATGCGATTCTTTTTCGGTAGTGAATGCTTCTATTTGCTTTCTTTCTTCTTGAGTTAAATAAGGCAAGGCTTTCTCCAGTTTTTTTGTATCAAGAGTTTTAACTATCTTTCGCAATAAATTTTCGCGCAACACCTCGGCAATACGTGCGGCATCATACGCGCGTTTTTTCTGGAATGACAATGAAACTGTCCCCAAATCAGAAAAAAGTCGCGTCATATTATTTTCTTTACCAAAAATTGCGACTATTTCTTTGAGTTGTTTTGATTCTTTCTCAAGTTTTTTAATTGTTGAAGTTAAAACTAATAATTTATCAATTTTTGACTGGATATCTATAACATCCGTATCTTTTATTTTTCCTGTTAAAACCTGGTCTTTAATATTATATTTATGCGTCCAGGCCGGACAAATAGGCTGATAAGCGCAGGTATTGCACAATGCGCTTACGCGTGGGGCATAAACGTTATCTGCTTCTATTTTGGCTATCAGATCTAGAATTTCGCTATGTATACGCTCAAGTTCGTTTTTCCCGAATTGATAAGTAAGTTTATGGCCGTCAAAAGCTATATAGACCAAACTTGCCTTAATACGGCTTGTCTGCAGTTTGCGCTGTTTAGCAAATTGATAAATGGCTAATTGCCAATTTTTCGAAAGGCTTTCAGCGTCAGGTATTTGTCCTGTTTTATAATCTATTATCTCAAAAGACCCGTCCGGCAACATATCAAGACGGTCTATAATACCTTCGAGTTGATGGCCTCGTCCGATCTCGATCATAAATTTCTTTTCAACTTCAACAATGCTCATGTGCGCAGCTTCATTTTTTGCCAAATATTTCTCAAGGGCCGGTATTCCTTTCTCGAATAATTTTAAAACTTGAGGATCGCTTTCCTGTTGCATAAGACCCCGGTAATAATTAATTACTCTTTCCGGAGAAGGATATTTATATCTTTTGGCGTAAGCAAATTCCAACGCGGCATGGACCGCACTGCCAAACCGCAAAGCCAAAGTACGTGAAGGATCCTGCGGCGCCTTATCGATATAAAACTTATATTTCCGCGGACATTGCTTATAGGTATCAAGTTTAGAGTATGAAACTCGCATAATTATGAAACTATTTTAACACAAAAGCCGCCTTTAAAAAGACGGCTTTTAAACTATTATTGTCCTTATTTAAAGTAGTTCAAAAACTACATTTACCGTGATTCTGACATCTTGAGTTCCTGGTTGTATTTGAGGCGGTACCGCGTCGCGCTCTAATGCCCCGCCCCCCATACCATAAGCATACGGGTATGGCACATAAGAATCGTTTTCGGATATACTTACTATTTTTCCGATACGAGCGCCGCTTTGTGCAACCAAGGCTTCTGCTTTTTCTCTGGCTTTTGCAAAAGCTTCGGCACGAGCTTGCGCTTTAAGTTCATCGGGGTCTTCTATATCAAAACTTACTCCGCCACTCTCGTTAACGCCTTGGGATATCGCTCCTTCCAAGATTGTTCCTATCTTATCAAGTTCATGAACTTTTACAGTCAAAGTTTGTGTAAGCACATACCCGACTATCGGATAAGGCACGCCTATTTGACTGGAAGATTTGTTGTAATCATATTGCGGATTCAAATTATAATTTGTAGTTTTGATGTCGCGATCTGAAATGCCTTGTTCTTTAAGAAATGCTACAACGGCATTCATTTTCTTAGTGTTGCTGTCTTCAATTGTCCGGGCATCCTTACCTTGGCTTACTACAGAAAAATTAAGCGTGGCAACATCGGGTACGGCATCAACTTTACCTTCGGCTGATATAGCAATAGTTCTCTCGGGCACTTGAGATTTAAAATTAGTGTAATCAATAAAGGTTTCAAGTAGTTTGCTTCCGGAGAGAACCATTAAAAAAATAAAAAGCGCTCCCGCCAAAACCTTTTTTAAATTGTCTTGCAAATCCATAAACATTGTTCACTAAATTAAGGAGCTATTTTGCAGAAGAATTTTTCTGACTTGCTTTAGCCACACGCAAAATATGTTTCCATCTTTTATCAAGATCCTTTTCGATAACTTTCAGATCCTTTTCGGCCATTCTTGAACTTTTGTTATATTCAGCCATAGCCTCCTGCACTATTGCATCATATACGGTTTTTGACATGACTTTTACTTTATTTAACTGCAATGCCGCGTCAGCTGCAACCTGAGCTTTAACGGCTTCGGCAACTGAACCAACTTCTGATTTTAATTGTTTCCCGTATTTGGGTGAGAAAAGTACCGCTGCAAAACCGGCAGCCGCTCCAACTAGCGCGGCTAATGTTCCCGCTGAAGCAGCTGTTTTCTTTGCTGCTTTTAAAGCATCGCTTTCGTATATGTATTTTTTAGTGGCCATAAAATTAAACTTAAAAATTATTATTTATATTATAACACTCTTCTTGGTGGTTGATTATGATGATCTTCAGTTCTGTTTTCCATAAAATCATGCGCCTTTTTAATAAAATAAGCTACTCCTGCGGCTATGGCGCTTTCCTGTAAAGCAGCTGCGGCCTTAGCTAAATGTTTTGCGGGACCAACAAGATCTTTGGAAATAGAATCGACTCGCTTAAGAATCCGGTTAATGCGGATAAGCGCGGGCAAAACTAAAACACCCACAATGATAAAGAAAATAATTGCGACAACAAAAAAAACGGTTTGTAGAAATTCTATATCCATAAGAATATTATACCACACCAGGTAGTAGAAATTCGACTTAAGCCTTTGTTCGCCATTGGCGAACGGTCGAATTTTCACTACCTGGCACAAACCGCCTTTAATAAATATGAAAAAATGGGTTTATTCTGAAACAAGTTCCCCTCGAACTACTAATCTAAACTTGGTGGTAAATACCGGAGTACAAGTGATTATAGTTACTGATGGCTTAGCTGTTGGGTTAAGAACAGAAATATCGTCCGGATTGACTACTTTGACTTCGACGACTTTATATTTATAGGTCCTACCGTCCCAACTTATTTCAAACGGATCCCCTACTTTTACTTTATCTAAACTAAACAATGTATCTTTGCGCGGAGGAAGGTGTAAATAGCGATGCCCAAAAAGAATCGTATTGCCTCCATTTTCAGGAGTGCTGCCGTATGGCGAACGCCACGCGCCTTTGAATAGAGCTTTTTCGTTTGCGCCCTCAACAATAGCCAAGTCGGTATTTGCCGTTGGCACATACAATCGTCTAACTTGCGGCTGTTTGGCTGTGGGTAAAGAAGCGGTCTTGGAGTTAATATTTGTCGCTGAGTTATTTTGTGACGCAGAAGAGATATTATTATTTATCACAGGCGCTATTCCATTTGTTTTAAGAACGCCATTAACAGAATTAACTAAAGCGGCAAATTGAGAATCCGACAGCACTATACCGGTTGTAATTTCCCCGTCTTCGATTGAAGTAGCTATACTTTTGCTTACCAATTTTTCCCAGACCATTGATACTAAGGTTGGAACAGTTAAAAAACCAATTACAAATCCAAAAATAATAACCAGTGCTCCACTTATAAAAACGCGGGGCGCTTGCTGAATTTTATTTTTGAACAAATTTATCATATTTTTCTGCTTTATTTTATCGTTTTTGCTTCTTTATTCAATAAATATATACTATTTTTATGATTTTGTCAATAAAAACAACTCTTTTCGGGAACGAACTATACAGCAAATGACATGGATCGTTTTATTGCGTAATGGAATAATTTGAACCTTGCTTTTGGCCTAACCGATATTGACTATTTTGGTATGTTAGTATATTATTTTAGAAAATCTGCACTTTGACTTTACATGAAAGGCAGTGCAATGGGCAACCCACCCATCATCGACCGCAAAACGGCTGTCGAAAAAATCAATAAGCTTATCGCCAATTTAAACACTGTAATTAAAGATAAAGAAGAGGTTATCCGGCTTACTTTAGCTGGTTTCTTGGCTCGTGGACATATACTTTACGACGATATTCCTGGAACAGGCAAAAGCATTCTAGCTGAATCTCTAGCCCGCTCTGTCAGCGCTGGAGAAAGCGGAATTGCGGTCTTCAAAAGGATTCAGGGCACTCCTGATCTTATGCCCGGCGATGTAACCGGTATCAGCATCTACAATCCGGAAACAAAGGAATTTGAGCCTAAACTTGGCCCGATTGCAACCGGAAATATCGTCTTAGATGATGAACTAAACCGAACACCGCCAAAAGTTAATTCGGCTGTTCTTGAGGCCATGTCCAGAGAAACGGTCACAATCGACGGAATATCCTACAACGTGCCTAAACCCTACTTAGTTATTGCGACACAAAACCCGATAGAACAAGAGGGCACATTTGTTCTGCCCGAAGCTTTATTGGACCGCTTTATGCTCAGATTAAGTCTGGGTTACCCAAGCAAAGAAGCTGAACTTGAAATTCTGGCCAGCCAGAGAAATCATCATCCGATCCACGACCTTAGACCGGTCATAAGTTGTGATGAAATCTTACATATTCAGCAGGCGCTAACTATTAATCCATCTGAGGATGGATTCATATACATGCACAGGCTTATAGAAGAATATATTGTCGCGATCATTGATGCCACGCGCAAAGAAGTCGCTAAAGAAAAATCCGAAAGAATGCTGGATTACGGCGCCTCAACACGCGGCACTCTTGCTTTGCGTGACGCGGCACGCGCCTATGCTTTCATGAATGATAGAGATTATGTAATTCCTCAAGATATCCGAGCTCTTGCAGTTCCGGTTCTTGCACATCGCGTAGGTGTCAATATGCGTGTAGTGCGTTCAGGAAATGAAAACCGAACTGCCGAGGAAGCAATCAAAAGAATTGTTGCAAGCGTAGCGACCCCATCAGAACAAAACTGGACTGAACCGCAAATAAAGTTTTAATACCAAAAAACCCCGACACAACATCGGGGTTTTTATATATCAATATCGAAAAAAAACTTTTCCGACAACGCTCTCTATATTTACGGGACCAAAGGTTCTGCTGTCATTTCCGTCTATATTGTCGCTTATTACTTCAAGTTTATCTTTTTGTATTTCAAAAACGCGCTTTAATAACAATCTTTGCTTGTCTCTTGGATCACGCAAAACAATAATATCTCCTTTTTGGGGTTTTTTTATTTTATATAAAAGTTTATTAATTAAAAGATGTTCGCCTTCTTGAAACGTTGGCTGCATGCTCTTACCATCAACAACAAAACGAGCGATCGGAAAAAACATTCTATTTTACTGATTTAGCTTTTACGGCCAGAAACATTTCTTCTATCTTAACCACCGCTTCCTGTAATTCCTCCGCGGCTTCCGCGCTTATATTCTGTTTATTTTTAGAACATAATTTAGCGGCATGCCAAAATGTTTCGTGTAATTGCGGAAACATTTCAAGATGCTCGGATTTAAAAAAGTCTGTCCATAATATTAAAAGCTCACGCTTACATATCTCAGCATGCTGTTCTTTAGTGATTACCATACGGACAAAAGAATTGCGCGCCTCAAGCATTTTTTGCGGATCTTTTTCATCGTCAGGCAGGGCGTTAATTTTCTCTACCATTTTAACGACCGTACTTGCCGCCATTTTTGCCGCAGCAGTATCGTATAAACCGCACGGCACATCACAATGCGCATGCACTTTGACGGGAGGATAAAATTTATCTATTAGTCTAAAAAATACAGAAATTTGTTTCATGTTTATAATATATTAACTAGTGTTTTTATAGTCCCAAAATCCCTCCGCCTAAACTTCTCATAAGCATTGGCAACAAAAATATTAATCCGATAATGGGCAGTATAACGGTAATAACTGTTATTATAAGCGTCCACATAAAATATTTTTTTAGGCGCTCAACAGTTTTATATGTCTTTTCAAGTAAAACTTGATTTTCTTTAAGTTGTTTTAATATTTCATCATCCATGCCGTAATTGCCTGCGAGTTTCGCGAGCAGTTGCAATCACGTGCATCCTGAGCGAAGCCGAAGGATTACTTTTCAGTATATCGTGCTAAAGATAAAATGAAAAGTAAATGCCTCCGAATTACTTCGGAGGCCTATTAATGTTAATTTACTGAAATATTTACGGTGTAAACCGTACCGTCATCAAGAGAGACTGAAAGCTGCCACGTTCCGGCAGACAATCCTTTTGTCTTAAGAATGAAGAAATATTGATCTTTATCGGTATCGTAACGGAAGACGTTGCCTTCTGATGCTGATTCAGTAATAACTGATTCGCTTTGCGAGCCAGAAATACTGTTACTCAACTTTTTATAAGTTAATGTAGCGATTGCATCAGTAACAAAATTGCCGTTTGCGTCAAACAATTGAAACGCTACTTTTATTGAGCCTTTTAGTTTAAAAACGCTACTGCCATCGGAATTAATTGGCTGTAAAACCCCGCCGAATACATAGCGTACATAATACGTAACACTGTACGTAGTAATATTGCCAGCATTATCTTCCGCTGTTACTGAACACGTATGAACATTTTCCTGCAAAGTATCAAGAGCGGCTGCGTTTAGACAAACGCTCTCTGCGCTGAGCAATCCCGAAACCGAATCGTTAGAACTCCAGTCAGCATTAACAATTTGATGCAAAAGATACTCCGCGTTATTCTGCGGTGTCGCAATAACTATCTCAGGAGGACTTGTGTCGATGCGAAGCATCTGCGACAAGACTTCTTCGACGTTTCCGGCATTATCAGTTGAACGCCAGTAAAGCATCGTTTCGCCTTGTTGCGTTACTTCAAACGGACCAACATAAAGATTCCAGGAAGAGCCGTCAAAACTATATTCAGTCGAGGCTACGCCCGTACCATCTTGGTTATCCGTAGCAACAAGTTCAACGCTAATGGCTGAAATATACCAACTGTTATTGCCTTGTGTTCCGCTTAAAGAAACTGCTGTGGTCGGAGCAACTACATCTGATGGCGGGAGTGACGAAAACCAACCGTCTAATCCAATCCACGGAAACGCATCGAATCCGCCAGAGAAGATATACGGTTCATCGAGCAAGCCATCGTTATCCGCATCCGGAGAAATTCCATCGCTCCAATGATTTCCGCCAACGGGCAGATCTTTATAGAAAACGTTACCAAAAGTATTTTCGTTAGTTTCAACGCTTGCCTGAACCGCATTGTTTACAAAGTTATTATTGTAAACAGAATTGTTCGAAGCATTGGTTATCTGAACTCCGATTCCGTTACCCGAAACCGTATTGTACTTAACAGTATTTGTGGTACTGAGGTCAAAAATGAAAATTCCGTAATTTGAATTATTACGTACGGTATTGCCGACAATACTATTATCGTTGGCAAAAGAACCGATCTGGATACCGTTAAAATTCTCTTCCGAAACGTTATTGCTCACAACGTTATTCGGAGAGAAATAAAGCAATAAACCGTTAGCGCCATTACCCGAAGAAGTGTTTCCGGACAAAACATTGCCGCTGCTATTCAAAAACAAAGCAATGCCGTTTGCGCTATTATCCAAAACAAAATTATCTGCAACAGTATTTGAATTCGAATTAGAATCAAGCGTAATTCCGTGAAGGCCGTTTGATATGGCGATGTTATTCGATACTGTATTGAGAGAAGATCTCCCAAGAAAAATACCGAAACCGCTGAGACGAACTTCATTTCCGGAAATCGTATTGTTATCGGATTCCTGAGTAAAAATGCCTGTTGCGGAACTATCTGAAACAGAATTATTGCGAATGACGTTACCGTCGGAAAAATTCAGATATATACCGTAATTATTAATGCCAAGTGTATTGGCATCTAAAGTAACGCCTGTCGAGAAATTTACATATAACCCGTAAAAGAAACCGTTTACCGAAATATTTCTAACAGAAACTCCGGTTTACCTACCGCAGGATCACTCCAGCCGCTTTCGCTTAAGACGATGTCTGGACCAACAGCAAATGCGCTGCGTGGAACAAACAACGAAAAAAACAAAAGGGCTGAGGCAGATGCAGCAAAAAAGTTCCGGGCGTGACGCTTCGAGCGAAACATTCCTAACCTCCGCTACTATTTGTCTCGCAATTGCCGTGTTAAAGCTTAAATAATTATGCCATTCTCCTTTCAAAGAACGAATACGCTAGAAATGCTATACCATAAATACTATCAATTCGCAAGAATAGATGCTTTTATTTGTGAAAAACCTTAGCAACCATAATATATAAATAAAAACCTCCCTGTGTGGAGATTTAGTCGTCGCGCATAAAAATAGCTTTATAAAATTTCCGGAACCCAAAGAGCCGATATTAACAATAACGAAATGCTTGCCCGAGAAATAAAGCGCGGTGCCCAAGCTTTATCAAACATAAACATCAAAACCGCAACACCAAACATAGATGCAAAAAACAAACTTAAACCAAATCGCGCTATTGTTGGCGCTTGAATTAAAAACAATCCCAACGTATTGGCATTGGTTTTATCATCCGAAACAATTTCCGCAGATTCTTCTACAGCAACATCGTTACGAACAATCTCTTCTGTTCTAACAATAAGAGGTTTTTGAAGTTCTACAGTTTCATTATTTCCGGAATTTAATGCAACCACCTTCTCAGATATTGTTCTCAGATATTGTAGGCGTATCTGATCTGACAGCTTGAGTGTTTATAGGAACCGATGTAACTGTTTGTTGTGAGGTTTCAGTAGGCTCAACTGGTACTGGTGACGGTACTGGATCAGGCTGTGAAACAGGATCCGGTGCGGGAGGGGGCTCAGGAGCGAACAATGGAGCAGGTGGAGGAGAAGGCTGAACTACCGCAACAGTGGTTTTTGCTTTGCTTCCTAAAAACATAACTACAACTGCTGTATTTCTTCCTTCAAACACACCTTCGGCAACTCCTATACCAACATCAGTAAAAACCCCATTTTGTATGTTTGCCGCGTGAGTTGGTGAAGCCATCCACGCATTAACTAAAGCGCTTGGATCAGAAAAATCTATCGCGAGATTTTCTCCTGCAGCGGCATATTTATAACCCAAAGCCTCTATCCATTTCCACGGCAATTCACCGCTTGGACCTATGTGTGAAAAATAATCTCTAGCTATCATGTCCTCTGCTTTCATGCGCGCAGCCTCAGCTAAAAGCGGGTCTACTTGAAGAGGAGAAATGCCCACTGATTGTCTTACCGGGTTTGTCTGAGTCAAAATTAATTCCTGTGAAAGATTGGCTAAAAAGACTCTCCAGGGCAAAGTCTTTGTTAGCGGAGAAAAAAGCATTATAGCTACAACAAAGATTAAAAAGCCGTAGTAAAAAAAAGAGCGCACGCCCAAAGCCCGCGGTATAAATCCGTTCCTTTCCGAAGGAACCAAGAAATCTATTGCATGCTCACTGATTCTTTTAAATACTTTTGTCATAAAGAGATTGCCCCAAATATCTATATAGATTATATCTTTTATTTCCTTACTTGTAAAAACCTTATTTTTAGTAGAATGGCCACAGCAATATTATATACTGTGGCCTTGTTCTATATAATAACAAATAAATGGAGTATTGTCAAGATAAAAACATTCTGCCGTTTTAATTCTTTTACTGTTATACTATAAACATGCACAAAATCGTTAAACCTACTCTTTTCTTAGCTATCGTTAGCGGAATAACCGCAGGCGGTTTGTTGTTTTCACTAATAGCAAAAACCCCCCGATATACGGTTTCTATAGACCGCACCGAAACTCCCGAGATCGGTGACCAAATAACAGTAAAATATCCTTCTTGGATCTCCGAAAAGACCGCAATAAATTCGTTCAAAATCCTCCCTGAAACAAAAGGTGAGGTCATTTGGCTGACTGATCAGCATGAATTAATATTCTTGCCTGACTTGGGTTTTAATCCCGATATAAACTACGAAATAAAAGTTGTTTCCCCTTCTTTTTTTGCGACCGTAGGACCGCTAAACAAAACATATACCTTTAAAGTTACTAATGTAAATAATACAACAGAAATTTCAAAAGAGGTCTATGATCCGCAAATCACAAGCGGTAAATATATAGATATTAACCTCAAAAGCATGGTTATTGCCCTATTCCAGGATGGACAAGTAGTTAAAACTTTTCCTGTGGCCGGCAAGGGCAGACCGGGACGAGGCGATACGCCGGAAGGAAAATATAAAGTATTGCGCAAAGAACCAAAACATCTTTCAAGTCTTTCGCAGGCATGGATGCCGTGGAGTTTAAACTTCAGAAGCGACGGTTATTATCTTCATGGTTGGCCTTATTTTAAAAACGGCAAAAAAGTAAGCGTTGCTTATTCTTTGGGCTGCATAAGGCTTTTTGATGGTGACGATAAAGAATTATATGACTGGGCCGAAGTGGGCACCCCGATAATAATTCATTCTTCTACACTTGCGGCAATTGCCGCCCCGGAAACATCACTTAATGATGGAGATTTGGTCCGCGAAGGCTCAAGGCACGAAGTGTATCTGATAAAAAAGACCGGAAACAAAAAATTTAAACGGCATATACTTACCAGCAACATAGAACAATGGTATCCGCATCTCTCACCGTTTGCCGGAAAAGTTAAAGTAATAAATGACGGTTCTTTAAATGAATACTTAACTTCGCGTTGGATCAAATCGGATGAAGACCCCAAAACAATTTATGAAATCGACTCCGCCGGAATAAAACATCTTGTTCTATGCAATAACGGCTCCGGTGATTGCCTTGAAACCTGGAACCTTTACGGGTGGGATGTACAGGAAATCTATATTGTAAACAATAAAGAATTAAACTTTTATCCGCAAGGAGAAAGCATTCAACTTAAATTATCCCCGGCGTTAAGTAATTAATTATGTTGGTAGATGACGTAACAATAAAGGTTCAGGCCGGAGACGGAGGCAAAGGCGCGGTTGCCTTTCACAAGACCAAAATGAGTCTTGGCCCTGCGGGTGGATCCGGAGGAGACGGAGGCAACATTTATTTTGAAGGAATTTCTGATCTTGGAAGTTTGCAACAATTCAGATATAGAAAAGAGTTTTTTGCGCAAAGCGGTAAGTTGGGCGGGCATCAGCTAAACGACGGTCCAAACGGGGAAGATATAATTCTGAAGGTTCCCGTCGGCACTGTCATACATAACAAAACTAAAGGAACTAACAGTGAAATAACTAAAATAGGAGAACGTCTTTTGGCGGTAAGGGGCGGCCGCGGCGGAAAAGGAAATTTCCTGTTCCGTTCTTCACGCAATACAAGCCCAAAACAATTTCAAAAAGGACTTCCAGGAGAACAATTTACGATACGGCTTGAGTTAAAATTGATTGCTGACGTTGGATTTATTGGGATACCAAATGCCGGCAAATCAAGCTTGCTTAACGAATTAACAAACGCCCAGAGCAAGGTTGCCAATTATCCTTTTACCACACTGGAACCAAATTTGGGCACTTATTACGAGCTTATCCTAGCTGATATTCCGGGACTAATTGAGGGCGCTTCTTTAGGAAAAGGACTGGGTATCAAATTTTTAAAACATGTCGAGCGAACAAAATTACTTTTTCATCTTGTCGCAGCCGACGCTGAAAAACCGTTTCATGATTATAAAACTATCAGAAAAGAATTGGGCGCTTACAATAAATCACTGTTAAAAAAGAAAGAAATTGTTTTTTTAAGCAAAAGCGATACCGTAGACACAAAAGAATTAAAGAAGAAAATTGCACAATTCAAAAAGAATAGAATAAAGGCCTACCCTCTTTCCATACATGATTGGGATACGCTTGAAAAAGTTAAGAAGATATTGAATAAACTAATTAAAGAGAAATACGTTGAAAATAAAAACAGTCCTGAAAATTAATCGGGACTGTTTTATAAATTTTACTTAGATATATTTCTATTACCTTAGCAACTGTAATATCTTTAAGCCTGCCACAGACTTTCCCCCCTTAAAGTAAATTAGAGTTCTTTATTTTATCAAAAATATTTGTATGGCTATGCCTTATGGAATGCCCGTGAAGCAAAAAATATCATTACCGAAGAAAAGAGAACAACTATAAGCAGTTCGTGGTGTATGGCAACTACATGTCCATTTATGGTTGGACTTAATGATTCTATTGCTTGCGGGGGCAAATTACTATTTTCAAAAACAATTTTACGCAATATATCTACGGCATAAGAAATCGGATTTATTTTTGTCAATAAATTCAACCATACCGGTAAATTATGCAAAGGGAAAACCGCGCCTGAAAGCATTACGAGAGGAAACGCAAGAAATTGGAAAATATATTGCCCGGCATCTAGAGATTTCATTCTTGCTGTAATTGCTACGCCTATAGAGCTCAAAGCTATGGCTAAAAGTATAATGGCGGGTATGAGCAATAAAATCATTTTTACTGTCAGATTTACACCTACAAGCGGCCCAAGAAAAAGTATTGGCAGTACCTGAAGACTTGAGGTTGTTGCACCGCCCAATATTTTGCCAAGTGCAATAGCCGTACGGCTTATCGGAGAAACCAATATTTCTTTCAAAAAACCAAATTCCCTGTCCTGCAATATAGAAATAGCAGAAAACATACCGGTAAATATCAAATATTGGGCAATTATCCCCGGAAACAAAAATTGCACGAATTTAACTCCCGGTATAGGAAGACTAAGTGAAGCAGAAATTCCATTACCGAAAATCAAAAGCCACAACAAAGGAAAAGAAAAACCCGTCAAAACCCTCATTTTATTACGCCAAAAACGGAGTAATTCTCTATACCAGATTATATATATACTGTTGATAAAATGGCTCATCTTCTCCATCCTCCTCTCTGTTTGAACTGAGTGCGCGCCGTGGCGTCAGCAGAAAGTTCTTCATCGCGTATACCGTGTCCGGTTACTTCAATAAAAACACCATCCATAGAATGTTGATTAAATTGCGTCTTTAATTCTTCGGGTGATCCATATGCGATAATCTTACCCTTATCCATTATTGCAATATGGTCACAATTTTCTGTCTCGGGCAAATAATGCGTTGTAACAAAAACAGTTATATCCTCTTTTGCGCGCAAATTCTTGAGATACTGCCATATTAAAGCTCTGGTTTGCGGATCAAGACCTATAGTAGGTTCGTCTAAAAACAAGACTTTGGGGTGATGCAAAAGACCTCTTACTACTTCAAGTCTCCGCTTCATGCCACCGGAAAAAGATCTTACTATTTTATTTTTCCATTCAACCATATCTACCAATTCTAAAAGTTCTTTGGCTCGCTCTTCAAATTTATCTTTTGGAACATCATATAATTTAGCGTGCAGCCATAAATTCTCCCAGGCCGTAAGTTCAACATCAAGAGCGGGATCCTGAAAAATTATACCTATCGAAGAACGTACTTGGTTGGTTTGTTTTGCAACATCAAAATCATTGACCATAACCGTTCCCGATGTGGGCGCCAGCAACGTTGAAAGTATGCTTATTGTTGTCGTTTTTCCTGCGCCATTTGGTCCTACAAAGCCAAAAAACTCTCCCCTGCCCACAGAAAAAGAAATACCGTCAACAGCGGTAAAATCTTTATACTTCTTTATTAAATCCTTAACTTCAATAATATTGTGCATTTTCTTAAAACAAAAGCTTTAAATCTATATACATAGATCCTTTAAACATTAAACGTTTTTAGCTTATTTATTCAGTAAACAACACGGGGATTTTTATTTCTGCGTCATTTTCCGGCAAACCTGAAGGATTGTCTTTGGAAAGTATTAAAAATCCCATTTTTGTTTCAGAAGCAGAAAAACTTAATTCTGCTTTGAATGGTACAAATTCTGTGGTCATCCAATCTTCAAGCGCTTCCGCGTACCATTGCCCTAAAATATTATTATTTGCATCAACTATACTAACCGGAAAAGACGCTTCGAAAAACCAACTTCCTCTGGCCTTCCCCTTAATTTCAAGCGGACTTGTAACTAAAGCATTGATAAGCGGCGTATCAACCGCAATTTCTTCACTATAAAAAGATTCTGCTATTCCACCTGTGGGTTGCTCTAAATTCTCTACAAAACTTCCCTGCGGAGTTAAACAGCGCCTAGGCTGTGATTCTGCGACAGGATAACCCAAACTAACACATTCTTCAAACCCAGATATGGTTTTGTTCTGCCACGGAAAAATTTGACACCATCTGTTATTACAAAAAGCTGTTGTGATCAAAGCTGCAGCGGGTATCACAAAAACTGCAACGATAAGTCCCATTGCCGGCAAGCGCGTTTTACGAGTTTTAAATATTTCACTTATTTTCATGTTTATATATTAAAGTTAAATACTAATATGTATAATTATATACCAAAAACCGTTCTTACAACAAGAAAATCGCCTTGCATAGGCGGTTTTTCTTAATTTGTCTCATTTTTACTGCACAGTCGTAATTTAAATAATATGTTTTTGTTTCTGATAAATTATTTGTTCCTGTTCTATTAGATATTGCGATACAACTAAAATAAGCAAATTAATTATGAGTATAAATAGTCCAAACCAATGTTTCGTATAAAATAAGAAAAATTGGGTAAGAAACAAAGACACGATCACAGAATCCTTAAACATTTCATACGAAAGAAGTCGTTTATCCATTACGATAAAGTATGTACCGAGAAGAGAAAAAGCTAATGAAATTATTGAGGAAATAAACTGTCCTTGCGTATTAAAGGTCACATTTTTTTGTATTGCCTCATAAGCGATGCTTAAATTAAAAATTGCGAAAACTATAAAATAGAAAACCAGAACGTTAACAAACCACTTCTTTTGGATAAGTTCGATATAGATATCGTATAGCAATTTTTTAAATCTAGTCAAAATGCCTATTTTTTTCACGGGCTTGCCCTCTAAAGAACTGAGCATTTTTTTAAGAGGTTCAACGGCAGGATTGTCGTGATCGCTTAATTCCAGAAAATGCAGCGCGCGTTGTCGTTCCTGTTCATCTAAATCATACAAAACAACTTCTTTCATAACTTCAAGGGCGTTTATAGCGTAATCTTTGTTTGATAACTTAATATATTTTTCGATGGCGCGGACAACAAGAAAAAGAAACACAAAAATTATATAGATCAGAACTATGGTTGGTTGAAAAAAATAATTGTTATCACTGGTTAAGAATTTGCCCAATTCATCTATAAAGGCTCCAAAACCCACCCCCCCTATTATTGCTGCAATTCGTTTGGCATTTTTATCCAAAAACCATAAAAGCATGAAGATTGAGGCCATCATTAACATGCCGCCCCATAACATATGAGCAATATGCCAATCCCCGGAACCAAATTGTGGATATCCGGTTAAATTAAGAAAAGCCCTTATTAATAAAAGAGATGATACGGCTGCAATAAGAAAATTTTCCAACAGAGCCCCCGCCTCGATATTGGGTATAAAAATATTAAACCTGGAACCCATCTGATATTTCATATGACTATTTTAACATCAAGCTGCAAATTAATAAAAGCAAAAAAGCCGTCTATCCGCCTTCGCCGGTTGGCGAATGGCAGAACGGCTTCAACATATTACTGGATTTATATACAAATTTAAATCAAACAAAAAGAGCATTTTAGAGTGATGCTCAGCACTTTTTTAAAAGGAATCGGTATGTCAGAAACCGATACCCCATTCATCTTCGGGTGACGAGAACCAGCGATTATGGATTGACTCCAACCGCTGTCCGACCCTCTTAAGGAACGCTTTGCGCTTCATTTTACTCTCCTGTCGCCAAATCTACATTAAGAACATTAATTAAATATTAACATAATATTAATTATTTGTCAATATCTAAGACTTCCTTTTCGCGCTGAGGAAAAGATTTCCGTCGCTTCGCTCCTAGAACCTGCCGCTCCGACTTTACGTCGGAGCTCCTTAAAAATCTCTCGGTTTCGATATATATGTCGTGATTTGCTTAAATAAATATTCCTGCCTCGCTTTTCGGGCTAAAGTTCCTCCAGGTTTTCGGAACTCGGCGGGACTCCTGAAAATGCAGATCCCGCTTTTGGCGGGATGGCATTTTCTAGTCGGTGC